>NZ_BCAG01000006.1:300000-600000 GCF_001293685.1 Desulfatitalea tepidiphila | reverse complement strand
ATCGATGGGGGGAGGGATTTCGGTCTATGTGGCTGCAATTAATCCCGAGAGAATAAATAGATTGATATTGGTAGACCCGGCTGTGGTTCCGTACCCTGAGACAATAACAGGGAGGATCTATCAGCTTCCTTTCGTTGGAGAATTTCTAAATGCTATCCCAGGGGATGGTTTAGTGAAAAACAACCTGAAAACATTATGGTTATATGATGGCAGCAAAGTGACAGATGATTATGTAAGTGAAGTCACTCAGCCACTTTGTATTGAAGGTTCATATGCTGGATTGATGCATATTCTTCGCAATGTTCTAAAACCGCCATTTGTGGAAAACGAGGCTCAGATGCTGGCTAAATTGAACAAACCAATTTTAATCGTACACGGAAAAGAAGACAAAGCTGTTCCCTTGGAGAATTCGCAATATTTGAATAAACTCTGGCCCAGCTCTACTTTGGTCCTCTTCGAAAATGCGGGTCATACGCCCCAGGAAGAGTATCCTGAAAAATTTAATAAATTGGCAATGGATTTCTTATCTCGATGAATCCCTGGTGCCTTTCTGCCGGAAATGAGTTTTTTCAACCTCGATCTATCAGCACTCAAATTCCTTGATGCCGTTCCCAAGGAATTCTGCAGATAATTCAAAAGCACAATTAGGAACACACAACCATGAACAAACTCGAACTTATCCACGCCCTGCAAGATTCCCACAATCTGACCAAGACCGAAGCAACCAAGTGTGTCGAGATATTTTTCGGCGAAATGGCCAAGGCACTCGAAAAGGGGGACCGGGTTGAAATCCGGGGACTGTGCTCGTTTCACATCAAAACATATGATTCATATGCCGGGCGCAATCCCAGATCGGGTGAGAAGGTCGTCGTCAAACAAAAGAAGCTGCCGTTTTTTAAAGCGGGAACGGAGTTGAAGCAGCGGGTGGATCGGGCTGGGTGAAACATGGTCCCTGATAATTGGGTCGTCTATTTGCTTCGATGTGCGGATGATTCTCTATACTGCGGCATCACCAAGGACCTGGAAAAAAGATTATCGAAACATAATTCCGGCAAGGGCGCAAAATACACAAGGTCCCGTTTGCCGCTGAGGTTAGTCGGGGTCAGTTCCGAAATGACAAAGAGCGCGGCATTGAAATTGGAGTATCGTTTAAAAAGGATCTCGGCGGCCGACAAGATAGTTGCATTGGAACGATTGAACGCAGATTGAGAAATGAGGTAATGTTCACATGTTCCCCAATATCAATGAGGAAGACTTGATGACAGACCTTATCTGCTATTGTTTCAATTACACCGAAAAAGATATTGAACTGGATCTGCGACAAAACGGCAAGTCCACGATTATGGGGAAAATTCTTTCCGAAAAGCGCATGGGTGGATGTCAATGCGCTGTTAAAAATCCCAAAGGGCGCTGATGCCTTTCCGATGTCCGCCAGGTGGTGGAAAAATACATAACATATTGATATTATTATAAATTTAATATATTTCGAGATATTCTTACATGTTCCCCAAAGTCATCGGCATCATATCCGGCATTCTCGCAGTCAGCGTCTATGCGTGGAAATTCAGAGAGACGCCCCTGTGCCGACCATGAATCATGTTGCCCCTTGGTATCGGCGTCGGGTACGCCGTTTATTGGGTGGTGAAACGAGCTATTTTCATGGGTCTCGAACGATGAAAACAGCTCAACCACGCCGTAAATCCGCCTTCAAAGTTGACGGCTTTTTTGACGGCTTTTGGTTCCCTTAAACGGATTTTAATGGTCAAAAAAGGTAATAAAATCAGGCGGGATACTTACTGGAATGGCCTCTCACGCCAGTAACAGGGGTTCGAATCCCCTTGGGATCACCAAAATGAAAACAAGGGCTTAGAGATCGATCTGAGCCCTTTTTGTTTTGGCTGCTTTTTAATACCCAACACCGAAACGATCAATCAGGGTAAAACCCCAAGTGGGTAAGGATTGATGCTTTTAAATCATCCGTCTCACCATCCAATACACAACGTACCCGACGCCGATGCCAAGCGGCAACATGATTCATGGCCGGCACAGGGGCGTCTCTCTGAATTTGCAGGCATAGACGCCGACTGCGAGAATGGCGGATATGATGCCGATGATTTTGGGGAGCACGTGAGAATTCCTCGAAGATTTTTTGATTTTTAAATTTCAATGAGTTAAAAATTTCTCCACCACCTGGCGGACATCGGAAAGACATCAGCGCCCTTTGGGATTTTTAACAGCGCATTGACATCCACCAAGCTTTTTTTCAGCGATGATTTTCTCCAGTATGGTAGACTTGCCGTTTTGTCGGAGGTCCAGTTCAATATCCTCTTCGGTGCAATTGAAACAATGGCAGATAAGGTCTGTCGCCAAGTCTTCCTCACTGATATTGGGGAGCATCAGCTCATTACCTCGTTTGATCAGTCTGGGTTCAATCGTTCCAATACACCTTTCTTGTCGGCCGCCGAGGTCTTTTTCAAACGGTATTCCAATTTCAATGCCTCGCTCCTTGTCATTTCTGAACTGACACCGACCAACACTAAAGGCAACCGGGATCTTGTATACTTGGCACCCTTGCCTGAGTTATGCTTCAATAATCGCTTTTCCAGGTCGTTTGTAATGCCGCAGTATAGAGAATCATCCACACACCGAAGCAAATACACCACCCAATTATCAGCGCCCATTTTCATCCACCCCGCCCCATCAGCGTCTTCACATCCGTACCACTTTAAAAAACGGAGGCTTCTTCGGTTTGACCTTGACCAGCTACCCGACTTGGGATTGCACTCTGCATTTCCTTAATCAATCCATCCTCCAGTCGATACTCGTCCATCACCTCGATCAGCACGCCGTGAGCGTATTTCGGATGTATCCAGACAAGTTGCAACTTCGGGTTGCTGCCGTCCTTGAGGAAATTGTCGCCATGCAGCTGCACACCCTGTTTTTTAAGCTCTCGAAAGGCATCCTCAAGATGGCCCGTGGTAAAAGCAATTTGGTGAAGGCCCTTTCCATGGTCAGCCAATCGCTGCGCGGCAGCCGAATCGGCGTTTATCGGCTGTAAGAGCTGAATATCGCAGGCATCTCCAGTGGCGGGAAAGAATAGCGTCAGATAATGGTCATTCCCCATGCGCCCTTCCTTCTTGACGACTTTTTCCTCGAGCAACTGGGGTGCCACTGCTTTTTAGATGCGGGCGCAATGTTCGATGGCCGCATCGATATCCTTTACCAGTATGCAGATATGAGCGAACCGGTGTCTGATTGTTTTGGGCACGGGTTTTATCCTCGATAAACGAGTGAAGACCCGACCCCTCAGAGGGGATGGCTTCAAAGTGTCACCGCCGTCGGTCCAACTCCAAAAAAAATAATTATAGCAGTTCAACAGCGGCTTGTGTAGGGAATCAAGGCCAAATGTTGGACTCCCGTTTACATTCTTGAATCCCATCTGTTAGAATCGTTTTGTTCACCCAAAAAGTTCTAAGACTAATTTTAGAAAGGAAATGCCGATGAAAATTTTGGGCCTGGTCTGCAGTCCCCGAAAAGCAGGGAACACGGAGATACTGGTAGAGGCGGCATTGAGCGGCGCCAGGGAGAAGGGGGCTCAAACCGAATGGGTGTGCGTGGCCGACAAACAGATCAGCCCGTGTGATGCATGCGGGGCTTGCGCGGTCGATGGCATCTGTGTGATCGAGGATGATATGCAGGAGATTTATCAAAAACTTGAGTTGGCTGATGGGATCATATTCGGCACGCCGGTCTATTTTCTCAATGTGAGCGCCCAGGCCAAGGCGGTCATGGACCGTACCTATGCATGCTATCGGACTGGAAAGTTGCGCGGCAAGGTCGCAGGTGCTGCTGTCGCCGTGAGACGGGTCGGCGCCGGGCAGGTGTTGAGTTTGCTGTACAGCTGGTTTACGGCTCAACGGATGATCACGGTCGGCGGATGCATCGGGTACGGTTTGGAAAAAGGAGATGTGCGCGAGGGAACGGGCGGCGGCCCGGGAAGCACGGCCCTTGGCGAAGCCAAGTCCCTTGGAAAGGCCATGGTGGGCATGGTCCATCGGATCGCACACTAAAAATGGAAAAGGGATTTCAGCTATCCACCTCAGATCAAGGAGCATGACAATGAAAAGCAAATCCTCCATGTGCAGCGACTGCCCCAAAAAAAGTTGTTTCAAGGGCGACCTGAGCAATCCTCCGCCCTTCTGCCCGTCGGTTCACCATTCCGATCTTCTGGGCCAGGCTAAAGAGACTTTGCAGACGGCAGAAAACCAGCGCATGGCCCAGGATGTGGCCCGGACCTGGAAGGAGTATGGCAAACTCACCCGGGTAGAAGAAACCGTCGAATATGTCCGGCTTCAAGGGCATCGAAAGATAGGCGTGGCTTTTTGTGTCGGCCTTTCGGAAGAGGCCCGTCTTTTTTCTCACGTGCTATTGAATGCCGGCTTTGAGGTGGCTTCCGCGTGCTGCATGTGCGGCGCTTTGAGCTCCGATGATGTGTCTCTTCCGGAAGAAGAGAAAATCGTCGCGGGATTTCGCCAGCCCATGTGCAATCCCATCGGCCAGGCTGCGGTGCTCGATGCGGAAGGGTGCGATCTGCATGTTCTTCTCGGATTGTGCGTCGGCGATGATACGCTGTTTATCAAGCACGCCAAGGCCCCGGTCACGGTTCTGGCGGTGAAAGACCGGGTGCTGGCCCATAATCCATTGGGCGCCTTGTATACGGCCCGGCACATTTACACGCGGATCAATACCCGGCCCCCGAAAGACGCGGATGGATAACCCGGCGGCCTGTTGGCCTTACAACTCCAGCAAATCCAGGGCAGTGGAACGGCAAGGTTTCCGGGATGGTCGATTTGTGACTGGCAAAGTTCATGGGCGAAGGTATCGATCAAAATGAGCAAGTACGAAGAAATTTCCGCTGCCAGAAAAATCCTCGGGCTTCCTGATACGGCGAACATGGCGTCGATCAAACGAAACTACCGGAGGCTTCTGGCCAAGTGGCATCCTGACAAATGTGGTGATAACAAGGAGGCCTGCGCCGAGATGACCCGCAAGATCGTTTCGGCCTATGAAACGATCATGGAGTACTGCCTTCAGTATCAATACTCTTTTTCTGAGAATACGGTGAGAAGGCACCGATCGGCCGAAGAGTGGTGGATAGAACGTTTTGGTGAGGATCCTTTATGGAGCGACGGTGGGCGGAGGAGATGAGTCGGCCTTTTCGGCAGAAGCTTTTGAACGCGGTGTGGGGGCCCCATGACGCGGTCAGCGATGGCGGTAGAATGGAGAATTTTTTGTCTGAAAGCAGTCGTCGGAGGAGAAAAGAATGAAAGTGTTGTTTATCATTTGCACCGACGACGGAGAGACCATCTACAACGCCATGCGACTGGCCAATGTCGGCGTCAATAAGGGGGATGAGGTCAGCGTGTTCATGCTTGGCAAAGGCGTTTGTTTCGAACGGGCCGGCAGCGAAGATTTCGATGTCATGGGACAGATCAATCAGTTCCAGGGCGACTTCTATGTCTGAGGGGTCTGCATGAAAGCCCACGGTCTTGTGGGATCAGGAACATGCCCAATCGGCTGGATGGATGATTTATACGGAATCGCCATGGAGGCCGACAAGATTTTCAATTTTTGACCCTACGATCTGTTGCTTGGGTGGATCGATTCGAAATGGTAATTGAAACCATCATTCGCTTCGGCGCCTTTCTCGGTGTTTTCGCCATTCTGGCGGTAGCGGAGATTTACGTTCCTCGAAGGCGGCTGGCGACCTCCAAATCCGACTATAGACGGTCACAATGGTAGGTTTGGCCTGCCAATATACGGCCAAACGGTCCGCATTGCCAATTTCTCACCAGGCCGCATCTTATGGTCAAACAAAACGAAAGCACCAAACCCATAACCCATAAACAATCAACCAGAGAGGTGACATCATGGCCGAAAATAGAACCCAAGACTACTTCGACGACAGGAATGAAGGACACGTGGATACACGTGAAGCCAATTTCAACTGCGATAATCCCGATGAGCATCTGGGCTGTGACCTGGGAATCGATGTTCAGGGATAAACCAAAGGAAGGTGCCTTATGATCGGAATCATGCTGACGCTGATGGTACTAGGCTACTTCGTCAATCGATGCATCAACGGCCGAACGGCGATGGCAGCTTGCAAGCTGTAACCGCCAACATGACAATGGCAGAGCTTCATCCAACAGGCAAATAAATCCACTCCGCCGATAGGGCGGTTGATATAGGGCAGGGCCTCGATTGAGGCTCTGCCTTTTTTATGGGTGGTCATTTTACTGACGATGTATTGATTTGTGTCTGCAAACCCCATAAAAGAGTTAACGTCAACCGTATCAAGAGGCCAAATGCCATGCGGCCCATACAACGCCGATGAATGCCATCCGCTATCCTATACGATTCAAGATCTTTCTGGTCTGCCTGGTGCCTACGCTGGCCTTGTTCGGGGCTGTGCTGATCAACAACCAATATTTGAATTCGCTGGGCGAAAGCGCCGAGAAGATCCTTTCCAAAAACTACAAGAGCATCCGGGCCGCCCAGGAAGCCCGGAAAGCACTCGAAGAGATTCGTCATCCGTTGCTGGTTCATATTTCCCGGCGTCAAAAGGCCATCGTAGTGTCTCAGGAAACGCTGATGACATTGGGCGACAATCTGAACGTTTGCCAAGAGAACGTCACCGAGCCGGGTGAGCGTGAATTGATCGATCGTCTGCTGGAGAGTTACGCCCGGTACGAACCGCTGGTCGATTCTCTCGAACAAAGCCGACTGGATGCGCCATGGCCCGACGATCGCTTCACCGATTTTCTGGCGCTCACCGCGCAGATGGTCTTTCTCCTCGACGATCTGGTGGCCATCAACGAAAACGCCATGGAGCGGGCAGAGCAGGAGACCCGTATGCTGGCGAGCCAGGCGCAACGGAATACGGCGATTCTTTTCGGGGTCATCATCGTCGCCATCCTGGTGTTGAGCTACTTCTTTTCGTATCGCATTGCCAGGCCCATCATGACGCTTGCCGGCCAACTGCTGAGCATCCAGGAGGGCAGCGGACCCTATCCTGTGGTCCAATCCCGAACCGACGATGAAATCGGGTACTTGACCGATACGTTCAACCGCCTGTTCAATCGCCTGAAACAGTACGATCAGCACCGGGATGAGATCATCGCCACCGAAAGAGAGAAAGTGCGCAGAAGCGAGGAGGCCAAGGGGCGATTCATCGCCGACATTTCCCACCAGCTCAAAACCCCCATGACCTCCCTGGCCATGGGGATCGGGATGCTCCAGAGCAGGGGCGACCATCTTGCCGCCGAAAAGCGGGCCAGGCTCATTGCCACTGCCCATGACGATTGTGCCCGGCTGACGGCCCTGATCAATGAACTGGTGGACTTGTCCCGACTCGAAGCCATGTCGCCGCCGCGTCCCAAGGAGACATTGGACATGGCCGCGGTGATTCAGGAATGCACCGCGCCGTTGATCAAACAAGCGGAAAACAGGGGGGTTGTGATCGATATCGACATTCCTGCCGGCCTGCCGCCGGTGACCATCGACTCTTTTCGTTTCCCCTGGGTCATTACCAATCTGGTGGGAAATGCGTTGCGGTACACAGACCGGGGCGGTCGGGTCGTCATCAAAGCGTACCGGCAGGGAACCCGTTTCTATTTTCAATGCATCGATACCGGCAGCGGCATCAACCCGCAATTCCTGCCGCATATCTTCGACCGCTTCACCCAGTTTTCAGAACGCGGCAAAGCGGGTACGATCGGCCTCGGCCTGGCCATCGTCAAGGATATCATCGAGCAACACGGCGGCGACATCGATGTGGAAAGCACGGTGGGTGCCGGCACCTGCTTTACCTTCTGGATCCCCGATGAAATGGAGGGCAGGCGTGACCAAAGCGCTGATCATTGATGATGATGTCAACATATTGACCACACTGGAATTGTATCTCGAAGACAAGGGCTTCGACGTGGTCAAGGCGACCTCCGGCGAAGAGGGCCTGCGGCAGTTGCGCAGCACATCGCCGGAATTGGTCTTGCTCGACATGAAGCTGCCGGACCGCAATGGCCTCGATGTGCTCAAAGAGATCATGGCCAGCGGCATCAAGACCCAGGTGTTGATGATCACAGCCTACGCCACCATCGATACAGCGGTCAGTGCCGTGAAAATGGGGGCCTTCGATTACCTGCCCAAACCCTTTGTTCCCGGCCAGCTCGATCTGGTGCTGGAGCGGCTGAAACGATTTCATCGCATGGAAGTGGAGATCGCGACGCTCAAGGGGATTTTTTCCGAAGGCGGCATTTTGACCCGGAATCAGCGCATGCGAAAGATTCTGCAAACCGCACGGCAGGCGTCAGATTCCGAAGCGATCGTCTTAATCAGCGGCGAGAGTGGGACCGGCAAGGGGTTGCTGGCGCGTTTGATTCATGACTGGAGCCCGAGAACCGGCCGACCTTTGGTGACCGTCGATTGCGCTGCACTTCAGGAGAGCCTGTTGGAAAGCGACCTGTTCGGGCATGTCAAAGGGGCATTTACCGGTGCGCTTCGGGACAAGGAGGGCAAGCTCAAGCTGGCCGAAGGCGGCACCGTGTTCCTCGATGAAGTGTCTGAAATCCCGCTGGCGGTGCAGGGCAAGCTGCTTCGATTCATTCAGCACCGGGAGTTCGAACGTGTCGGCGACCCCAAGCCGCACACCGTGGATGTGCGTATCATTGCCGCCACCAACAAGGACCTGGAGGAGATGGTCCGTGACGGGGTTTTCAGAGAAGACCTCTATTTCAGATTGAATGTGCTCGAGCTTTTTTTGCCCCCTTTACGGGAAAGACCCGAGGATGTCACGCTTTTGGCCGAGCATTATTTGAAGCAATCCGCGCGTTTGAACGGAAAAGCGGTCCAACGCTTTTCAGAAGAGGCGATGGTTCGGTTGCAAAACTATACCTGGCCGGGCAATGTCCGGGAATTGATCAACACCATCGAGCGGACCGTCATCATGGCCACGACGGCAGAGCTCAACATCGGCGATCTGCCGCCTCACATTGCAAACTTCAACCCTTCCGCTTCCAGCGAAACCGTTTTCAAGAGTTTGGCGGAAATCGAGCGGGTCCACATCCAACAGGTGATCTCCCATGCCCGTTCACTCGATGAAGCGGCCAGAGTCCTGGGAATCGACCCGGCCACCTTATGGCGCAAGCGTAAAAAATACCAGTTGGATTGACCTTGCATGTTGCAAGGTCGATTTCTTGCAGAATTCAATGTTTTTCGCGCCATCGGCGCATTACAAGTCCCACCTTAAAGAAATTTCATTGTTATATTAAACCTTTAAAATCAGAGGCATCCATATTGCTAAGGCCGTGTGCAACACTGCGCCGAAGCGATGGCGCATGATCCACCATCCGAGGGTAGGGTTATGACGGTTCGCGGTCGAGTTCTCAAAATGCATCCGGCAACGTTGGTCCTGGGCAGTTTTTTGCTGGTGATATGGATCGGGGCGCTTCTGCTGAAACTGTCGTTTTCGACGAACACCGGTCATATCTCGTGGATCGATGCCCTTTTTACGGCCACCTCCGCCGTTTGCGTGACCGGTCTTGTAGTCGTTGACACCGGCGGCTTTTTCTCTGTTTTCGGCCAATGTGTCATCTTGGTGCTGATTCAAATCGGTGGATTGGGAGTGATGACCATCTCCGTGATGCTTTTCCAATGGATCGGCCGAAGCATCTCCATTCGCCATCGGATGGCCATGCAGGATCTGTTTTCGCACACCCCCCGGGCCGATATATTCCAGATGATCAAGAGCATCATCCTGCTGACGGCCGGCGTGGAAATCATCGGCGGCATGATCCTGACCCTTCACTGGAACCGGGAGATGCCGCTCTTGCAAGCCGCTTACACGGGCATGTTTCATTCCATCTCGGCATTCTGCAACGCCGGTTTCGCGTTGTTTTCCGACAGCATGATGCGATATAGCGGCGACATGCTTCTCAATGCAGCCCTGTGCGGGCTGATCGTCGTCGGCGGAATCGGTTTTCCGGTGCTTTACGATCTTCAGTGCTGGTTCAAAATGCGCAAACGGCAGCGATGCCGGCTCTCGATTCAAACCAAGACGGTGTTGTTGACCACCTTGTCGCTGATCGTCGCCGGCGCCCTGATGATCGCCTTTTTGGAGCAATTCAGCCCAAACGAAGGTGCATCCGTTGGGCATCGCATCCTGACGCCGCTTTTTCAGTCGATCACTTGCCGAACTGCAGGCTTCAATACCGTTGACATCGCTTCCCTGAAAAGCGCTACCCTGGCCATGATGATTTTTCTCATGTTTTTCGGTGCATCCCCCGGTTCCTGCGGCGGCGGCGTCAAGACCACCACCCTGGCGTTGCTGGCTGTTTTTACCGTGAGCCGCTTGCGGCGACAGCGGCGGGTCAACCTTTTCAAGAAAAGCATCCCCCGCGAGACCGTGACCCGCAGTGTATCGCTGGTCCTGATGTCCACCGGCATCATTGGTTTCGTTCTGTTCATGATCCTCGTCGGCAACACCGTGGATCCGTCTTCACTCAATGATGGACAGGGGGATTTCCTCAAGTTTCTCTTCGAGACAGTCTCGGCCTTCGGCACCGTGGGGTTGTCCATGGGTGTGACCCCGACGCTCAACACGTGGGGAAAATGCTGGATCATCGTGATGATGATCGTCGGACGCGTCGGCGTGCTCACCTTCTCCTACATTCTCGTGGGCACCGGTTCGGTCAATGGCATCGAACACGCCGAAGAGAATCTGATGATCGGGTAAAAGGAGCACGCGTATGAAGCGATTTGCGGTGATCGGATTGGGCAATTTTGGATTCCATGCGGCCAAGGCCTTGTATGAAGACAATAACGAGGTGTTGGCCATCGACACCGACAAAGGCCGGGTGCAGGCCATCGATGCCTATTGCACGGAGGCGGTATTGATCGATGCGACGGACAAGGAGGCACTCAAGTCCCTTGGGTTGGAACACATGGACGGCGTGATCGTGTCCACGGGCACCAAAATCAGCATCAGCATCCTGATCTGCCTCTATTTGCACGAAATCGGGGTGAAGAATATCCTGGCAAAGGCATTGGACGAAGATCATGAGAAAATTTTGAAGCGTGTGGGCGCGACCCAAATCATCCATCCGGAACGGGATATGGCCATACGCATCTCCAGAGGTCTGTCGAGGCCCAATATCCTGGATTTCATTCCCTTGTCAGAGGATTACGATCTGATTCAGGCCGGCCCGCCCCGGGATTTTATCGGGAAGAATCTAAAGGAGCTGAATTTGAGGGCCAAATACAATGTCCATATCATTGCCATCAAAGAGCTCGTGCCGGAAAATTTCGTATTGGTGCCGCCGGCGTCTTTCGTCATCAAAGACAGCGACATCCTCATCATTCTGGGAAAATCCGAGGATATTCGAAAAATCAAGGCCTTGAAATAAGATTCGGTTCAGTACAGCGGCCATGATCGGCTGGCGGCTCGTTTCCCTGCCAGGCGCATGGATTTGGATTTCATCAGATTGGAAGTGTTGCGCTGAAGATATCGAAGTTCTTTTCCAACAGATCCATGAGCGATGGATTCAAATCGAGGAATTGGCACCCGAACCCATTCTTCTCGGTTCGAACAACCTTTGCCTTGAGGATCGTGCTCGCTTTTTCATGGGGAAATCTCAATGCGAGACGGATCTGCTGTCCCTCTTGAACCTGTCCGGCAGCATCCATTTGAATGAAAAAACCGTTGAGACTGAAATCGACGACCTTTGCCGTTTGGTTCATGCCCATCACGCTGACTGGAACATGAAATGCAATGCGAGGATTTTTACGCCGATCCGGGCGATCTTTGTTGAATTTGTCGTTAACGGTTGACATGATAAAATAAATTCACTTTCCATACGGCCCATGGGAATCGTCTGAAAGTATCATGGGTGCCGGTGTTGATTCGGGAAATGCGGTTATTTGACCGTTCGTCCTCCCAACAAAGCATCCAGCGCTTCTATGACCACACCGGTGATGGTGTTGCCATGTTCATCCCCATATCGTTTCACCCGTTCGACCAGCCGACAGGGGAGATTGATGACGATTTGCTCAGTATCGTCTGAACACTTGATTGGATCAGATTTATCGGTCAAAGTGGGTCCCTTTCCATTGCAGGGTTAGCCCGTGTGGCTCACGGAAATGACAGATTCAGACTGTGTCATTTTTCGCCGATAAGCGCAAGGCCCGATGATCGCCCGAGGCCAGGGATCGATCTGCCCTGGCGGCGGTTGCACCAAGGTCACCCTGCCAGAAGCCGGTCGGAAAAGATTCCCAGGGCCAGAAGCGTCGGTGTGACGAGGGTGATGATCACATTTCGGGTCATATAGGGCAAAAGGGCCTCTATTCCTGCATGGCTGTTCCTGGACACGCCGGCATAGGTGTTCAACGCAAGGGGAATGGTGGCCAGGCAGATGAGCGCCGCCGCCGGAAAGAGCCCTGCCAGCCAGGCCACGACCACCGACAGGTAGGCACCAGCAAGAAACGCCCCGTAAACGATGACGCCGGCGCGTTTCCCGTGTACGATCATCAGATGGCGTCGCCCAACGGCCGCATCCGGTTCAAGGTCCGGGAACTGGTTGATCACCAGCAGGTTGCTCACCAGGAAGAATGGGGCCAGGGACGCGGCCAGGGCTACCCTGCCGTAGGTGCCTGTCAGAACAAAATCGACGCCCATGACCATGCACGGGCCGAACCCGATTCCCGGGGCCAGCAGGCACAATAGCGGGTCGCGCGTCAGCCAACGGGTGTAAAGATAGACGGCCAGCACCCCGGGAATACCGACCAAGAGCAATCCGGTCCCCCTCGCCAGGAGAAAGTAGATTCCGACCGCGACGGTCAGGGCCAGCGTGATAAAGCCCGTGGCTGCCGCCCACCCGGCTTTGCCAGGGTTTGCCGGCAGGGTCCCGCTGCCTCCCGAAAAGGGGGTGCGGGTGGTTTGCAAGTCGAGGCCGGACTTGAAATCCTCGTATTCGTTGAGGGCGTTGACACTGATATGGGCAAAGAGTCCGCCGGCCAGGGCCATCAGGAACCACGCCACGCGAAAAGCGCCTTGGGTGTAATAGGCGGTCGCCGCGCCCAGGATCACGCAGACCGGTGTCAGCAGCAAGAAAGGGACTTTCATGGGTCCGAACAGGATGGATAAGGTCTTCATGGTCTCCGTTTTCCAGGAATGAGCTCGATTTTACCGAGCGGAGACTATGCCAAAACGCTTGCCGTGCGTCAATGCCTGAACGATCCTGGGGTTTGTTCGCTGCCGGCCGAATCCGGGGTCGGAGGGCACTGAAAAAAAAAGACCTTGAAATAAGGTCCGGTCCAATTCAAATATGATATATTCATCATTCATTTCCATATTGCACCCCTATTTTCGTCGCACGTTTTTTTGACCATTTGCAGGACAGTGGTGGACATGAAGGAGAGCCTTTATATCGTGATCGTCGGGTGTGGTCGCCTGGGGTCCTACCTGGCCAACCACCTGAGCCGCGCGGGGCATTCGGTCGTGGTGATCGACTCGAACGAAGAGACGTTCGGCGATCTGTCATCCGATTTCAGTGGTTTTCGCGTCGTGGGGGATGCGACCGAATTGGCGGTGCTTCGGGAGGCCAAGCTGGACGAGGCCGATGTCTTGCTGGCCACAGCGCGGGAGGACAATGTCAACTTGATGGTGGCCCAGATCGCCGGCAAACTGTTCCACGTCGCCCATGTGTTGGCCAGGGTTTTCGATCCCCGTCGGGAGCAGATTTACAAACAGCATGGCATTGAGACCGTCTGCCCGACAGCACTGGTCGCCGCGGCGTTGGTCGGCAGCGTGGCCGGCGGTGGGGCAGTACCGGAAGAGGGGCTGCCATGAAGGTTCTCATCGTCGGTGCCGGCAAGACGCTCTATTTCCTATGCCGTCATTTCAAGGCCAAGGGGTATGAAGTGGTTGTCATCAACCGGAACCCGGCGGAGTGCGTTCAATTGGCCCGGAAGCTTTCCGCGCTGGTCATTTGCGGTGACGGCAGCGATGCCATGATCCTCAAGGAGGCCGGTGCCAGGGAAGCCGACGTGGTGTTCGCCATCACCCCCTATGATCAAGACAATCTGGTGATTTGCCAGTTGGCCGCCATGCAGTTCGGTGTGCCCCGGGCCATCGCCCTGGCCAATGATCCGGACAACGAGCCGATTTTCGAGAAGTTGGGGGTTTCCGCCTTTTCGACCACCCAGATCGTCAGCCGGTTGATCGAAGAGCGGGCATCTCTGGAGCAGATCATCACTCTGCTGCCGGTCGGCCAAGGCCGGGTCAATGTGACGGAGATGGTGCTCGACCGCGATGCCCCGGTGGCTGGAAAGTTTTTGAAGGACATCGTCCTGCCGGACGATGCCCTGGTTGCCGTCGCCATTCGGGACGATCGGCCGATCGTCCCCCGGGGGGGCACCCAGTTACTGGCCGGCGACCGCCTGGTGCTGATCACCCTGCCTGAAAACCATGACACCGTGATCGAGGTGCTCATGGGGGATCGCAAATAGGGGATAGGTGTTGCGGGAAAAAGCATATCTCAAAGGTCAATACGCGGCGATTCTTTCATCCGTGGGCGTGATCCTTCTGATGGCCGGGGGGTTGATGGTGACGCCGCTTCTGGTCCTGGCCGTGCATCCGGATCAGGCCGCCCAGGCACCGGCGTTCCTTTTTCCGGCCGCCGCATGCGCCCTTTTGGGGGCTGGCTTATGGCGCATCTTCCGCCCCGCGGCAGACGTCTCCCTGTCGATTCAAGAGGGCGGCATCATCGTTCTCTTGAGCTGGATGACCGTCATTGGTTTTTCGGCGTGGCCATTTGTCATGCTTTCGGAGCTGACCTTCTCCAGGGCCCTTTTCGAGTCGATGAGCGGATGGACCACCACGGGGCTGACGGTCGTGGACGTGACCCGCGCCAGCCCCATGATCCTGCTGTGGCGCAGCGTGATGCAATGGGCCGGCGGCGCGGGACTGGCCATCATCATGATGTCGGCCATCGTGGGCCCTACCGGCGTGGGCCTCTCCAGCGCCGAAGGACGAAGCGAGCAACTCGTCCCCGAAGTGCGCCGATCCGCCCGCCTGGTTATGACCATCTATACGGTTTATGCGCTGGCCGGAACGCTGGCCTACTGGTGGGCCGGCATGTCGGCCTTCGATGCCCTCAACCATGCCTTTGCCGCGGTGTCGACGGGCGGGTTTTCGACGCGCGCGGAGAGCATCGGCCACTGGGATTCACCTGTCATAGAGGCGGTCAGCCTGCCGCTCATGCTGCTCGGAAACCTGAGCTTCGTGACCGCCTGGTTTCTCTGGCGCGGCAAGTTCGGTTTCGTCGCGAAAAATGGTGAAGTCCGCCTGATGGTGATCCTCATTCCCCTGGCCACGGCCGTCCTGTTCCTGCTGACAAGCCAGGAGGTCTATTCTCAGCTTGGGTTCCAGCCCGAGTCCCAGCTCGGGCCTGAATCTGGAAAAGCGCTCCGGGTCGCTGTTTTCGAAACTGTGGCCGCTCTGACCACCACCGGATTTTCCACCGTGAGCGGCATGCATTGGAACGCCGTCGGCCTATTCCTGTTGATCCTGCTGATGCTGATCGGCGGTGGGACCTGCTCCACGGCCGGCGGCATCAAGCAGTTCCGGTTCTATCTCTTTTGCAAGCTGTTCGTATGGGAAATCAGGCGCTCCCTTCTCCCGCGCACCGCCGTCATCGATTGTTCGATTCAGGAGGGCACCCATCGGGTGGCGGTGGATGACGCCAGGGTGCGCCAGGTGGCGGTTTTCGTATTTCTCTACCTGGTCACCTACCTGCTGGGCGTCATGGTCCTGTGCGCTTGCGGGCACGATCTGGGCGACGCGCTCTTCGAGTTCGCTTCGGCCCTCGGAACGGTGGGCCTTTCCGTGGGCGTGACGTCCGCTGGAATGCCGGACGCCGCCCTGTGGGCCGAAATTTTCGCCATGTTTCTCGGACGCCTCGAATTCACGGTGCTGATCGTCAGCCTGCTCAAAATGGGGCGGGACAGCCGATCGATGTTGGCGGGTGCCTGACCGATTCGGCTCATGCGTATGGGCGGTGGGACGAATCCGAACGGCGACGCATCAACAGTAGTCTGAATGAAAGCCATTTAAGCCCGGCTCGGGGTGATCAAAAACAGACTACCTAAATTCGTCCAAGCATCTTTGCAGAAAACGCGCCGCCTTGGAACGCACGGTGTTGTAACGGATGCCAATTCCCCATGTGTTTGCGTGAATGATGCGGGCATCTAATTTCAGATCGGAACAACCGTCGATGTTTTTGAAGTCAACGGTGACCGCATCTCCGATTTTCACCGGAATGTAGCATTCCACGAATGCGCCCGTAAAACTCAGGTTTGTCACGGTGGCGGGATGTGCTTCTCCGGCATAATGCAGCAGAATCGGCACGCAGCAATTTCTGCGGGTGGCCCGCAGTTTAGTTTTGATGCGCTCCGCCTCTGTGAGCAGCAGGCCGCGCTCATCCGGCGTCATTTTCATGATCAGATCGATGAGCCTGCGAATGGTAACATCATATCGTCCGGATCTATTCACGCGTCCTCGACTCAATCCATTTTCAGTAAATAGTGAGGCCGGAGCCGAAAAGAGCTCTCGAACCATCGGAGCTCCCGGACGCAGGGCGCGCCGCATTCCGGGTCCCCGACCGGCCTGATTATCCGATGACCGCCGTCGCCTCGATTTCGAGCAGCATGCCGTCGACAAACAGCTTGTTGATCTCCACAAAAGTACTGGCCGGGCAGTAATCGCCAAAGTACTTTTTAAAAATTTGGCCGCACTCCTTTCCTCTGGCGAAAAATGCATCACGGTCGGTGCAATAGATTGTCATTCTCACAATGTCGGTCATTTGGGCGCCCCCAAGCGCCAGGACCTCTTGCACGTTTTTGAATATCTGGTCGTATTGCAGGCAGATATCACCCTCGCCGACCAGATGGCCCTGGGCGTCGAACGCGCCCTGTCCCGCGGCAAACAGCGTCGTCCCCCCGGTGGTCTTGACCAGGTTGGCGTAGCCGCGTGGTTTTTTCCAGCCGGGTGGATTCAATACTTCCTTTGCAATTGATTTTTCCATCATTCTAAAACCTCCTTGATGTCGATTTGATTGGACGAGTCAATGGATATGGCACGGTGTGCGTGCAGGCCTGTGTATTTTCTTTACCCTTCACGAGGGGGAGGCGGTGCCTGGAGCCGAAGATCCCGGAGCAGCTCTGGCGCCGGATAGCCGTCCGGCGGCAAGCCATGGGCCCGTTGAAAGTCGCGGATGGCGGCGCGCGTCCGGGGGCCCGGCAAGCCGTCCGCCGCGCCGGCATCGAATCCGAGGCGGTTGAGAAGCTGCTGTATCTCTTTGATCTCCTGGTATGCCAGCGGCGCGTGCGCCGCATCCCGGCCGGTCGAAAGCGGCGGCATTCCGACGATGCGGTCCGCCAGATGGCCCACGGACAGGGCGTAGTTGATGGATCGGTTCCACCGCAGCATGACCCGGAAGTTGTCGTAGACCAGAAAGGCCGGACCTTTGCGGCCCTGGGGCAGCACGATGGCACCGTCCATATCTCGCCTGGGCAAAGCGCCGCCGTCGGCGCGCCGCACACCCAAAGCCGACCACTCTTCCACGCCCTTTGTTTTTTCCATCGTTGCCAGCGTCAGGTCGAAGTTCTCGGGCAGGCGCACCTCGCGGCCCCACGTCTGGCCCGGTCGCCAGCCCATATCGGAGAGATAGTTGGCTGCCGAGGCAAAGGCATCTGGCAGGCTGCCCCAGATGTCTATACGGCCGTCGCCGTTATCATCCACGGCGTGTCGATTGAACGTGGCCGGCATGAATTGCATGTGCCCCATGGCACCTGCCCATGAGCCGGTCATCGCATCGGGCAGGATGTGGCCTTGATCGATAATACGCAGGGCATCCAGGAGTTGGGTCCGGAAAAATTGGCTGCGTCGATGGTCATAGGCCAGGGTCGCCAGGGTTTGGATCACCGGGAAGCTGCCCATATGGGCGCCGAAGTTGGTCTCCAGGCCCCAGAAAGCCACCAGATAGCGCGATGGCACGCCATAATGGGCCTGGATTCGATTCAGCAGGGCGCGATGCCTGGCCAGCAGCCGGCGTCCCAGTTTCGCACGCTCATCGCTGACGCGCAGCTCCAGATAGTCCCAGAAGGTCTGGGTGAATTCCGGCTGACGGCGATCGAGTTCGATCACCTTGGCCAACGGTACGATATCCCGTAGTGCCGCATTCAGCGTGGCTTCGGAGATGCCTTTCCCTCGCGCCTCCTGGCGGAGCTCCGCCAACCACGCAGCGAACGCCGGGTCCTCGACGACTTCATTCGCGCCATCCTGGCCGGCGGCCTGTCCCCCCGGTTCGCTGGCCCGGCACAGTGCCGGCGACAGGAGAACGACGGCTGCCGCGACCAGGGCAAGTCCCTCGCGCCACATCCAGTTTCGTGATCTTTTCATTGATATGCAGCCCAATCGGCACTCGTTCAATTTTGACGGCGCCGTCCGACAACGACGTTTTACATAGCCATCAATTTCCTTGATAAGCTAATTTCCGGCAAATCGTTTCAGTGCCGGGATGTTGTAATCAGCTGTTGGATGTTGATGAATTTTTAAGATCATACTACAAACCATCTCAAAAATCCGATTTTTGAAATCACTTGTGGTAATATTTGATGGACTTGTAAAAAGTCGTTGCCGGACGGCGCCGTAAGAAGTTCAAGATCAAGGCGCGCGAAATCCCGTGTCCTGAGGCGAACTTGTGGTACGCCGCAAGGACGACGGAATGAGCGCAACGCAGATATTGGACTTCTTACGGTGTCGTCAATATTTCGTGTCCGTCCAAACGACCAGCAGCTTGACCCGTCATGGCTTTCATTCACCAGGAGCCGTGTGATGACATTTTTTGAACTCGCGGATCATCGCGTCCGGCTATCGCCCATACGGTCATTTCTCATATTGATGCTGCTTTTCCCCGGGATGTCATCGGCGAAGGCCGACAACCCGGTGGTGACCGTCGGCGTGTATGAAAATGCGCCCAAGGTGTTTGTTTCGGAATCCGGCGAACCCGCCGGCATCTTCATCGACATCATCGAGCACATCGCCGAGCGCGAAGACTGGACGCTTCGCTATGTGATCGGTACATGGACCGAAGGATTGGACCTTCTGGCCAAAGGCGGCATCGATCTGATGCCCGATGTGGCCTATACCGCCGATCGGGCCCGTATATATGCGTTTCACAAGCAGCCGGTCCTCTCCTCCTGGTTTCAGGTTTACGCCCCCAAGGGCAGCGGCATCCGATCGATCCTGGACCTCAATGGAAAACGAATTGCCGTTTTAGACCACTCGGTTCAGGAAGCCGCCTTCGTCCGACTCACTGCGGGATTCGGGATCCATGCGACCATCACCCCGGTGCCGGACTATAAAACCATATTCGCAATGGTCGCCGCGCGTCAATGCGATGCGGCCATTACCAACCGTTTTTATGGACTGATGCACGCCCAAAAATATGGCTTGGAGGATACCACGGTGGTGTTTCACCCCTCCAATTTGTTCTTCGCGGCATCACAATCCGTCCCCCAACACCTGCTGGACGCCATTGACGATCATCTTGTAAACATGAAAAGCAACACCCAATCGGTCTATTATGGGTCTCTGAAGCGATGGATCGCCGAGGATGTCAAGTACGAGTTGCCGGCATGGGTTGCGACACTCGGCTGGGTTTTGGGCGCTATCCTCTTGATGAGCCTGGCCGGAGGTGTCCTTTTAAAGCGTCAGGTGAATGCCCGCACCCGGGAGTTGAGGCAGATCAACCTGGAGATGGAACAGCGCATCGTCCAGCGGACCGCCGAACTGGCCGCTGCGGTGGAAAAAGCCCAGGCCGCCGACCGGATCAAGTCCACCTTTCTGGCAATTATGTCCCACGAATTGCGCACGCCGCTCAACTCGATCATCGGCTTTACCGGCATTTTGCTGCAGGGGTTGGCAGGGCCTCTGAATCCCGAGCAGCAAAAACAGATGGGCATGGTACAGGGCAGCGCCAGGCACCTTCTGGCGCTGATCAACGACGTGCTGGATATTTCCAAGATCGAGGCGGGCCAGTTCGCGCTTTCGATCTCTTCTTTCGGATTGAGGGATTCAATTGAAAAGACGGTCCGACTGGTCACACCGGCGGCCGTTAAAAAAGGCATCGATTTGAATCTGGCCATCGCAGACGATGTGGCCACCGCAACCACGGACCAGCGTCGTCTGGAACAGGTCATCCTCAACCTCCTCAACAATGCCGTCAAGTTCACGGATAGGGGCAGCGTGGACGTGTCGTGCCGCATCGAAAACGGGCATTGCCGCCTGTTGGTTTCCGATACGGGTATCGGTATCGCACCCGAACACCTGCAGCGCATTTTCGAGCCCTTCCACCAGATCGATGTCCGGCTGGGCCGCAAATACGAAGGTACCGGCCTGGGACTCTCTATCTCCAAGAAGCTTGTCGAGATGATGGGCGGTGTCATCGAAGTGCAAAGCCGCTTGGGGCAAGGCAGCATGTTTACCGTTCACTTTCCTTTGAATTCAGGAGAAGGGTCATGAGCGACGTGCTGCTGATCATCGAAGACAACGAACAGAATTTATACCTGATGACTTTTTTGCTCGAAAAGAACGGCTTTGCGATTCTCGGGTCGCGCAACGGCCTCGACGGTATTCAGTTGGCGCTGCACCACAAGCCCAGGGCCATACTGCTCGATATCCAGCTTCCTGAAATGGACGGCTATGCCGTGATGGCCGAGCTCAAGCGGTATCGGGAACTCGTTGGTGTGCCCATTATCGCGGTGACCTCCTATGCCATGGTAGGGGACCGGGAACGCATTTTGGCCGGCGGGGCCACGGGCTATATCGAGAAGCCGATCAACCCGGATACATTCGCCGAGGAGATCCGGCGGTTTTTTTGACCGGTGTTGGAGCGGACAGCGGAGAAACACGATGAACGTCCTTATCGTGGATGACAATGAACACAACCTCTATTTTTTGGATCAGCTGCTCAAGGGCAGCGGTTATGAGGTGCGGCCGGCTGCGAACGGTGCCGAGGCCCTCGAACGGCTTGCGGACGGCCGGATAGATCTGATCATCAGCGATATCCTCATGCCGGTCATGGATGGCTTTCAGTTGTGCCGGCACATCAAGACCGACGAGTCCCTGCGCCACATTCCCATCATCATTTATACCGCCACCTATACCAGCGCCAAGGACGAGGCCCTTGCCTTCAAGCTCGGTGCGGATCGTTTCATCGTAAAACCATGCGAACCGGATGCCTTGATGGCGGAAATCCGCGATGTCATGGCCGTTGCCCAGCGCCGCGACAAGGCGTTGCCAATTGAACCCCTCCAGGAAGACGAGATGCTCAAGCTCTATAACGAACGGCTGGTGAATAAGCTCGAGCACAAAATGGTGCAATTGGGGAAGGAAGTCAAAGCACGCAATGCGGCTGAAAAAGAGCTCCGCAAAGCCTTCAACACGATCAAGTCGTTAAAGGAGAAACTGGAAGCCGAGAACATCTACCTCCGTGGTGAGATCAAACTGAAAGAGGGACATGGAGAGATCATCGGCACGAGTGATCCTATTAAATACGCCATGCACCGGATCCGTCAGGTCGCACGTACGAGCACCACCGTGATTCTTGTGGGTGAGACGGGGACCGGCAAGGGGGTATTCGCTCACTTGCTGCACGCGGAGAGCGACCGCCGGCATAAGCCTTTCGTGAACGTGACCTGCGCCGGCCTGCCTGCGAACCTCATCGAAAGCGAACTCTTCGGCAGGGAAAAAGGCGCCTTCACCGGCGCCACCGCCAGGCAGATCGGCCGATTCGAACTGGCCCACGGCGGCACGATTTTTCTCGATGAGATCGGCGAATTACCCCTCGAACAGCAGACTAAGCTCCTCAGGATTCTCGAAGACGGAGAATTCGAGCGTTTGGGCAGCCCGCGCACCGTCAAGGTGGACGTCCGGGTGATCGCCGCCACCAATCAAAACCTCGAGGAAGAGGTCCATCAGGGCCGGTTCAGAAAGGACCTTTTATATCGACTCAACGCCTTTCCCGTGACCCTCCCGCCGCTCCGGCAGCGACGGGAGGATATCCCCTTGCTGGCGAAGTTTTTCACCGATAAATTCAGCAAACGCTTTGGCAAGTGCGTCGAAGACATTCCGCCGGATACCATGAAAGCGCTCGAAGCCTACGATTGGCCCGGCAATGTACGCGAGTTGATCAATGTCATTGAAAGGGCGGTCATCGTGAGCAACGGCCCCGAGCTGCGGCTGGCCGAGCCCCTCGACGTCACCACCATTGCCTCGGATCTTACCGACACGTGCAAAGAACCCGATGCCCCGCAGCCGAAGTCCCTCGTCGACGTGGAGCGGGATTTCATCGTCCAGACCCTGCAGGAGACAGGGTGGAGAATCGAGGGGCCGCGGGGCGCCGCCAGGGTCCTTGGCATCAATCCCAGCACCCTCCGGAGCCGCATGAGGAAACTCGGCATTCGACGGCCCTGAATACGGCTGTGTCAACGACGAGGGGCTCGCATGCCCACCCATCCAAGAATTTTCTACATTACATCGTAAACTATTTTGCCCCTGCTGTCGTCCAAAGGTGTCAAGCGACGTTGCAACAGATGGCGACGCCCGGACCGTCGAACACGAGAACCCTTTTTATTTTACAAATGGGGGTGTAAAAGGTTCGTTTCATCGGATCACACAACCCGGAGACCCAGAGACTCTTCCGTATGAATGCATTGCGTCCTTACCACCTGTTGATTCTGCTGGCCTGCGTGCTCTTGACGGCGTGCATGACCGTCGGCCCGGATTACGTGCCCCCCGAACTCGAAGTGCCGGCCGTCTGGCAGCGGGTCGATCCGGCCGCCCATCCGGTGACGCATGCCGCCGGTACGGAGGCATTGAGCCACTGGTGGCAGGGACTCAACGATCCCCTGCTGTCCGCCTTGGTGGATGAAGCCTTGCAGGCCGCACCCGATCTGCGCAACGCCCAGGCCCGCCTGCGTGAGTCCCGGGCCCGCCGTGCGGTGGCCGCATCGGACCGATATCCCAGCGTGACCGCTTCCGGCACCGCCCGGCGCAGTCGTTCGAGCGAGGAGACCGGCAGCGGCGACACGCGCAGTCTCTACAGCGCGGGGTTCGATGCCACCTGGGAATTGGATGTCTTCGGCGGGGTGCGCCGGGGCGTCGAGGCTGCCGATGCCGATTTGGCGGCATCCGTGGAGAACCTTCACGACGCCCGGGTTTCCCTGGCGGCGGAAACGGCCTTGAATTATGTGGAGGTTCGCGCCCTGCAGACCCGGCTCGGCATCGCCCGGGACAACCTGGCCAGCCAAAGCGAAACCTTGCAAATCACCTTGTGGCGTTACCAGGCCGGACTCGTCGGCCTGCAGGACGTCGAACAGGCGCGCACCAATCTTGAACAGACGCGGTCCCAGATCCCCAGCCTGGAGATCAGCCTGGCCGAGGCCGAACACCGCCTGGATATTCTTCTGGGCTACCCCCCGGGAACCCTGCATGGGCGACTGGCCGATCCCGCACCTCTGCCTGCCGCCCCCGAGCGGATCGCCGTGGGCATCCCGGCCGACACCTTGCGTCAACGTCCCGATGTGCGCGTCGCCGAGCGCAAACTGGCGGCTGAAACGGCCCGCGTGGGCGTGGCCGAAGCCGCGCGCTATCCGGCGTTCAAAATCTCGGGATCCATCGGCGTCGAGGCGCTGGAACTCAGCGCGCTGGGCAATCGCGGGGCCGCCACGGCTTCCCTGCTGGCCGGCATCACCGCCCCGGTGTTCAGCGCCGGGCGCCTGCGCAACCAGGTGCGCATCCAGAACGCCGTGCGCGAGCAGGCGCTGGTGGCTTATGAACAAGCGGTGCTCACGGCCCTGCAGGAGGTGGAAAACGCGCTGGTGGCCATCGCCCGCAATGATGAACGCACCCGGGCGCTGGCATCCGCCGTTGCATCCGCCGAAAATGCGGCCGAACTAGCGCGGCAGAACTACAGTGCCGGATTGATCGATTTCCAGTCCGTGCTCAACACCGAACGTACAGTGCTGTCCGTGTCGGACAACCTCGCCAATACCCGCGCCGACGGCCTGCTGGCGCTGATCCGCTTATACAAGGCTCTGGGCGGCGGCTGGTCGCCGCCCGGCAATTCTCCTGAAGACGGCAAGGACATACCATGAACGATTCCCATGCTTCTCTAAACAGACCGAACCCCGACCTGCAACACCTTGTCGATCGCCATGCCGCCGGGCGTACCAAGCGCCTCTGGTTCGGGCTGGCTACCATTTTGATCATGATCGCGAGCATCTTTCTTTTCTTCTTGCGTTCCGGAGAGCAGTCGATCGAAACGCGCTACAAGAGCGAGCCGGCCGCCATCGGCAACCTGGTGGTCAAGGTGTCGGCCACCGGCAACCTGCAGCCGACCAATCAGGTGGATGTGGGCAGCGAGCTGTCCGGCATCATCGAGCAGGTCTTCGTGGACGTCAATGACCGGGTGGCTAAGGAGCAGATATTGGCCCGCCTGGACCTGTCCAAGCTGCAGGATGCGGTCGCCAAATCGCATGCCAATCTGAACGCGGCCGAGGCGCAGGTGTTGCAGGCCGAGGCCACGGTAGCCGAAACAGACGCTGCTCTGGCGCGTTTCCGTCAGGTTTCGGCGCTTTCGGGCGGCAAGGTGCCGTCCAAGAGCGAAATGGACACCGCCGAGGCCAATCTCAAACGGGCCCAGGCCAATGCGGCCAGCGCCCGGGCGAGCGTGTCCCAGGCACGGGCCAATCTACAATCGGACGAAACCAATCTCCAGAAGGCCAGCATTCGCTCTCCCATCAACGGCGTGGTCCTTGCCCGGGAAGTGGAACCGGGCCAGACCGTGGCCGCTTCGTTCCAGGCGCCGGTGCTCTTCACCCTGGCCGAGGACCTGGCGAAGATGGAACTGCAGGTGGATGTGGACGAGGCCGACGTGGGGCAGGTCCAGGCCGGTCAGAAGGCCGTCTTCACCGTCGATGCCTGGCCGGGGCGCAGCTTCGACGCGGTGATCACCCGGGTCAGTTTCGGATCCCAGGAAAAGGACGGCGTGATCTCCTATCTCACCGTGCTGTCGGTGGACAACGCCGATCTCTCGTTGCGGCCGGGCATGACAGGCACTGCCGAAATCACGACCTTGACGCGGGAAAACGTCTTGCTGGTACCCAACGCCGCATTACGTTTCTCACCGCCCGAAAGCGGTGCGGGTGCGAAGAAATCGAGCCGCGGCGTGGTCGGCGCGCTGATGCCAAGGCCGCCGCGGCAGACACCCAAGGCCCAGACCAAGGCTCCCAACGGCAGGCCGCGGGTGTGGGTGCTCAAAGAGGGGCGGCCAGTGGCGATCGAGGTTCAGACCGGCGCCACCAACGGCCGGCTGACCGAGATCACGGGCGGATCGCTGCAGGCCGGCATGCCGGTCATCACCGAGACGCTGGGGAGTTCGAAATGAGTGCGGCCCCTCTGATCCGTTTGTCCGGTATCTCCAAGACTTACGGCCGTGGCCCGGCCGCCTTCAAGGCGCTCGAAGGGATCGATCTGGCCATCGAGGCCGGCGAATTCGTCGCCATCATGGGGCCCAGCGGTTCCGGAAAATCAACGGCTATGAACATTCTCGGCTGCCTCGACACCCCCACCAGCGGCAGTTATGAATTTCAGGGGGTGCACGTGGAACGACTGTCGCGCAACCAACGCGCCATTCTGAGGCGCTATTATCTCGGGTTCGTCTTCCAGGGGTTCAACCTGTTGTCGCGCACCACGGCCCTGGAGAACGTCGAGCTGCCGCTGATCTACCGCCGCGAGCCGGCCGCCGCCCGCCATGAGGCGGCGCGTCTCGCCCTTCAGCAGGTGGGGTTGCTGGGCTGGGAACACCACACCCAGGCCGAGTTGTCCGGCGGCCAGCAGCAGCGGGTGGCCATCGCCCGCGCCATCGTCACCCGGCCCGACGTGCTGCTGGCCGATGAGCCCACCGGCAATCTCGACACCCGCACCAGTCAGGAGATCATGGAGCTGATCACGGCATTCAACCGTGATCAAGGCATCACCGTGCTCATGGTCACCCACGAGCCTGATATTGCTGACTATGCCAAGCGCGTGATCCGCTTCGTCGACGGCCGGGTGGAGAGCGACCGGCGCAAGGGGGAGGACACCTGATGGTATGGAATACGCTGTTCCTGGCGCTGCGCGCCATCCGGCGAAACCTGATGCGCTCTTTTCTCACCATTCTCGGTATCGTCATCGGCGTGGCCGCCGTGATCACCATGGTCACCCTGGGCAACGGCGCCACAAAATCCGTTTCCGACCAGATCTCCAGCATGGGCAGCAACCTGCTCATGGTGATCCCGGGCCAGCGTTTCGGACCGGGCGGCTCGGGCGCCCCCAACTTCAAACGCTTGGACCTGGAGGCCATCCGCGAGCAGATCACCCCCGCCGAGCATGTCGCGCCCATGGTGACCAAGAGTGTGACCGCCGTGTACCAGGCCAACAACTGGTCCACCGTCGTGTACGGCACCAGCAACGACTATTTTCCGGCCGGTAACTGGGAACTGGCGGCGGGCCGGGACTTCAGCGAAACCGAGGAGCGGGCCGGCAAGGCGGTGTGCGTGATCGGCGAAACCGTGCGTGAAAAGCTGTTCGGCGGCCAGAATCCGGTGGGCAGCGACATCCGGATCAAACAATTCGCCTGCGAGGTGATCGGCCTGCTCAAAACCAAGGGGCAGTCGGCCATGGGCCAGGATCAGGACGATTGTGTGGTGATGCCCTTGCGCACCGTGCAGCGCCGCCTCAGCGGAAGCCAGGACATCAACCGGATCATGGTGTCGGTGCGGGACAATGCCGCCATCGACGCCGCCAAGGCTCAGCTCATCCTGTTGTTGCGCGAACGGCGCAACATCGGCGACATAGAGGAGGATGACTTCCGCGTCATGGACACCCGCCAGATCGCTGAAACCCTCACCAGCACCACCAGGATTCTGACCATGCTGCTCGGCGCCGTGGCCGCGGTGAGCCTGCTGGTGGGCGGCATCGGCATCATGAACATCATGCTGGTATCGGTCACCGAGCGCACCCGTGAAATCGGCATCCGCCTGGCCATCGGCGCCATGGAGAGGGAGGTGCTGCTGCAGTTTCTCATCGAAGCGGTGGTCCTGTCGAGTCTCGGTGGCCTGGTCGGCATCGTGCTCGCCACGACCGCTTCCATTTTTCTCGCAGGGTTGATGAACATCCCTTACCTGTTCAGTCCCGGAATCAACCTGCTCTCTTTTGCCTTCTCCGCCGCCATCGGCGTGTTGTTTGGCTACTTTCCGGCTCTGCGGGCCGCCAGCCTCAATCCCATCGACGCCCTGCGGCACGAGTGATAAGATCCATTTCAGCGCGTGTCCAACGCGACCAGGGGACGGACCGGCAGCGGTCATGCCGGCCAGCTACATTGGGGCCAACGACGCATTGAAGGTGTGTAAATTATTTCCTCATGGGTAATAAATCACACGCGTCTGTTCGGCCATGTTGTGTGCGGCATCAATGAAAACAACAAGATGTGGGTGGCATACTTCTTGATGCATTTCTTTTTGTCACGAAGACGGCCTGCGGCATCTTGCTTCCTTTTTTTTCATCAGGGAATGCCCCCGGGCGCCTCTGGTATGGGTGCCGGGGGTTGAGCAGGAGATGCAGGCCGCTGCCATGAACGAGGATTGTCAAAGCAGGACTTGTCCCCATCCGATAGGACGCCGCCATGCCCGATGCCATCGAATCAATGCCTTTTGTGGAACGACGGTCGCATACGGACCGACGCAGACCACAGAAACAATTCACGGGCATGAAATTCGGCCGACGGCGCGATTTGCGGCGCTCGGAGGATCGGCGCAAGGTGGTCCTGCTCGATCAATACCCCAAGCCCCTGTTGATCGCGGCCGCCGTTATCCTGTTGCTGAGCCTCGGCGACGCGGTCATGACCCTTTTTTTGGTGTCCCATGGCGCCATCGAACTCAACCCGATCATGGACTATTTTCTCAAAGCCGGGTCGGTCTATTTCGTGGTGGTGAAATATTCGCTCACGGCGGCCGCCGTCACCATCGTGCTGCTGCTCAACTACTATCGGTTGCGCGGTTTGAATATCCGCGTGCGCTCGTTTCTGAGCCTGTTTACGGTGATTTTCTCGGCCGTCATCGCCTGGCAGGTCTATCTGGTGGCAAAATATGTGTTTTAAGATCGAGGAAGGATCAGCGGTCTGATCGGCGTCCGGCAGCGGGCGGTTGAATTTCCAAACGGAGGATTTTCCTGCGTAGCGTGTTCTTGTCGATGCCCAGTTCCCGTGCCGTGGCCATTTTGCGCCATTGGTTGCGTTGGAGCGCTTGTTCGACGATCCGCTTTTCGGCCTCCCTGAGGGTCAGGCCGCTCAAGTCCCTGGCCTGCCGGTGCTGCAATGGTTGTATCAAGTGGTCCGGCAGATGCTCCAATCCGATCATATCTCCCGTGCACAAGACCATGGCGTGCTCCATGGCATTTTCCAGTTCCCGTACATTTCCCGGCCAGTCGTAGAGCATGAGGGCCGCCATGGCTTCCCGGGTGACCCCGGCAATCTGATGATTCTCCAGCACGTTGAGGTGATTGATGAAGTGATACACCAGCAACGGAATGTCTTCCTTACGCTCACACAGGGGCGGCAGGCGTAATCGGATCACGTTGAGGCGAAAGAAGAGATCCTCCCGGAAGATGCCTTTTTCCACGAGCGAATCGATATTCCGATTGGTCGCGGCGATGACGCGGGCATTGGTCGGTTGCGGCCCGGTGGCACCCAAAGGTTCATAGGACTTGTCCTGAAGCACCCGCAGCAGACGGGTCTGGATCGCCCTGGGAATGTCGCCGATTTCATCCAGGAAAATGGTGCCGTTCTGAGCAATGGCGAACCGCCCGGGCTTATCCTTTTTGGCGTCCGTGAAGGCACCGGCGCAGTAGCCGAACAATTCGGATTCGCAGAGCGTTTCAGGCATGCCGCCGCAATTGACGGCCACAAAGGGTCCCCGCCGGTGGCGGCTGTGGGCATGAATGGCGCGAGCGATGAGTTCTTTGCCGGTGCCGCTGTCGCCCACGATCAGCACGGTGCTGTGGCTCGCCGCGATGCGCGGCAGAACGGAGAAGATCTGCTGCATTTTTACATTTTTGCTGACGATGTCATTCAGCGACCGGCGCCTGGACAGCGCTTTCCTCAACCGCGTCACCTCCGACAAATCCCAGAACGTTTCGACCCCGCCGAATAGATTCCCCTGCGAATCCTCCAGAAAATTGGTCTGGACATGAATGGGGATGATCTGGTCGTCCGCCCGCCGAATATAGACGGGTGCGTTTTGAACCGGGGTTCGCGATTCGATGGCTTTTCGCAACACGCACCCATTGTGGCAGATGTTGGATTGCATCACCGTGTCGCAACGTCGGCCCAGTGCCGACTCACGATGGAAGCCGGTGATCTTTTCCGCGGCCGAGTTGAAAAAGGTGATCTGGAAATCCAGGTCCACGGTGAAGACCCCGTCGGCGATGCTGTTGAGGATGATCTGTGAGTGCTTTTCGGGCGTAAAGCGCGGCGTTGCGGTCATCAGCCGGTTCCTCGTCGGGGGTGGCGATGCCAAATGTCATGATTCAAAAGGGAGATGTGCAATGACAAGCTATATTAGCGAAAGACGGTGTGTTTTGCACCCGTTTTTTTGCATCCGGGAGATTTGGTTCCCATCGACTCGATCCATGTCGCACCGCCGACAATCCTGCAATATCCACAGAAACTCGATATGCGCCAGTTGGTTCGTCTTGGAACACATTCAAGTGCCGTCCTTCCGGAGGTGATCCCGCAACCAGAACCTGTTGAAAATATTAAATTGTGGATCTCGTCTGGATGACGTCAAGAAAGGGTTCGAACTGATTTTCGAAACCGTCGCTGTTTGAATCCATTAAAAATTCGCTCCCGACCGCACTTCGGCACGATTGTTGACTGTCTATTGAAAACGATGTCCCATGAATGGCCAATTCCTTAAAACATGCAGGGAGGCGATATGAAAAAGGCAGTCTTAATAGCTATGGGAGTTGCGGGTCTGGTGTTTGGCGTCTTTCTCATTTCCGGCGCAGCGCAGGAAGCCGCGAAGGATGTCAAGGAGAAGGATTGTTTCTACCTCTCCAGTCTCCACTACACGGCCAAGGGAATGGAATATTGGTACAGCAAGGGACAGGGTGGGTTGGAGCAGCTCACCGGCGTGCCTTACAACGACCTGACCTGCAAGAACTGCCATGCAGGCGGGTGCGATCGCTGCCATAAGGCCGAGATATCACAGAAGGAGTGCAAGTTGTATAAATACTCCACCGCCGCCGGCCGGAGCCAGAATCTCTGCCTCGAGTGCCATGGACGGGAAAAGGCCATGATCGGCATCAACCACAAGGAGAAGCAGCCCGATGTCCACGTGGCTGCCGGCATGGTCTGCGCGGATTGCCACTCCGCCTTGGAGATGCACGGTGATGGGACCGAATTCGTCTCGATGAAGCAGGAGGGCGCAATGGATACCCGGTGCGAGAATTGCCACGAGGACGTGACGCCCACCGAAGCCCACACCGTTCACCATGATAAACTCGACTGCAAGGCGTGCCATATCCGTCACGTGGTCAGCTGCACCAATTGCCACTTTGACCATATGGTCAAGACCGGAAAACGCAAAGCGATCCCAGTCTCGGGCTGGCTCTTTCTCATGAACTACAAGGGCAAGGTGACCTCTGCCAGCATGCAGACCTTCGTGGCCAAGGGGGACAAAACCTTCCTGATGTTCGCCCCTCATATGAGCCACGCCGTCACCGCGGAGGGAAAGAAATGTCAGGCTTGTCATGCGACCGACATCATGAAACAGGCGGCCAAGGGCAGCCTTCGCATGACCTGGTTTGAAGACAATAAACTGATGAATCTCAAGGGGGTCATTCCGGTGGTGGACAGCGTGGACTATGACTTCGTATACCAGGACCTGGTGGAGGGCAATTGGGTTCCCATCAAGCGTCCCGAAAAACCGGTGCGGCAGTATGTGGGATTCGGATCGCCGCTGACCGGGGAGCAACTCGCTCACCTGGCCAAATCCCAGGAAGCGCCGCCGGTTGAGATGAAGGTGAGATAGACCCTCATATCATGATGATCCGCGACGAACATCGCCTGACCAAAACCATTAACGCGACGGGCCGGAGGGAAGAGACATTCCTCCGGCCCGGCATTTATCCGGCATCAATCCCTCCGGCTGCTTAATTCCGGGAAATCCTTGTAGAAGAACTCGGTCTGCTTGGGCGTGGCGCCCTTGTTTTTGCGGATAATCTCATCCTCGCGCAGCTCGATGCGCCGGATCTTGCCTGAAATCGTCTTGGGCAGCGCCTCCACGAATTCGATGATGCGCGGCATTTTGAATTTGGCCAGGATGGTCATAGTGTGGCGGAACAGATCCAGGGCCAATTCCCGAGAGGGTTCATAGCCTTTGTTCAAAATGACAAAGGCCTTGACCAGCTGGTAGCGGTTGGGGTCCGGACTGCCCACCACCGCCGCTTCGAGCACTGCCGGATGCTCCACCAGGGCGCTTTCCACCTCGAAGGGACCGACCCGGTAATCCGACGATTTGATCACGTCGTCCGCCCGGCCCACGAACCACCAATAGCCGTCGCCGTCGAAATAGGCCCGGTCGCCGGTATAGTAGTAATTCCCCCTGAACACGGCCGCCATTTTGTCCGGGTCGCCCATGTATTCACCGAACAATCCCACCGCACGCCACCGGTCCACCCGCACGGCGATGTGCCCGGTCTGCTCCGGACGTACGATCTCCTGACCTTCGTCGTCGAGCAGCACCACATCGTACATTCCCGACGGCCGGCCGAAGGAACCGTAGCGCATGCGGCCCTCCATCCAAGGCGGATTGCCGATCATGGCCGTGGATTCGGTCTGGCCGTAAAAGTCGCGGATCTCCGTGCCGGTATGGCGTTTCCACATTTCGATGATTTCCGCATTGAGGGGTTCGCCGGCACTCATCGATGATTTCAGGCGGCTGAAATCGAAGCCTTTTAGATCGAGACGCACGAACATGCGCCAGGCGGTGGGCGGTGCGCAAAAGGTGTTCACGCCCAGGCGGGTGACCGCATCGATGTAAGCCTTGCCATCCAGTTGCTTGAAGGCGAAGCCGGTGGCCGTTGCACCTACGTTCAGCGGGGCGAAAAAGCTGCTCCAGGCCCATTTGGCCCAGCCTGGCGCGCTGAGGTTGTGATGGACGTCGCCCGGTTGAAAGCCGATGAACAGGGCGGTGGACAGATGGCCCAGGGGATAGGAGACAGCTGTATGGGCCACCCGTTTGGGCTGGCCCGTGGTGCCCGAAGTGAAAAAGCAGAAGAGCATGTCGTCGCTGCGCGTATCCGCGGCCTGGGCGTGTTCGTCCTCCGCCGCGATGGCCTCAAACGGGGTCCAGCCGGCCTTTTCGCCGAGCACCAGTTTGACCTTGGGTTTTTTTCCGGCCGCGGCCAGAGCTTCGTCCAGCACAGCCGTTGCCGCCTCGTCCGCCAGGATCACGTCAGGCGCATAGGTCTTGAATCGGTATTCGAGTTCCCGCATGGTCATGTTGGTGGCGGTGGGCACGGTCACCAGACCACCCTTGACGGCCGCAAAGCTGGCGAACCAGGTCTCCGGAACGATGGAGGCCATCATGTAGATGTTGCCATGGTGATCCACGCCGTGCTTGCGCAGGCAGTTGAGCAGCTGGTTGCCTTTGGCGGCCAACTGGGCATAGGTGAAGCGCGCTTCGGCACCCGTTTCCAGATCGGTCCAGATCAAGGCCGCCTGATCGCCGCGCTCGCGCACGTGCACGCCCTCGAAAATCTCCGCCGCCCAGTTGAATTTTTCCGGGATTGTCGCTTTCCGGATGGTTTCGAAAAACGCCTCTGCCCTGGACTGTCGTAGCGAATGATCAGAGGTGCCGTTGATGGCCATGGCGTCACGGTACAAATCCACCAGATTCATTTGCAGATCGCTCCTTCCATTTATTCACGGACGTTCTCTTGACAGGCCAGGCATTCGCCTGCCCGGACAAAAAGTCGGTCAGGGCCTTGACGATGTCCGACCGCACCACTGCCTCCTTGCAAACATATAGTTTTTAATTTAGCCGCAATCCGGTGAGCCGTCAATTCTTGAACGCGAATCATTCACGCTGATAGGCACCCACGGTGATTTTTTTATTGACTGAGGTGAACAGTTGATATACTTTGAATACAATTCAATTTATATATTTCGATAAAATATAAAAATGAGAATAATAAACCAATTCAAATGGCTAGGCCATGGACTCAAATGCTTAATGGCCCTGTCTATCATCTGGGCCACCACCATGTGGGCGGGCCACATACCTCCCCGCCGACTGAATTCATCGCAGCCGCCTGCCTGCACCCGCCTCTGCGGCAGCCCAACGGCTCACATCCCCCATGCGTACCGAAATCCCCAGCCCAAAAGTCACTGCACCTTGGCGGACGACTTTTACATGGGACCTGAATTTTTCGAGTTCACAGAGGACAATGATTTTTGCCATGCCCTGGCGCGATCCCGCCGGTCATCCGGTCTGGTGCGCTTTCATTTCGAGCGGCATGGAAAACAACCGCCTGAGTTCTTATACCAGACCCCCAAACTCTACCTCTGCCAGCAATCCCTGCTGTGTTGAAATTCTTCTGAAACAAGGCGCGCCTCCCCCCCATCTCCGGTGCCGCCTAAAATCCGCGAAAACGAGCGCCATCGTTTTTTCCGGTAACCCCACAAGGGTCGATATCCCGTTAAAAAATGTGCTTGGCGACCGATAGATTTTCCGGTGTCAGCGCCATCCACATGAATCGATAAAAACGAAAGGAGTAACCCAGCCATGAGAACAAACCACCTACTTTGCCTGTTTTTGACCGTTGTTTTTGCAGTTGGCCTCGTTTTGAGCGGATGTTCCGGCTCAGCCGACATCTTAAAAGAAGTCAGCGGTCAATGGGAGAACACACAGGACAACGCCACCATTGAAATCAATCTGGCGGGCGATGCCAAGTCCATTAAAGTCGGCGAGCAAGCCTATTCGGTCAACGTCGACAAGATCCTCATGGACAAATACCAGGTCAACCTGAAGGTCAAAAATGGCAGCGGTCAGCCCGAGCTGTGGACCCTGAGGCAAATCTGGGACGACAACGGGAGCAGCTTCAAACTCGCCTTCGAAAAGAGCGGCCAGAAAAAAATGCTGCTTCCCAAGGGATAAGCGCGAAAAGTCATCGCTATGTAAGAAGATAGTGAAAATGCCGCCCCTGCGGGCGGCATTTTCAGTTTTATCAGGATGGTCCCAAGGCAAGCTCTGCGCGTGTCGTTCCGAGCCCGTTCGAAATCGTTTGTTGACAGCGCAGAATGGTAATGTTCAAATGAGAACGCTGTTCTCAAGAGTGACTCTTAATCGCAAAAAAAGAGGAGGGCCCGCATGAGCTGCCCCAATTCTAACAACCCATATGGATTCGACGATTTTCTCGCCTGGCGGGAACATTGCGATTACTACGCCGAAGACCCCTTCGCGCAAAAGGCGGTGCGCGTGTTCACCGGTGAGCATGCCGCCGAGGTGGATGCCGCTGCCCGCGAGATTTCCAGCAAGGCCTCTTTCCGCTGGCGCGACATGGCCGAATCCATCGCATGGCCGGAGAAGCGGCCCTGGATGATGCACTACGACGGCCACGGCCGTCGCATCGACCGCATCGTACGGCCTCACGAAACCGAGGTAATGGAGCAGGAAGTGTTCAGCGAGGCCCTCTTTTCGGACAAGACCCATCCGTGGGTGCGCTTTATCAAGATGTACCTCATCTATCAGAACGGCGAGGCCTGCATCTCCTGTCCTCTGACCTGCACCGAAGGCCTGGTGGCTGTGTTGGCGCGCTTCGCCGATGTGCCCGAGATTCAAGCCATTTTAACCCACTGCAAGGAGGGCCGGGACGGCCGCTTCGGAATCGGCGCCCAATACCTGTCGGAGATCCAGGGAGGCTCGGACGTCCGTGCCAATCTGCTCGAAGCGCGGCAAGAAGGCGGACGGTGGCGGCTCTATGGCACCAAGTTCTTCTGCTCGGCCACCCACGCCGACTATGCCATGGTAACGGCCAAGCCCACAGGCTCGGAAAAGGTGGGTCTGTTCGTGATGCCCTCCTGGCTGCCGGGCGACAAGGCGCGAGAGCGGCGCAACGGCTTCACCATCGATCGCATCAAGTGGAAGATGGGCACCAGCGAGCTGACCACCGCGGAGCTGACCCTTGACGGCGCCCTGGCCTACCCGGTGGGCCCGTTGGAGCGCGGCCTGGCCAACATGGTCGGTATCGTGCTGACCTACTCGCGACTGACCGTCGGCCTTTCCGGAGCCGCCAGCATGATGCGTGCCTGGCGCGAGGCGGCCCGGTACTGCAACTTTCGGGAAGCGTTCGGCGTCTCCCTCGCCAAAATGCCCATGGTAGCCGGCCAACTGGCGACCATCGAAAAGGCGGCCAAACGCACCCTGGCCGGCGCCTTCCGGCTCTATGGCGACATCCTGGCCCTGCCCGGCGGTCTCGTCGGCGTCTCCGACGCACCGGAATCCGACGATATAAAGCGGCGGCGGTTCGACATTCGCGAGCTGATCATGCTGCAGAAGATGGCCACCAGCTTGGATGCCCCCGATGTCCTGCGCCTGGCCATGAGCCTTTTCGGCGGCCACGGAGTGATGGAGGATTTTTCCGCCTTGCCCCGCCTCTATCGGGACGCCGCGGTCAACGAGCTGTGGGAAGGGCCGCGCAACGTGCTGCTGGCCCAGATCCACCGGGACCTGCAGAACGCTTCGGCCTGGTATGCCCCGGACCGCTTCGTCGCCAACATTCTTACCGGGGCGCCCGAGGAGGTCGTCAAAGCGCTGCAGCAGGAGATCACCGCAATTCTTTCCGGCCCTGGTCTGTATGAAATGAGCCCTGAGGCATTGGACGCCTGTGCCCGCTGGGATCAATGCTGTCACCGGCTCTATCACGCCTATCAGGACGTGGCGGCCGCCATGGTGGAAGACCGGGGATAGACCGAGATGGCCACCGCAGCGACCACATTCGCCCACCAGCGCAAAAAGGAGCGCCTCGAGCGCCAGAACGTTATCCTGTGCGCCGCCGAGCGGGTCTATGGCCGCAAGCCGTTCGAGACGGTGAGCATGCGCGACATCGCCAACGAAGCCGGCATCGCCGTCTCGTCGTTGTACCGCTACTTTCCGGACCAGCGGAGCCTTTTCGTGGCGGCGTTCGTGGCCGGCACCCGGCAGATCATCGCACGGGTGGACGCGCGCATCTCCAAAGGCAAGATTACCGACCTCACGGCCTTCGGTCTCGAATTCATCTCTTTTCTCACCGAAAACGATCACTACTTCCGCATGATGACCCACTTCATGCTGGACGGCCGCCTGACCGGCCGACCGCTTGAACAACTCAACGACGCCGCCCGCGCCGTTCTGGACCTGTTCGAGCGCGTCCTGGACCACTGCGGCGCCGGCCGCCACAAACGCGCCCTGGCCCACGCCTGTTTCGCCGCGTTGAACGGCGTCCTCATCACCTTCCGCAATTACCCCGGCCGCGACAGCGCAGAAGTGCGCCGCCACATGGACCGTATCGCAACCATTATGGCCGAGGCCCTGGAAGGCTATGGGCGGCTGCCGGTGGAAGTCGATCGATAGGATTTAGAAGCCGGCGGCCGACTTGGCGGCCAGTGACATTTCGCTGGAGCACTAGTGCAAGGGATCCGGGCTCGTCGAGAACCCCCATAATTGATGCCGGAGTTTTGGAAACAGTCTTCCTGATCAAGACGGTTCATTGGGTGACTATCAAAATCAAACGGTTACTCCCCCCTTGTTCCCAGGGCTCACTTCAACTGGCTGTCCTTGCTGCCTCGCCGGTTGATGCTCGGTAGTGGCGCCTGCCGCTTCTCAAGCTCAGCCTGGCAGGCGACGCACAGGCGAACGCCGGGAATCGCCTTGCGGCGGGCTTCGGGGATGGCTTCCCCGCATAGCTCGCAGTGCGTCAGGCTTTCACCGTCAGGCAGCCGGCTTCGGGCCAACTTGACCGCATCCTGCACACCGGCGTCTATCTGATCCTGCACCGCCCCGTCCCGTGACCAACCCACGGCCATGTTGCGTTCCTTTCAGTGGGTTAAAAGACACTCAATCGATCGTAAATTCCGATTAGATTCTCCACCAGCCGGCCCCAGCTCAGGTGTTGCATGGCCGCGGCGATGCGCAGGCGATCCGTATCGGTAATTGGCTTGCTTAAAGTCGTTGCCATGCCCTCGGCCAGGCGCCGGGCATAGGCTTCGCGATCTTTGGGATCGGCCTGGCCGTCGGGGTCGAGCCGGATGGGATCGACCATCACGGCCAGGCCTTCGTCGGTGAGCGTCGGCGGCACGAAGTCGGGCGGGCCGCCAGTGCGGGCGAAGATGCTGGGCGTGCCGCAGGCCAGGGACTCCATGAGCACCAGGCCGTAAGGTTCCACGTGGGAAGGCAGGACGTAGAGGTCCGCGCTGCGGTAGATGTCCGGCAGGTCGGTGCGGGCCACTTTGCCTGGCAGGCGAACGTGGTCGGTCAGGCCCTGACCGTCGATGAACGCTTGCAGATCGATCCGGCTCTGGGGGTCGCCTTCGCCCACGATGAGGCAGGCGAGGTCGTGGCCCTGGCGGCGCAGATGGCCCACGGCAAGGGTCAACTCCTTGAAGCCTTTCCAGTCTACGAATTTGCCTACGGCGACGGCCAGGCGGCTGCCGGGCGGCGGTTGGTAATTGAAGTGGCGCCGGAGGACGCCGTCGCGATCAACGGGTTGGAAGTAGAAAAGATCGGGTTCGAAGCCGTAGCCTTCGATGGTGATGCGCTTTTCGGGAATTTGGAAGGTCTCCACGCACTCGGCCAGGGTCTGGGGGGAGATGGCGCAGACGTGGTCGGCGCTGGCCACGCAGGGCACCACCACTTCGCGGAAGCGGGGCGCATCCGCGATGAGCTTGTAGGCCGTGCCATGGCACGAGGCCACCAGGGGGATCCAGGGGGCGATGAGGCGGGCCAGGCCGTTGAGAAACCAGAGGTGGTCCACGTGGAGAATGTCGGGTTGCAGGCAGGCTATCCGTTCGGCCAGGCGGCCGCCGAAGACGGTGAGCAGGTCGACGAGTTCTTCTTCGCTGCGGTCGCGGTAGGCCTTGACCGGGTAGGGCATGACCACGGACATGCCCGAGATGGGAGACTGCACGGCGCCGGGCTGGGGCGTCTGGCCCGGAGGAGTGAATCGGCAGGTGAAGATGCGGTTGTCGGGCACGCCGGGGATGTCGGCCGAGGTGAGGGTATGGTAGCCGGCCGACAGGACGTAGAGGTCCAGGCCGCGGCGGAGCGCTTCGGCCGAGATCTGCTGCAGGTAGACGCCGGAGCCGGTTTCTCCGGGCAGCTGGCCGTGGACGAAGAGGATTCTCCTGGGTCGGCCGGCGGCGCGGCGGTCGGTCACGGTCCGGGTCCAGGCGTCGCGTTCGTTTTGGCGCGTCGCCGGGTCGGGCTCGAGGTCGGGCCAGCGGCGCAGGCGGTCGAGCAGCGAGGCGGCGGGGTGGTCGGGCGCCGCCTTCAGCCAGGCGTCGGTGGAAGAAATGCTGCTGTCAGAGGGCATGGTCAAACGCTTCCATTGGGTTTTGAAGTCGTGGGGCCACGGCCGGCCTCAATTGCCGGCCTTGAGGCCGGTCCAGCACTGGTCGTAGGCGCGGGCCGCTTCGCCCAGGTCCACCTCGAACTCGCCGCGGGCCAGGTCGGCCTCGCCGGGGTAGACGATGGGGTTGGTGCGCACGTCGGCAGGCAGCAGGGCCATGGCTTTGAGGTTGGGCGAGGAGTAGCCCATCTCCATGCTGATCTCGGCGGCCACGTCGGGCTGCAGCAGATAGTCGATGAAGCGATGGGCCGCTTCGATGTGGGCCGCGCCTTTGGGGATGCAGAGGCTGTCGAGCCACAGAGCGAAGCCTTCGGCCGGGTAGACATAGCGCAGGGCCGGGTTCTCTCCGGCGGCGATGTAGGCTTCGCCGTTCCACAGAACGGCGGCCTGCACTTCGTTGTTGAGCAGGGCCTGCTTGGGCGAGTCGGAGTCGAAGACGCGCACGCCGGCCATGAGCGGCTTGAGCAGGTCGCAGGCCTGCTGGATGTGGGCCGGGTCGGTGTCATTGAGCGAGTAGCCCAGGCGCTTGAGCCCCATGCCCAGCACGCCGCGCATGTCGTTGGGCAGCAACAGCTTGCCCTTGAGTTCGGGTTTCCAAAGGTCGGCAAAGGCGGTCACGCCGGCCGCGGCCGGATCAATCGTGTTGACGGCAATGCCCGTGGAGCCCCACATGTAAGGCACGCTGTAGACATTGCCCGGATCGAAGGGCCGGTCGAGCAGTCGGGGCGCTAGGTTGCCAAGCCCGGTCAGGCGGCTCTTGTCCAGAGGCACCAGCATCCCCTCGCGGCGCATGCGGGCCACGAAGTCGGTGGAGGGCACGATCAGGTCGTAGCCCTTGCCGGTCATTTTCACCTTGGCGTACATGGCCTCGTTGCTGTCATAGGTGGAGAGGTGCACCTGGATGTCCGTCTTTTCGGTGAAGCGCTCGATGACCGCTTCGGGAATGTATTCGGACCAGCAGTAGATGTAGAGGTTCTTTTCGGCGGCCCCGGCGATGCAGGCCGTGCCCACGATCAAAATTGCCGACAACAGAACGATCCATCGTTTCATTTTCGCTCCTTTAACAGACTTTGCGTCGCCACCACGGCGACGGCGGTGATGAGAATCATGACGGCGCAGAGCGCGTTGACTTCGGGTTTGAGCCCCAGGCGCACCATGGAGTAAATGCGCAGGGGCAGCACTTCGAAGGTCGGTCCGGTAGTGAAGAAGGAGATGATCACGTCGTCCAGGGAGAGGGTGAAGCTCATGAACCAGCCGGCCAGCACCGCGGGCATGGTCATGGGAATGACGACGTGGCGCCAAACCTCGGCCTCGCCGGCGCCCAGGTCCCGGGCCGCTTCGATGAGATGCGGGTCGAAGCCGTGCAGCCGGCTGTGCACGGTGATGGCCACGAAGGGGACGCAGAGGGTCACGTGGGCCATGAGCAGGGTCCAGAAGCCCAGGGGCAGGGCCAGGGCCATGAAGAGGACCAGCAGGGAGATGCCGATGACGATGTCCGGCGACATCATCATGACGAAGAGCGCGGCGTGGATGGTCTTGCGGCCGGTGAAGCGCCATCGATAGATGGCCAGGGCCGTGATGGTGGCCACCAGGCTGGCCGCGGTGGCGGCCAGGAAGGCGATGTAGAGGGAGTGGGCCGCGGCCTGGAGCAGGGTGGCGTTGTGCAGCAGGTGGTCGTACCACTGCAGGGTGAAGCCCTTCCAGCGCATGGAAAAGCGCGAGGCGTTGAACGAGTAGATCACCATCACCACCAGGGGCAGGTAGAGAAAGAGGTAGACCAGGGCCGCGTAGGCGATCTTGACCGGGCGCTTCATGCCAGCTCCTTTCGGGCCAGGCGCACGTTGCTGCGCCAGTAGAGCAGCAGCATGAGACCCATCACCAGGGTGAGGGCCACGCTGGCCGCTGCGCCGAAGGGCCAGTCGCGGCTGGTGAGGAACTGGTCGCGGATGAAGTTGCCCAGCAGCATGGTGCGCGCGCCGCCCAGCACGTCGGCCACGTAGAACATGCCCACGGCCGGCAAAAAGACCAGCATGCAGCCCGAGACGATACCCGGCATGGTAAGGGGCAGCACGATGCGCACGAAGGTGCGCGCCGGCGTGGCGCCGAGGTCGCGGGCCGCCTCCACGTAGCGCGGGTCCAGGCGCTCCAGGGCCGCGTAGAGGGGCAGCACCATGAAGGGCAGCAGGGTGTAGACAAGGCCGGCCAGCACGGCGCCGGTGGTGTACATCAGGGGCAGGGGGGCTGAAATCAGTCCCGTGGCCGTCAGCAGCCGATTGACGATGCCGTTGGCATTGAGGATGGCGATCATGGCATAGGTGCGAACCAGGGAGTTGGTCCAGAAGGGGATTACCACCAGGAGCAGCAACCACCCACGCCAGGGCGGCCGGGTGCGGGCCAGGATGGCGGCGAAGGGGTAGCCGCACACCAGGCAGATTAGGGTCACGCCGCCGGCCAGGTAGAGCGAGGAGAGCAGGATCTGGCCATAGACCGGTTCGAGCAGGCGGCGGTAGGCGTCCAGGGAGAGACCGGGAACCACGAAGGCCGTGTCGCCGGTGCGGCCCAGGCTGGCCATCAGCACCAGCAGGTTGGGCGCAAAGGCGAAGAGCACCATCCAGACGAGCACGGCGGCTATCACCAGGCGTTTGAAGACGCGGCTATCCTTCATGGGGCAGCACCACCTCCCACCCTTCGATCCAGCTCACGGCCACGCGGTCACCGGCGCGGAAGTAGACCGTGGCGTCTTCGGCGTTGAAAAACTCGGTGGCCCGGATCTGGCGGCCGTTGTCCAGCACGATGGCCACGTCGTAAGTGGCGCCCTTGTAGATGGTCTCCTCCACCGTGCCGGTGAAGTAGCCGCCGTCGGTGAAGCTGTTCTTCAGGGCCGGATTCTCGGCCAGGTCGCGCAGGGTCTCCACGCGCAGGTCTTCGGGCCGCAGCAGCACGTGTACCCGGTCGCCCACGGCAAAGCTTCGGCCGGTGCGCACTTGCACCTTGAGATGGTCGATCTGCAGCACGATGCGGTCCCCGTCGATGCGGTCCACCGCGCCGTCGAGCAGGTTGATTTCGCCCACGAAGCGCGCCACGTAGAGGTTGCGGGGCTGTTCGTACACTTCACTGGGCGCACCGATCTGCTCGATGCGGCCCGCGTTGAGCACTACCACCCGGTCGGACATGGAAAAGGCCTCCTCCTGGTCGTGGGTGACCAGCACGAAGGTGATGCCCAGGCGGCGCTGCAGGTGCTTGAGGTCGAGCTGCATCTGCTTGCGCAGACGGTAGTCCAGGGCCGAGAGGGGTTCGTCGAGCAGCAGCACCACGGGTTGGTTGACGATGGCGCGGGCCACGGCCACGCGTTGCTGCTGGCCTCCGGAGAGCTGGTCGGGGCGGCGGCGTTCGAAGCCGTTGAGCTGCACCAGCTGCAAGGCCTCACCCACCCGACGGGCGATGTCGTCGGTCGGCTGGCGGTGCATGCGCAGGCCGAAGGCCACGTTGTCGAACACCGACATGTGGGGAAAGAGGGCGTAGCTCTGAAAGACGGTGTTGACCTCGCGCCCTTCGGGAGGCACGTCGGCCATGTCGCGGCCGTTGAGAAAGAGGCGGCCGGAGGTGAGGGGCTCGAAGCCGGCGATGAGCCGCAGCAAGGTGGTCTTGCCGCACCCCGAGGGGCCCAGTATGGTGAGGAATTCGCCGTTGTAAATGTCGAGGCTGATGTCGCTCAGGGCGGCCTGGTCGCCATAGTGTTTGCACACCTGCTGCAGGCGGATGAGGGCTGAACCGTTCATCGGCAGATGGATAACCTCCCTGGGACGAAATTCCGGACCATGTTTGCTGAAGCGATGCGGCCATACCATGGCCTGGAACTGCCAGCCTTTATGAAGCAACGCCCGGTAAGTCAAGGGGATTTTTGGAGAGGCGGGGTGGCTTCCGGTTTGCCAAGTTGCCGCCGGAAGATTACCATAGGACCGAAACTCGATTTTAGGAAGGAGATCCATGATGAAGTGTGATAGGTGTGAGGCCGATATCCCGGCCGGCGACGAGCACGACCACCTGGGACGCACCTTGTGCGAGGATTGCTGCATGGAGGCGCTGTCGCCCATGAAGACCTGCGACCCCTGGGCCGTGCACAGCGCCAAGTCCTTCGAAGAGCACATGGGCGGCGACAGCACCCTCAACCCGATCCAGAAGGAGATGGTGGTTCTCCTGGAGCAGACCGGCGGTCTGGAGCCCAAGGAGCTGTTGGCCCGGCTGGACGGCAAATTGTCGGCAGAGGACCTGCAACGGGAGTTTGCCGCCCTGCGGCACATGGAAAAGGCGCGCGCCGAAAAACGCGGGGATCGCGTCTTCTGGCGGTTGTGGTAATCTATCGAGAAAGGAGCGGATGTGGTGGACGACCCGACGGATGCAGGGCAGACGGTATGCGTGTCGCCGGCCACCGGCGAGGAGATCGGCCGGTCGGCGTTGAACACGGTGGCGGATGTGTGCGGCGCAGTGGAAAGGGGCCGCACGGCCCAGGCGGCCTGGGCGGCCCTGACGGTGAAAGAGCGGGCCAAACGTCTGAAGCCCCTGAGCGCCTGGTTGACGGCCCATGCCGACGAACTCGCCGGGACCATTTCCAAAGACAACGGCAAGACGCGCACCGATGCCCTGGCCGCGGAGGTGCTGCCGGCCGCATTGGCGGCGGATTTTTACTGCCGCAAGGCCAACGGCTTTTTAAAGGACCGCCGGCTCATGCCCGGCACCCTGTTCATGGCCAGCAAGGCGGCCAAAATCGCGAGGGTACCCTACGGCGTGATCGGCATCATCTCGCCGTGGAACTACCCCTTCGCCATCCCCTTTTCCGAGGTGGTCATGGCCCTTCTGGCCGGCAATGCCGTGATCCTCAAGGCGGCCAGCGAAACCCAGCTGGTGGGGCGGGCCATCGAACGCTGTTTCAGCGCTCTGGCCCTGCCTGCCGGATTGTTCACCCACATCAACATGCCGGGCGGGGCCGCCGGCCCGGCCTTCCTGGAAGCGGGGGTGGACAAGCTTTTTTTCACCGGCAGCGTGCCGGTGGGCAAGCGCCTCATGGCCTTGGCCGCGGAAACCTTGACGCCCCTGGTGCTGGAGTTGGGCGGCAACGATCCCATGCTCGTATGCCCGGATGCGGACCTGCAGCGCGCAGTGGCCGGGGCGGTGTGGGGCGGCCTGCAGAACTGCGGTCAGTCCTGCGGCGGGGTGGAGCGGATCTATGTCCACCGTTCGGTCTACGAACCCTTCGTGGCGGCCCTGGGCGATGCGGTGCGGCGCCTGCGTATCGGTGTGGACACGGATCACCAGGTGGACCTGGGTGCCATGACCACCGTCAAACAGATGCAGGCGGTTGAGCAGCAGGTGGCGGCGGCCGTAGCGGCCGGCGCCGTTGTCGCGGCCCAATCCGATCCGCCGGCCGGCAACCGGGGAAATTTCATGCCGGCCCGGGTGTTGACCGGCGTGGATCACACCATGGCGATCATGCGCGAGGAGACCTTCGGGCCGGTGTTGGGCGTCATGGCCGTGGAAGACATGGCCCAGGCCGTGGCCCTGGCCAACGACAGTGACCTGGGGCTGACGGCCAGCGTCTGGACCCGCGACGCCCGGGAGGGCGAGCGCCTGGCCCGGCAGATCCGGGCCGGGGTGGTGATGATCAACGACCACCTGATGAGCCACGGCCTGCCCGAAACCCCCTGGGGCGGCTTCAAGCAGTCGGGCCTGGGGCGCACCCACGGTGCCGTCGGCATGGCCGAGATGACCCAGGTGCAGTGCCTGGTGCACGATTACCTGCCCGGCATCCGGCGCAACCTCTGGTGGCACCCCCACGGACCGGCCGTATACCGCGGCCTGCGCGGTATCATGGAGATGCGCTACGGCCGGGGAGTGGGCAAGCGGATGAAGGGATTGGCCAGTCTGGCGTGGATCGTGCCGCGCATGTTCACGTCCGATATCCCGAAGGGAACTACCTCCACGGATAGAAAGTGAACGGACGACGGCGATGAACGCAACTTCCAAGGGCGGTTTTGCCATCCAACGGCTGCTGGATTATGCCGCACGCGTGCGCTTTCCCAAATTGCTGGCGCTGACGGGCATCCTTTTCCTGGCCGATCTGGTCGTGCCGGACGCCATTCCCTTCATCGATGAAATTCTGCTTGGACTGGGCGCCACCCTGCTGGCCATGCTGAAGAAGCGGCGGACCGGCGGCGGAAACGCGGCACATGGGCAGGCGCCCAAAAAAGAGCGGCCGCTTTGAGAAAAAGCGGCCGCTGGGTTTACGTGCGATCCGATTAAGGTGGAAGATCAAACGGCGGGCGTTGAAGGCACATCGGTCGCTGCTGCCGGTTGTCCGTGAATCACGGCATAATTGCGCATGATCCGTTTTTGATCGGCCTTGCGGTTGGCCTTGTGGGCGCGTTTTTTGTGCTTGCGGATCATTTTGAGTTGATTGGTCTTGGATGTCATATTTTTTTCTCCTTTGCGACCGTTTAAAGCGCCATTGATTACAACCACTTATCTTCCAATTCAGGCCTTTGAGGACATATGTATAATTATATTGGTAAGATAGGGTGGTCTTACATACCACGCCCACCGGCCAGGTTGCAATTTAAAAGTGTGTATCTATTTGCAGCTATCGGGTTGAACTTGGGGACCGCGACCTAACCTGTATCCGAATTACCCGTCCTTGAATGCCGGTACCTTGCCGGAAAATAAATATAATCAATGAATATAATAGGTTGTATGTCGTGGCACCCCTTTTGCTTTTCCGACAAATAGCCATAAGTACCACGAACGACGATTCTACAGGGGGCTAGTCATGAATCCTAAAAAACAGATCATGAAGTTTCTACAGGAGGTGTCCAGCGGGCATTCCGCCGAAGCCTGCGATGTCAGCGACAGAGTCCGCCGCATTCAAGAAGGGATGAGCACGGGAACAGCCACCGTTCTCATTAGCGATGCAATGAGCGACAAATATGCCGAAGATTTCCAACTGAAGCATCTGGAGAACAGAGGCCGTTATTTCACCGGACATGTGGTGGATCAGCATGGAAAGGTGATTGAAAACCTGCTGGTGGATAAACAGACCGGAGAGGTGCGTTTACTCTGGTGATTTTTTAGATCTCGCGATGGTCGATTCACTATAGATCGCACGAAAAACCTTTATCTCGAGAATTGGAGGAGATCTATGCAGTGGACCAGGCCAAATTCAACGGAGATCATACAGCGGCGGTACAATCGTCTGGCCGCCGTCTTCGACTGGATGGAATGGCCGATTGAGAGGGTGCGCTTCAGCGGTTGGCGAGACCGACTGCGCCATTCTATCTCTGGGCCCCGGGCATTGGAAGCGGGTGTGGGCACCGGCAGGAACATGGCCTACTACCCTCCCGACGTGGCCGTCACCGCCATCGATTTCAGCGAAAGGATGCTGGCCAGGGCCAAACGGCAGGCCGGTCTGCAGAACAAGGCGGCGGCGGTCGAGCTCCGCTGCATGGATGTTGAACGGCTCGATTTCCCGGACCGATTTTTCGATACAGTGTTTGCCACGTTCGTATTCTGCTCGGTGCCGGACCCGGTTCAGGGGTTGCGGGAGTTACGCCGCGTGTGCAAGCCGGGTGGAAAGCTTCTGCTTCTGGAGCATATGCGACCGGGCCACCGAATGCTCGGATTGCTCTTCGACCTGCTCAATCCTTTGGCGGTGAGAGCGACCGGCGCCAACATCAACCGGCGTACCATGGATAATCTTAAAAAGGCGGGATGGCATCTGCGGCATGCGGAAGATCTGTCTATGGGCATCGTCTGGTGGATCGAGGCGGTACCCTGATCAAGAGTCGTGATAGCTGCTTATCCGGAGGTCCCAGCACCCTGTGCTTAACAGATTAAGGATCATGATTATGATAAGCATGAAGCAACTCAGGCGGTTTCGTTTTGGCTAATGCGACCGCATTTTGTTCAAAGAGGTGACGGTATGATAAAAATCAAACAAAAAGAAATAATGGCTTTTTCCATTATCTTGCTTGCGCTGGTGGCATCCTCGTCCAATCTCTTCGCCGGGGAAACCAAAACGTTTAAAATGACTGCGAAGAAATATGAATTTTTGCCGAACACGATAGAAGTGAATCAAGGAGATAGGGTCGTTTTGGAGATTACTGCCCTCGATCGGGATCATGGAATCGGGATAATGGGGCTGGATATCGAGCGGGACCTTCCCCGCAATAAGACGGTGGTGATTGAGTTCGTCGCTGCCAAGAAAGGTGAGTTCACGATCAAGTGCACGACATTTTGCGGCTGGGGCCATTTCGGAATGAGCGGCAAACTGATTGTTTCATGACGTGTAGGGCAAAACGGAGAGGCGATAAATGGCGGCGAAGGGCCGACCATTATCCGATTAAAATGATGAAAAATCAATAAGTTAAAATATTGCGGTTGTCATCGCGGCTCTCTGGGGCTTAGACTTGATGGCGATACAGCGCACCGAAACGGTGGAGGGCCAGCATCCGTCCAGCGACATGCAGCAGTGCCCCACTCCCAACGCATCATCCGGTCCGTGCATGATCTCCAGTCCTGGCACAAGGCGTTCGATATAAAGCCTCTCAGGCGAACGGTACGACGTGCCATGTTCACTCTTATCCTGGCCTTGCTATCGCAAGGCGTTCCTTCCATACCTTCGATCCTCAGCGATACGGGGCAACATGCCGATGATGTTATGCTTCAGCAGGCGGACAAGATCGATATTCAATGGTTCAAAATGGAGATGAGGGTTGGTCCCAACTACATGGAAAAAAGGGAAGGGATATTGGGGATGAGCTGGGCGCATTTTTTTACCATGTCTTTCCTGGTGCGCTTTTTCTTTGGGGCTTTGATCGCTTATCACTAAGAACGACAAGGACAACGCGCATTCTGCGGCAGTTGTTAAAGGAGGATTGAAATGTCATATCAAGTGGAGTTTAAACGATCGGGTAAAACAGTTACGTAGGAGGATCAGTATGAGAGCATCCTCGATTTGGCCGAAACCCACGGGATAAAATTTGAGAATGAGTGTCAACAGGGGTTTTGCGGGACATGCGTGGTGAAGCTGCTGTCTGGGGAAGTAAAAATGGAGACCGACGATGGCCTGGACGAAGCCGACCGCGAAAATGGCATGATTTTGACCTGCACGGCGGTACCGGTTACCGATATCACGCTGAAGGCCTAAAGGGGAAGGGGGATAAAAAACCTTCCGGAGTTGCTGTCCATCGGTTTCATTGGGGCACTGATTTTCTTCCTGGCATTCCCCCTGGAGGATTTCAGCGGAAACATGGTTGGTCACTTCCTGGGGATCATCGGCACGCTGCTGATGCTCGTAACCCTCATTTATGTGTACCGAAAGAGAATTCTGAAGCGTAAAGGCAAGGCCAACCCTCTGAACCCCCACATCTATTTCGGATTGATCGGGGGGATTCTGATGGTTGTCTATTCCGGCATCAAGTCCGCCAGTTTGATCGGCGTGCTTGTTTTTGTCGGCATGCTGTTGACTGTCATAAGCGGCGTCGTCGGTAGGGTTCTTTTCGTAAAACTCAATCGAAGTATCAAGGAGCAAAAATCGGACGTGGGCACACTGGAAGAGTCGCTTAAAACATTAAAGCGGGAGTTGGACCCTCGTTTTTGCCTGAAGGAGCTGAACCTGCTCGAGGACACAGACTCGGCCCCGGAGGATGCCGGGACAGACGCGGGGACACGCAGGGACGCCCAGTTGTTGGAAAAATGTGTGAAATTCAGAAAACTGGCGGAATCCCTGGCCGAGCGTGAAGAGCGCCTTCAGCTTTACGCCCACACGAAAACCCTTTTTACCTTCTGGAATACGATCCATATCGCATCGACATGGTTCCTGTTCGCAATGGCCACGGTTCATGTGGCGACGACTTGGTACTATGGATTGAGGTGGATCCCGTGAAGGCGGCGCTTAAGACGACGCATATTCTCGCCCTGATCGCTTTTTTCGGTATGGCTTTTTTTCGATGAGGAGGCCGCACAGCCGGGCAACCGGATTGCCGTGCATGAAGAAAACGCCGCATGCGCAGACTGCCATGAACCGTGGCGTGGTGTGCACAACGACGCATGCCTGGGGTGTCGTGCATTCGGGGATGCCTCTGTGCTTCGCGGGGAATTACGCTTCCATGAAGCCGAATCGCACTGCCTGGAATGCCATACGGAGCACAGTGGCGCCGTCGGTCGGATATAAAAGATGGACCATGCCCTGCTCAATCCCGAACTGTTGTGCGCGACATGCCATTTCGATCCTCATGAAAAGCTATTCGGCGAGAATTGCAGGGAGTGCCATGTGATTCACGACTGGCAGCATCTGCGCATGTGATGGACCACTTCTTCATCGAATTCCCCATTTAGAATGGCACAGTGTTGACAGCTTTTGGTGGCGACGGTGATGCCATTCATGGCGGGCTCCTTTGTGAAACGATCAATGCTCGATTCTGCGAAGTCTCAGTGCGTTGCCCACGACCGATACGGAACTGAGGCTCATGGCGGCCGCTGCAATCATGGGCGAGAGCAGCAGGCCGAAAATCGGGTATAGGACGCCGGCTGCGATGGGGACGCCCAGGGCGTTGTAAACAAAAGCGAAAAACAGGTTCTGTTTGATATTACGCATGGTCGCCTTGGAGAGCAGACGGGCGCGCACGATGCCGCGCAGGTCACCTTTGACCAGTGTGACGCGGGCGCTTTCCATGGCCACGTCGGTGCCCGTGCCCATGGCGATACCCACGTCCGATTGGGCCAGCGCCGGGGCATCGTTAATACCGTCGCCGGCCATTGCAACCACCTGCCCGTCCTGTTGGAAGCGCTTGATGGCGTCGGCCTTGTCTTCAGGCAGCACATCGGCCACAAAGTCGTCGATGCCCAGTTTGGCGGCCACCGCTCCGGCCGTGGTCCGGTTGTCGCCGGTCAGCATCACGATGCGGATGCCTTCGGCGTGCAGTCGCTCGATGGCTTCCGGCGTGGTCTCCTTGATCGGATCCGACACGCTGACCAGGCCGGCCGGTTCGCCCGCTACCGCAAGATACATCGCGGTCTGGCCCCCGGCGCGCATCTCTTCAGCCTTGGCGTCCAGGGCCTCCGTGAGCACACTGTTTTCCTCCAGCAGCTTGGCATTGCCTAAAAGCACTTTCTTGGTATCGATGACGCCGGAAACGCCGCGTCCGGTGTGAGAGCGGAATTCGGTTGTCTCTTTGAACCCGGCACCCCTTGCTTCCGCGCCCTCCACGATGGCCGCCGCAAGAGGATGCTCGCTGGCCCGCTCCAGGCTGGCGGCCAACGAGAGCACATCGCCTTCATCCCAGCCATTGACGGCCGCCACCTCGCTTAGCCGCGGCCGGCCTTCGGTGAGGGTGCCGGTCTTGTCCGCCACGAGCGTGGTCACCTTGCGCAGGGTCTCGATGGATTCGGCGTCTTTGAACAAGACCCCGAAGGAAGCCCCCTTGCCGGTCGCCACCATGATGGACATGGGTGTTGCCAGGCCCAGGGCGCAGGGGCAGGCGATGATCAGAACGGACACCGCCACGATCAAGGCATAGGCCATGCGCGGCTCCGGACCGATCGAAGCCCAGGCGGCGGACGCGAGGATTGCCACAGCCACCACGGCCGGCACGAAATAGCCGGCCACCATATCAGCCAGCTTCTGGATCGGCGCCCGGCTCCGCTGGGCTTCGGCCACCATGTGGACGATCTGCGACAGGACGGTATCGGCGCCGACTTTTTCGGCCCGAATGATCAGCGAGCCGGTTGAATTGACGGTGGCGCCAATGACTCTGGCGCCTTTATTTTTTTCCACCGGAACGGGTTCTCCGGTAATCATCGACTCGTCCACATTGCTGGCGCCGTCGATGACCTTGCCGTCAACGGGGATCTTTTCGCCGGGGCGCACCCGCAACTTGTCTCCGGCCTGGACCTGATCGAGGGGGATGTCTTGTTCCGCACCTTCGGCATCGATGCGCCGGGCGGTTTTGGGCGCCAAGCCCAGGAGCGCTTTAATGGCGGCGCCGGTGCGGCTGCGGGCGCGTTGTTCGAGCATCTGTCCTAACAGCACCAGCGTTACGATCACAGCCGCTGCTTCAAAGTAAACGCCCACCGTTCCATTCTGGTCTCGGAAGGATGCCGGGAAGATCTGCGGGACAAGCAGTGCGACCACGCTGTAGATATAAGCGACCCCCGTGCCGAGACCGATCAGGGTGAACATGTTCAGGTGCCGGGTCGCCACCGATTTCCAGGCGCGAATGTAAAAAACCCATCCGCCCCATAAGACGACCGGTGTGGCCAGTACGAATTCCGACCAATGCAAGATATCCGGTCCCGCCGTGGCATCCAGCCAGGCCAGCCCGAGCATATCGCGCATGGCAATCAACACCAGCGGCAGACTCAATACGGCGCTTACCCAGAATCGGCTGCGCATGTACAGGTATTCTCTGTTTTCTTCCTCTTCCGGCGCTGATGTCCGAGGTTCCAGGGCCATGCCGCAGATCGGGCAGTCACCAGGCCCATTCTGTTGGACTTCTGGATGCATGGGACAAGTGTATACAGCGCCTTTGGCCGATTCACTTCCGGTATCGGACTGACGATCCGTTTCTACGGAGGCATCGGTGTACTGAGCGGGGTTCGACCTGAATTTTTTCAGGCAGTGCGTGCTGCAGAAAAAATGCGTCTGTCCTTCGTACTTATAGGAAAGTGTTTCGGACGGCTGATCCACGCTCATTCCGCAAACAGGATCGACAAGCTGTTCACCGTCCGCTGTCAATGATGTCAATTCGGATTGGCTCTTCATTTTTTTCTCCCTTTTTTTATGCTCTATACTCCCGATCCGGGCATCTCAAGGCTGTTCGGTGAATGTGCTCGTCACAGAAATCCATCGCAAAACAGTCGGATAACAGCAACGCGAACAGCCCGTTGGAATTCAAGTCCAGGGCTGGCGGCACGAACAGAAGCAGAAGCGGCAAGATCTCGATGTTGTGAAAGCAGGCGTCTTGAAACTTGATAGTCCGTTGCTCGACATGCGGCCGGAATCGATGTCACACGAGAAGCATTATGAAAAAATGTTAAACACAAAATGTGCCATGACACAGTCATTTCAAGGCCCGGAAGTGCTCGTTGGGTGTGGTCCGAGGCAAACGCATCGTAAAATGGACATGAATCCTAAGGCTTGGTGCATCTTGATTTCGTCTGGGTTGTAAAATTTTTACACAGTTATCGGGTTGACAGGTCCATTGATGTGTGTTTTTTACCCGGCTCGCCTTTTTTCAACCTCGCAACGCATCTCTAAAATTTCATAGGAAGCCGCTTAACCGGTAGGAATAGAGGTTGATGTCTTCGCGTCCACCAAAATGGCATGAATGGTGCTCCTATGAAAATTAAGCAATTGTTGTTCATCTGCCTTCCGATGCCTATGCTCATGCATCGGCGCATACAAGGCGGGTTCGGACACTTGGGAGAGCTTCATGGGGCCTTTGTTGATAATCGTGCCGGACGTCGGCGGAGTAGGGAAGGTGTCTTATGGCCGAAAGAATAGGGATCGTACTGCAGGATGAGATGAACGGTTGGGCCCGGGTGGTGACCGACCGGAAAGGGGGATGCGGCGGTTGTCATTCCAGTGCCGGCGGATGTCGGACTTGCCTGACCGATTCGAGGGTGGAGAGCCGGGTGATCAATCCCATCAACGCTCGCAGCGGCGACCTGGTTAAGATTTCGCTACCCGCCGCTTCTGTTTATCAAGGGGCGGCCCTCTTCTATCTCCTGCCTATCGCAGGGCTGATTCTGGGGGCTTTTGGTGGGTTGTGGATCGGCGGCTGGCTGGGATGGGACAGCAGCGGGGGGATCATTGGCGCTTTCGCGGGACTGGTCGCTAGTGTGTGGGCGGTGGTCCACCTGGGCCGCAGCCCGGGATTGAGCCGCAAACTGACCCCGGCCATAACGGCTGTGGTCCAGTCCTCCGGTGCACCGCAGGAGCGACGACATGCCGGCTGTTGCGGTTAGCCCCGGAGGCGGCGGCCGGATGGGTGCTTCTACCGCCGGTCTCGAGCTGGATATGGGATTTTGCACCGACATCGGGTTGGTTCGCGCCGACAACGAGGACGCCGTGTTTATTTCTCCGCCCGCGGCTGTGGAGGGCGAAAACCCCAGAGGCCGGCTGGTGGCCGTGGCGGATGGCATGGGCGGGCATAGCGGTGGCGGCTTAGCAAGCGCTCTTGCCTGCGGGGCGCTGAACGCATTCTACCAGCGGCCGCTGAACGAAGCGCCGCCGTGGACGGCCGCAGCGCTCGAGCGCCATCTGGTCGAAACCGTCCTGCGCGTCGATCGTCTTGTGCGCCGCATGGCGTCTGGCCGGAAAGGCCTGTGCCACATGGGCACCACGCTCTCCTGCCTGCTGCTGACAACGAACTGCAGCATTGTCGCCCACGTGGGCGACAGCCGGATCTATCGCTGGCGCCGGGAGCATTTGACCTGCCTGACGACCGATCACACCTTCGTTCAGGAGATGATTTTCGAGGGGGAAGTGGATCCGGAAAGCGCCCATCTGCATCCGCTGCGCCACCTGTTGACCAACGTCGTCGGAACGATTGAACCTCTCTCGCATGTGGACCACCGCATCGATCGGATTCAGGCCGGCGACCGGTTCTTGCTCTGCAGTGACGGCCTGCACAACGTCCTGACGCCCGAGGTGCTCGCCACCGTGCTGGCCCGTGGCCATGATGCCGACCGAACGGCCAAGGCGCTGGTGGCCGCGGCCCTGGAGAGACAAACAGCGGACAACGTGACCGCCTTGATCGTGACCGTGAAGGAACATGACGGCTTCTAAACCCATACAAGAATCCGATGCGGCACCGCTCTTCGATACCGGCAGCGTGATCGAAGGCAAGTGGCTGCTGATGGAGCGCATCGGCAAGGGCGGCATGGGCGAAGTGTATCGCGCCCATCAGCTCAATCTCAAGCGCGATGTGGCCATCAAACTGATTTCGGAGAATCTGCTCCAGGAACTGGAGGAAAATCCGGAAGAGATCGAGACGGCCTTCGGCCGCTTCGAGCGGGAAGTACAGGTCATGGCCCGGGTGCGCCACCCCAATGTGCTCCAGATTTACGACTATGGTTCGGTGGCCGTGCAGCGCGGCGGCCGTCAGATACCGGTGGCGTACATTACCATGGAGTACATCCCGGGCAATACGTTTCGCTACACCATGTCCGAAACGGGTTTCGATGACGAAGAAGCGCTGCTGGTCGTTTGGCTGCGCGAATACTTCCTGCAGGTGCTGGAGGGGGTGCAGGCGATTCACGGCTTCGGCATTGTCCACCGCGACCTGAAGCCCGAAAACATTCTCATGGATGGGGAAACGCCCAAGATCGCAGATTTCGGTCTGGCCCGCACCATGCAGATGCCAGCCGTATCCAATTCCTGGGATGTCAAGGGGACCTGGCCCTACATGGCGCCCGAACAGTTTTCCGATTTTCGGCGGGCGGGGCGCGAGGCCGATATCTATGCCCTGGGCAAGATCCTTTTCGAGGCGATCCATGGCAGAATGGATCCCAAACAGCTGCCGTTCAAATCGGTGGGATTGGATGATCCCCGAACGCCGCTGCTGGTCGCCCTCGACGGCATCATTCGCCGGGCCACCAGCGAAGAGAAGCATCTGCGGCATCAAAGCGTCGCAGAGTTGCAATTGGACGTGGCGGCGGCCCTTAAAGCCCGGGAGTGCGAAATCAGCGCTGCCGCGCTCCCGGCACCTCCCATGGTACGATGGATCTGGGCGGGAATCGTCGCCGCCGTGCTGGCGGTGGCCGCCATGACGGCGTACCATCTCTTCGGCCTCCTCGAAGGGCGGCCGTCGGCGCCAAATCAGCGGGCCGTTCAAGCGCCGGCCGGTTCAGCCCGGGAAGATCGCGGCAAGCCGGCACCGACCCGCTTGGCCGCCGACGGCCGCACCATGCACCTGGTTCCGGCCGCAGCCGACCGGCCCGCGTTCTACACCGATCTCTCTCCGGTGACCTTTCACCACTACCTGGAGTTTTTGAATTCGGTCGCGGACCGGTTGGGCGTGGCCGACGGCGTGGTGAAGCACGGGGAAGAGATATGGATCTACCTGGGGGACGGCAGTGCCCCCCACGAACAGGTGATCTACCAGAACGGCTCTTTCCAGCTTCGCGATGCGCGCTGGGCGGCCCGACCGGTGGTGCGCGTCACCTGGCTTGGCGCGCGCGCCTACGCACGCCATTACCGGAAACAATTGCCGGACTTGGTGCAGTGGCGCGCAATCATGACCGCTTATCCACCGTCGCCGGCCGGAGGGACGCTCGACCGTTCAGGATCGACCCCGGACCCGCACGCGCATATGATGACGTCCCTGCCGAACGATGCGGGCGGCAGTCCTGTGCTTTCCAGTGGTACGGCGTTTGGGGCATCGGTCGATGTGAACAAGGAGTGGATAGTCGCCAGGGCGGATAAAAGAGACGACCGCTTGACGAGCCGAATCGCCTCGTGGCCGCGCGACGGCGGCATCGCCCCCCCCTTGCAGCGCCAGGCCTGGGAGGGGTTCGTTGACGTGGGCTTCAGGACGATCGCACTTCTGGATTAGGCTGGGAGGCAAACCGGCCGCATCGGATCGATACGGCCGGTCCAGAATTATTTCTCCAACTGCACCTTCACCGGTACGGCCCGGGTGATCGTGTCGAAGACCGGCGAGTATTGCGGTCCCAGCGCCACGATCTCCGCGAGCTTTTCGGGGGATGCGTCGGCATCGATGGTGACGTACATCCGGATCTCCTGGTATCCGCGGGGCACATCATCCCGAATCCCCAGAAACCCCTGAAGATCGATATCGCCTTCCAGGCGTGATTCCATGGCGCGGATGGTTATTCCCTTGGCTGCCGCATGGTAGACGATGGAGGAGGTGACGCATGCGGCCAAGGCGGTCAGGGCGTACTCCACGGGGTTGGGCCCCATGTCCCGGCCCAGCAGGATCGGCGGTTCGTCGGCATCCAGCACAAACGGCTCCCGGCGCTGGTGTTCCTGCTGGGTGCCGTAGAAGTTCTTGATGGTGGTCCGATTGTGGCCGCCGTCCACCCACTGGTTTTCCGCTTTGAATTTGAACTTGGCAATGACAGGTGCGGTCTTGACGGCATCGATGGTACCGAACAATTCATCGACATTGACCCCATTGACGACATTCGGCCTTTCGGCTTTGACGGCTGTATTTGTCATAATCTATTCCTCCCTTGTAGGGTTGCTCGTTGGGTTGATTTCATACCGCTTGACATGTTCTTGAGCATTCGCCGTGCCAACCGGCCGATATGCAATAAAGGCAAATTATATTGGGTAGTTGTCGGGATTCCGGAAGCGGTGGTCTGGGTGACGGAATGTCGTGAGTGGCGAGATGTCGCGAGTGGGTTTGACGAGAAATCGTTAACCGTTGGGCCGCGGCGGCCTTTGGATGCCCAGGGCTTTCATCCGTGACTGCAAGGTCGAGGCCGGCATGTCCAGGAGCCGGGCCGCACCGTCCCGACCGGATACCCGCCAGCGCGACTTTTCCATGGCCAGCAGAATGTTACCGCGCTCCAGCTCGCGCAGTTCGCGCACGGTCCTTACCCGGCGATGGGCCCGGCCGTCGGCGGGCGGCGCGGAGTCCGGCGGGGGCGCTGGGCGTCGTGGCAGCAAAGGATCGGGCCGGAGATGCCCGTGGCGTGCGGTGATCACGCCGCGTTCGATGACGTTCTGCAGCTCGCGCACGTTGCCGGGCCAGTCGTAGCCTTTCAATTTTTCGATAACTTCGGTGCTCAACGGCGCGATGGTCCGTTTCATCCGCGCGGCGTATTTGGCGGCGAAGTGTTCGGCGAGCAGGCCGATGTCGGCCTCCCGCTCGCGCAGCGGGGGAACACGGATGGGAAACACGTTGAGACGGTAGAACAGGTCGGTGCGAAAGCGGCCCTCGCCGACGGCGCGGGAGAGGTCGCGGTTGGTGGCGGCGATGATGCGCACGTCCACGCGGCGGGTGCTCGATCCGCCTACGGGTGTGAATTCGCCCTCCTGCAGGACGCGCAGAAGCTTGGCCTGCAGTTCGCGGTTCAGCTCACCCACCTCATCCAGGAAAAGCGTGCCGCGGTCGGCCAGGCCGAATCGACCTTCCCGGCGCTGGGTGGCACCGGTGAAGGCGCCCTTTTCATGGCCGAAGAATTCGCTTTCCATGAGCATGTCCGGTATGGCGGCGCAGTTGACCGTGATCAAAGGGCCCTCTTTGCGGGAACTGGCCGCATGGATGGCCCGGGCGATCAGCTCCTTGCCGGTGCCGGTCTCCCCGATGATCAGGACCGTTGAATCGGTGGGCGCCACTTCGGCCACCAGTTCGAGGGTTTCCCGGAAGGGTTGGCTTTGGCCGATGATTTGGCCGAAGTCGTAGATCTGCTGAATTTCACCCTTGAGGTAAGCGGCTTCGTCCCTGAGGGATTCGATCTGCCGGCGGGCCTCGAAGCGTTCGTTCACGTCCCTGAGAATCAGGACATAACCGGGTCGACCGTGAATCTCGATTAGCGAGAGGGTCGCTTCGGTGCGAATGGGAAGGCGATTCGGGCCCAGGGCATTCAGGCCATCGGGTACCCAGATGCTTCGTTTGCTGTCGCTGTGTGCATCGAGTGTGCGAACGATTTGCTGCAATCGTTGGAAGTCCTCCTTTGCGATCAATTGCCCGAAGGACCTCCCCGTGCATGAATCCCGGCCGCAGCCGAACATGCGCCCGGCAGCCGGGTTGAGGATCACGATGTGGAAGGCATGGTCCAGTTCGATGATGGCGTCCATGGCTCCGTTGAATACGCCGGAGAGGGTCTCCTCCCGGGCACGCATCCCGGCCTCGGCCCGGAGGCGGAGCATTTCAGCCGTGGCGCGGGCTGCAAAGATGCGGAACAGGGCCAAGTTCCGATAGGACTCGGGCATACGTTTGGTATCCAGGACGGCCAGGTTGCCCAGGACCTGGTCGTCGGGGCCGATCAATGGAAAGCCCATATAGCTGACCGCATTGAACGCTGCCAGATCGGGATCGCCTGGAAAGAGCCGGACCACGTTGTCCGGGATGTGCAGATGGGTCTTGTTTTTGATCGTGTTTTCGCAGGGTGTGCCGGCCAGATCATATTCGTAGTGGTCGACAAAACCGTTGCCCATCCAGAAGGCCAGCGCGTGCAGATGCCCGGTATCCGGCCGGTATTCGGTGATCCAGGCGCCGTGGGTGCCGAGGGCATGGCTGAGGTTTTTGACCAGGGCGCGGAAAAACGATGCGCCAACGGCCCCGGCCGTCCCTTGCATGATCTTTTGCAGCAGATCGTTTTCGTTTGTGATCCCGGTATCGGTGAGCATGGGATCCCTCGCTTTCACGGAAGGCACTGAAACATGCGGTGTTGTGAAGATGGCCACCGTGGCCCGCATTGTCAATCCATGGCGGGCCGCCGGGGCGAACATGGTGCCTGCGAAAGCGGTCAACTTCCACACGAATCGGCCGATATGTACTAGATGCGGTTGCCGGTGGCGGGCGGGCACGTTTAGGCCGTGAGCGGGCCGGCAGATAGTCGAACCATTTACCGGGTAAATATACCCGACGCGAATATGCAGATCAGAAAATACCAATGGTAGTGAAACAGAAAAGGGTCATGGCCGGCTCGAACGCGTCGGTAAAAGGTGACAAACCCCCGGAGACTCCGCTGACGCGTATGCTCAGACGTATCCGGCGGACCGAGGAGTTTCCCAGTATTTCGAAGTACCTCGTTGAGATCAATCAAAAATTGTCCCTCTGCCAGGAGGCCTGCGATGCCTCAGACCTGGCCAATCTGATCCTCAACGATTACGCCCTGACCAACAAGCTGCTCAAGCTGGTCAACTCGGCCTACTACGGCCTGGTCGCCGGAAAGGTGACCACCATTACACGGGCCGTGGTGGTGCTGGGGTACGAGCGGGTGCGGCTGGCCACCATCAGCCTGGCCTTGCTGGACCATTTCCAGGGCAAGGCCCACACGGCCGATTTGAAAGAGACGCTGATCGCTTCTTTCTGGGCCGGGGTGGTGGCCCGGGAGATCGCGGGAGCGGGTGCGGCCATCGACCCCGAAGAGGCGTTCGTGTGCGCCATGTTGACCCAATTGGGCAAACTGGTGATGATTTACTATTTGCCCGATGAATATCAGAAGGTCGTGGATTGGATGGCCGCCCACGGCCACGGCGAAACCAAGGCGGTCAAAGCGGCCTGCGGGGTGACCTACGAAGCTTTGGGAACGGCCGTGGCCGGGCAATGGAATTTTCCCGATCGAATCTGCGAAGGATTGCAGCCCCTGACCTCGGACGATTTGCGCGGCCGGCGCAAGGCTCCCACGCAACTGCGAGTGGTGTCGGGTTTTGTGAAAGCCTTGGGGCAACTGATCGAGCAAGGGGAGTTGACCGGCGACGATCGCAAGTGGCAAAACTTGCTCGACCGCTACAAGGACAGGGTGAAGCTGACCAGGCGGAAACTCCAGACATTGGTCCTCGACTCCATCGACAGCGTCCGACGGCATGCCCAGGCATTGAATTTCAGCATCGAGAACAGCGCGTTCATCCAACATCTGGCCAGGGGCTGCGAAACCGCCGAAGCGGCACTCCCGGATGTGAAGGCTGAAGCGTCGCTTTTGCCGGAGTCTCAAAGCCACCAGTTGACCGATGGATTGGCATTCAAGGAAGAGAGCGGCGACCCGGCGGTCTTGAGTCCCAAGGACGTGATTTTGGCGGGTATTCAGGAGATTTCAGAGGCCCTGATGGCCGATTTCGATGTCAACGACGTCGCCTTGATGAGTCTTGAAATTCTCTACCGGGCACTGGCCTTTCACCGCGCTCTTATGTTCGCCCGGGAAGGAGATGGCCGTACGATGACCATACGCTTCGGATATGGCCTCAGCAGCGATGAACTGGCCCACAAGGTCGGTTTTCAGGTTTCCTCCGGTCGGGATCTGTTCAATTTGTCCATTGCATCGGGTAAGGATCTGATCGTGGCCGACGCCCACGATGACAAAACCGTTCGCCTGCTCCCAGCCTGGTATCGCACCCACATCGATGCGCCAGCCTTTGTGTTTATGCCGATAAAGGTACAAAACGTCTGCATCGGTGCCTTCTATGCCGACCGCCATCAAGCCGGTCAACCGGTCAGTGACGAGGCGCACCGCTACCTGAGCATGCTCCGCAATCAGCTCATCCTGGCCGTCAAGTATCGCCAGGGATCGAAGTAGGCCCACGGCGCGGCCATGAGATCTCAACCCAATTTGCCTGTTTGTGGACGGACTCTGAATACCTTTCAGTTGGAATTGCTCGGGTCGCGCCAGTAGTTCTGACTGAATGTGATTCACCTTGAAGGGCATTCATTACAAAAGACGTTTGATAATAAAATTCGCATTGCGACGGAGATGGCAGGCGCGGGTGGAGCAGGTGGCCAGGGCCACGTACGCCTGCGGTCTTAGTGCCGCTCGAATGCAAACGGCGGGCAAGCGGCCCAGACTGTTTGAGCGCAGCGAGTTTCTGGGCCGCCCGCTGTGCATTCTTAGCGGCACTTGACCGCTTGGCGTGTGGCATCGGCCACCTAGTCCACCCACGCCGGATTTAATATATAGAATTCAGTTAGAATCCCCGCGGTCGCGCATTTGGGCTTGACAAGCCGGATGTGGGTTCATAGGTTGCCCGCATGAAGGTCGAAGGTTTATAATTCATTCATTATTACAAATGGTTATATAAATGTCCCAAAAGGAGTTACCCGCTGCCCGGCCGGTGCCGGCGCCCGAAACGCACCGCAAGCGCTTCTCGTTCAAAGACCTGGCCTATACGCCGCTCTGGAATGTCGTGCTGATCCTCGCTGGTTCGGCCCTGTATGCCTTTGGTGCCAAATCGGTGGTGTTGGCCCATGGCTTCATCACAGGGGGTATTTTCGGCGCCAGTCTGCTGTTGTATTACCTCACCGATTTTCTGAGTGCCGGTACCTGGAGTTTGTTGCTGAACCTGCCGCTTTTTGCCGTGGCCTGGGTGTTTCTCAGCCGCAGATTTTTGCTCTACAGCCTGCTTTCCATCTTCACGGTGGCGCTTTGTTACGAGCTGATCGAGTTTGACCTGGGGATCCACGAGCAGTTTTATGCCGCCCTGGCCGGCGGCGTGATTTGCGGCGGCGGTTCGGGCATCATCCTGCGTTCCCTCGGATCCGGTGGTGGATTGGACGTGGTGGCGATTCTGCTCAATCGGAAATTCAACTTCAGCATCGGCAAGTTTTACATGATCTTCAATGTGGTGCTTTTTTCTTTTTCCCTGACCCACCTCTCCATCGACCTGTTTATCGCGTCGGTCATCTTTGTCTTTCTTTCGTCGGTTTCACTCGACTACGTCCTTTCCATGTTCAGCCAGCGCAAGTTGACCTACATTATCAGCAAGGACAATCCCCAGATCGCCCAGGCCCTGCTCGAGCGCGGCTGGCAGGCGACGATCATCAAGGCCAAGGGCGCCTACAGCGGCAAGGATCAGGATATCCTGATGACCATCACCAACAACATCTACCTCAAGCAGTTGGAGGAGATGGTGTTCACCGTCGATCAGAACGCCATTTTCGTGGTGGAAAACACCTTCAATGTGCTGGGGTCGGTGTTCGGCCGGCGCAAACAGTATTGACGGCACCGTGAGAAGCCCAATAACTGGGTCGTGCTCATCCCGTGCGCCTTGCGGTGTGCGACCCGTACGCCCAGGACACGGAATTTCGCTTTCTCCCTCATCCCGGCGAAAGCATGGATCAATCTTTTATTGAACCGCGTTTTGCCACCCACATATCGAACAGGTCGTCGAAGGGATCGATGCGGCGCGCCCAGGCAAATCGGCTCATGGTCGACGACAGGTCCGCGCGCAGCCGTTCGAAGCGGTGGTATTCGGTTAGCAGCTCGATGAGTTTTTCATGCAGCGCGGCCGGGGTGTCGTAGAGCACCTGGGGGTGATGGACAGCAGGGATGATCTCTGGATAGGAGAGGCGCGCCGGCAGCAGCGGAATGCAGCCGAAGCGGACGGCTTCCACCACGGAGATGCCGAAATTCTCCTGAATCGCCGTGCTGACCACGATGTGCCCCAGCCGAAGCCAATTCAAGTACGCTTCACGCGATGTCAAATAGCCGCAATGCACGATGCGCCGGCCGTAACGTTGCCGGGCCGCGGCAAAACAGGGCGGTGCCGCGCGGCCGCTTTCGCCGAGCAGGGCCAGCCGGAAGTCGTGTCCGTGCGTCAACACGACATCCAGTGCCTGGAAAAACGCTTCCGGATCCTTGTCGAATTCCCAGCGGTGGTTCCAGATGATCAACGGCGGCTGATGCGCATCGGGCGGCGTGAGGGCGACAGGGCCGGCGGGAATTCGGCAGCCAGGATACAGTACGCCGCTCTTGGCGCGGATTTCCTCGACGACCCATTTGGGTGCATGGTCCGGCATCATTTTCAGAAAGCGAGGTAGACTCTCCAGGAAAGTCTTCAGGTGGGCGTGTGAGTTGAACAACACGTGGTCAGCGGCCAGGGCCGTGGTGATATCCGTAAAACCGAACTGAAAGTCCATCTGCTCGCCCGGAGCCAGGGGGTAACTGAGCTGGTTTTCGTGGAAATAGACCAGGGCCGGCGGGCAACCGGGACCGGCGAGGGCCTTGAAATCGGACAGGCTCATCAGATCGGTCGTAATGAGCCCGTCGTAGTGGGCCAGGTCCGGCACCCTGCGGATGAAGTGGAGCGCCGCACCGCGCATGCGCCATTTCCAGAAGCTCGCCGGCAGGGAGAGCAGATCGATCTGATGCCGGGAGTGGGCGATCCAGCCCTCTGCGAATTCGCGGTGCGATCCGCCAAAAAAGGGTTCCAGGAAGAGCAATTTCAAGCGAGTCGCCATGGGTGTCGTCGCCTTCGGGACGTTAGCGGTTCGTCATGTCCACGACCGTACCATATCATCTTTCGTCGGTCCTGTCGTATGTTCCGGCAGCAATTCTAATTGAATGTGATTCACCTTGAAGGGCGTGCGTTACAAAGGCGTTTGATAAAAAAATTCGCATGGCAACGGTTGAGGCAGGCCTGGGTAGGACAGGTGGCCAGGGCCACGTGAGCCTGCGGTCTTAGAGCCAGTTAAATGCAAACGGCGGACAAGCGGCCCAGACTGTTTGAGCGCAGCGAGTTTCTGGGCCGCCCGCCGTGCATTTTACTGGCTCTTGACCGAAAGGCGTGTGGCATCGGTCACCTGTCCTACCCGGGCCGGATTTGATGAGCCGCATTCAGTTAGAATCGCTCATGTTCCAAGGCCGGGCTTTACGCTGGGCGGGGAAGCATGTAAAATGATTTTTATCATTTGCGGGCCGGCCGGTCCGCCAGGGAGGTGCTTATGGATCCGAAGATCATCGATGAACTGTCCAGGTTTCTAGATCGCCTGGGGCTCGACGAACACCCCATGGGGCTTTTCTACACCGATGAAAAGCCGGCCGAGGGGTTCGCGCCCAAGCCGGGCGATCTGCCCACCGTGGAAAAGGAGCGGGCCAATGCCGTCGACTGGCCGGCCGTTTTTGGCAACTTCTCGTGCGCCCTGGGTCACATCTGGCGGGCGCGCAAGAAACAGGCCGTCGCCTATTTTTCGGCCGAGCAGTTCGGCTGCCTCGGTGCGGCCTTCTGGCTGGGATTCAACAAGCCCCAGGTTGAAACCATCATCCACTATGTGTCCTCGGGCATGCCCGGGCACATGGCCGGCGAGTATTACTGCGAGAGTCCGGATGCACTGCGCCGGATCTTCGATTTTATCGATCCGCGACCCGCGCCGCACACATACTGCGTGGTCAAGCCGCTGCCTCTTTTCGTAGAAAAAGAGACACCTGAAATGGTGCTCTTTTTCGCCCGGCCCGAGTCCATGTGCGGCCTGCATCAGCTGGCCGCTTTCGTCACCAACGATCCGGAGGTGGTGGTCACTCCCTGGAGCGCGGCCTGCGGCAGCCTGGTGATCTGGCCGGCCCACTACCAGGCGCGCGGTCTGCGCAAGGCGGCCCTGGGCGGTTGGGATCCGTCGGCGCGCAAGTTCTTCAAGACCGACGAGCTGTCGTTTTCAGTGCCGTTCGACATGTTCGCCGAGATGCTGCGGCGCTACGACGCCTCGTTTCTGGGCACCGACACCTGGCAGGTCGTCCTCAAAAAAATCGCCCGAAGCAAAAAGGTCTGGGGAGAGGAGCCGTGATGAACCGGAACGTCATTCGCATCCATCCGCAAGACAATGTGGCCGTGGCCGTGGTGTCCATCGCCAGGGGCGACTCAGTGACCGGTGCCGATATGGAAGTTCTGCCTGCCGTCACCGACATTCCGCGCCACCATAAGGTGGCGGTGGCGCATATCGCGTCCGATGCGCCGATCGTTAAGTACGGCGAAGTCATCGCCCGGGCCAGGACGGCCATCCGGGCCGGCGAGTGGGTGCACACGCATAACATCATCGCGTAAGGACAGGACACGCATGGATTTTTTGGGTTACAGACGAAAGAACGGTGCCGTCGGCACCCGCAACCATGTGTTGGTCATGAGCTCGGTGAGTTGCGCCAACGGCGTGGTCCAGGCCATCGGCCGCGAATTGCCGGATGTCAAAATCATCACCCACACCGAAGGGTGCGGCCGGGCCACTGCAGATGTGCTTATCGCCAGGCGCACCCTGGCCGGTTTGGGCCGCAACCCCAATGTGGCAGCGGTGCTGCTGGTGGGCCTGGGCTGCGAGTCGATCAAGGTTGACGGCCTGGCCGAAGCCATCGGAGAGGTGGACAAACCGGTGGAGACGATCGTCATTCAGGATGCCGGCGGATCGGTCAAGGCCACGGCGGCCGGCATCGGTATTGCCCGGCGCATGCTGGTTGCAGCCGCGCAACAGCGGCGCGAACCATGCCCGCTCTCCGAGTTGACCGTCGGCATGGAGTGCGGCGGATCGGATGCCTTGTCCGGCCTGACGGCCAACTGCCTGGTGGGCGCGGTGGCCGACTGGTTGGTGGCCGCAGGGGCCACCGCGATCCTTTCGGAAACCACGGAAATGATCGGCACCGAAACGATCCTGGCCAAGCGGGCGGCTGATCCGCGTCTGGCATCGGAAATCGTCGATTTGATCCAAGGCCAGAGACGGCGTACAGAAGAACTGCTCGGAGAACGGGCCGGCATGGTGATATCGCCGGGCAACATGGATGGCGGGCTCTCCACGATCACCGAAAAATCCATGGGGTGCATCGTCAAGGGCGGCACCACGCCTATTCAGGAACTGGTGGCCTATGGCCAGGCCCCATCCAAAAAGGGGCTCGTGCTCATGGATACCCCGGGATCGGATATCTTCTCCCTGACCGGCATGGCCGCCGGCGGGGCCCAGCTCATGCTTTTTACGACCGGGCGCGGCACCCCTGCCGGATTTCCCACGGTGCCGGTGGTCAAAATCGCCTCCAACAGCCGTCTCTTTGCGAGCATGACCGACGACATGGATTTCGACGCCGGGACGTTGATCGAAGGCAGGGCGCTGCCCGATGCCCGTGAAGAGTTGATCGGCCTCGTCCAGGCCGTGGCCGCCGGGCAGACCACCCAGGCCGAACGTAACGGTCAGGAGATGGTGGCCATTCATACCACCGGTCCGGCCTTTTGATACAAACAACACGGGAAAATACTTCCGGTTCGAATGTTGACGAACCATCCTCGCATCTTTATTTTTTGGCATTGGATGGATGCGACGGTTTTCGCGTAAAACGCATCGCATCTTGCAGGTCATTAGCGGGAGAAAACAGCATCGCATGCAGCGCCGCTGCTGGCCGTTCGTCTTGGATACTACATCCATCTCATCAGATCATTTCAGCACCTTTCCTTCTGCCATCGGTCCAGAGCCTCTGCAGGCGTGAAGTTGTCCATTCAAGGACATCCGTCTCCCTTACACAAGGGGGCACCATGATCTTGCAGAAAATCAAAAAGAGCGCCGGCCGCCGGAGCAAACCCAACGTCCTTGCCGAAGAGGTGGACGATCTGCGTCGTTACGATTGGACCGATCCCCTTTTTGACGAGTGGTGCGCTTCGGCAACCCAGCAACTGACATCCGATGCAGAGTCGGCCCGAGAAGAGGGTGCCTACTGTCAATTGGTGTTCAGAGTTTGCGTCTAGCCGGTCGTTACGATCGGGCCTGAAAGGTGCCCCTGGTTTGTCGCGCCGAATCAAAACTCCCGTCCCATCTGCCGGTAATGTGGCATGGAACGATGTCTGGTCGAAGGTGCTGTTCGCCTGTTATAGTGGTTGTCTGGAACTGAGCGGCATACTATAGCAAAACGCATGAATGATAATTCAGATACAGGAAAACAACCACTGCCGGGGGGTAACGATGAATGTGACTGAAGCGATTCGTAAAAGAAAAAGCATTCGTGGTTTTAAGCCGGATCCGGTGCCTGCGGGCGTGATCGAATCCATTCTCCAGACGGCGGCATATGCCCCGTCAGCCCTGAACTCCCAGCCATGGGAATTCACGGTCGTGTCAGGGCGGGTGTTGGACAAAATCCGCAGTGAAAATGTCGAAAACCTTCGGTCCGGGCATTCGGGCAGTCCCGAACACATGACCGGGCAGTGGCCCCGGGACAGCGTCTTCCGGCAACGGCAGGTGGCCCTGGCAAAGCAGCTGTTCAGCCTGATGGGCATCGAGCGGCAGGACGCGGAAAAGCGGCAGCAGTGGGTGGAACGAGGGTTTCGGTTTTTCGATGCCCCGGCCGCCATCATCATCTGCACCGACCGGGTGCTGGGGGAAGTCGGCCCCCTGCTCGATATCGGGGCCGTCATGCAAAACATTTGTCTGCTCGCACTCGAGCACGGTCTAGGGACCTGCATCGAAGATCAGGGGATCTTTTATCCGGATGTCATTCGGCGGCACGCCCATATTGATCACAATAAGACCATCGTCATCGCCATTGCCGTCGGCTATCCGGATCCGGAATACCCGGCCAACCGGGTTGAAACCCATCGGGCGCCCCTGTCTGAGAACACCACCTGGTGCGGGTTGAGTTAGTCAGTGCCCATCCACAAATGGCCAATTGGGCCGATATCTGCGTTGCGCGAAAAATTTAATCCTCGGAATATCGACCATATGCCTGCGGTTAAATTTTTCGCGCGCCTTGATCTCGACCCAATTTGCCTATTTGTGAACGGGCACAAGTTAGTCTATCCACGAATGACCCATTAGCCCTATATCGGCGTTCTGATCCAATCATAGATTCAGCGGAATTCACGCTGCCTTCCTCTCGGCTCCAGAAATGAGCAACTCTTCTTTAAAGACCTTTGCGTAGACAAATCTCGAAAACGGGTCGCAAGTGCATGGCTCGGGTGAGTCGCCCCTCATGCGGGTTGGTGCGAGTACCTGTAAAATGAGAGGCCATTGATCTTTTTCTTGACAATGGCAAACAACGCTCATAAGTACCAAATATGGTATTTAAAAAATCATATATGGTAAAACTGAAACCACCAATGGGACACACAATGGGCCAAAATGACAACCATAACACTGTCACGGCGATTCATCGCGCGATCGATGTGATGGAATTCATTTCATCTTCTCAACGGGAGCTATCGTTTTCCGAGATCATGGACAACGTCGATATCCCACGCCAATCCTTGATTCGAATTCTCAACACCCTGTGCATTCGGGGCTTTCTGGACAAGTCCAGCCGGAGAGGGCTCTACAGAATCGGGCTCAAATTCCTATATCTCGGTCACGGGTTGCCCGACAAATTCGAGCTTCGCACCGCGGCCTGGAAATCGATGAAGGCGTTGTCGCAAAAAACGGGCAAGACCATCGAGTTGTCAAGCCTTGACCGGGATCAACTGATATTGCTCGAACAGATTCGCGGCACCGAGGAGATCTCATTGTATTCCCGAGTTGGCAGCGTGATTCCCTATCTGCACGCGGTCAGCGTTGGAAAGGTTTATCTGGCTTTGATGGATCCGGATAAGCGGCGGCGTGTTCTGAAAAAAATCGGACTGCCGGCAATGACCCAACATACGATCACGGACATGGCGCGTCTCGAACAAGAGATCCAGGAAACGCAAGCGCGCGGCTATGGTTTCGAAGATCAGGAGTTGCGGGAAGGCGTGCGACGGGTTGCCGCCCCTGTTTTTAATTCAACTGGCAAGCACGTGGGCTGTATCGGGCTGTCGGCAGCTGTTTTCAGTTTTGAACTCGACGATCTGGACACGTATGGCCGGATGGTGCGTGAGGCGGCGGAAAAGACATCCGCAGAACTGGGATATGTATCCAACCCATGATTTTAAAATAAGGAGGGGCAAATGTTCGAACTAACCAACAAAACAGCATTGGTGACCGGAGGCGCCCAGGGGATCGGGAAAGCCATTTCTGTTGCATTGGCCCAGCAGGGCGCCAATGTCGCCATTGCCGACATTGACGAAGCCGTCGCTAAGCAGACAGCCGATCTCATCGATAAGGAATTTGGGAGGGCAATGGCCGTGCAAGCCGACATCACGGACATCGAAAAGGTCAAGAAAGCGGTTACTGAGATCAAGGAACAGTTCGGCCCAGTGGATATCCTGGTCAACAACGCCGGCTGGGACCGTATGATCCCCTTTGTCAAAACAACGCCCGAGTTCTGGGATAAAGTGATCGACATCAATTACAAAGGGGTGCTCAATTGTGTCTATTCGGTGGTCCCAGACATGATCGAAAGGAAGCATGGCAAAATCATCAACATCGGATCCGATGCCGCCCGGGTCGGGAGCAGCGGTGAAGCCGTGTATGCAGGTGCCAAGGCCGCCATCATCGCCTTCAGCAAGTCTTTGGCCAGGGAAGTCGCCAGGAATCAGATTACGGTCAACGTGATATGTCCCGGACCTACGGATACCCCGCTGACTCAGCAGATGAAGCAGGAAAGCGAGTTTGCGACAAAAGTATTGTCCAAAATGGATAAGATCATTCCTCTGGGCCGGACCGGAACGCCGGAAGAGATTGGCGCCGCGGTGGTTTTTCTGGCTTCCAGAGAGGCGGATTTTATCACCGGTCAAACCTTGAGCGTCAGCGGCGGCTTGACCATGAGCTAATGTCCATCCAAGTATATAGAGGCCTGTCATGGATTTTGATTTCAGCAAAGAGCAAAAATTGATTCAAAAGGAGGTCCGGCGGTTTGCCCAGGAAGAACTTGCGCCAAGGTACAGCCAGTGGGACAGGGAGAGGAAATATCCCCGTGAACTGGTCAAGAAAATGGGTGACCTCGGCTATATCGGCGTATCGGTCAGTCAAGAATTGGGGGGGCTCGGCGAATCATACGTCACCGAGGGACTTGTGTGCGAAGAGCTTTCCCGGGGAGATTGCAGCCTTCCCATGTCGACACAGGTGGCCGGCCACCTGTGTGCGGGTCTTCTGGAGCAAGGAAGCAGGTCAGTACAAAAGGCGTTTCTCGATCCCTTTCTGGCCGGTGAACAGGTCTGCGCCTTCTGTTTGACCGAGCCGGGAAGCGGGACTGATGCCGGCGCGCTTCAGACCAGCGCGGTAAGAAAAGGCGATGCCTATGTTTTAAACGGGGAGAAATCCGGCATCACGGCGATTATGGATGCCGATTTCGCGCTGGTGTTTGCCCGGACCACACCCGGCCATGATGCCAGGGGGGTCAGTTGTTTTGTCGTTCCCTGTAATCTTCCCGGCATGTCCACGCAAGCCTATGAGGATCTCGGATGCAATGCCATTGTCCGGGGCTCGCTGTTCCTGCAAAATGTTGAGATACCGGAAAGTTATCGGATCGGCGAGGAGGGCAGGGGGTTTCGGCTGGCCATGCGCGGATTCGACATCAGCCGCATCTTTCTTTGTCTGGAAGCCATAGCGCCGGCCCTCGTGTCGCTCCAGGAAACCATGGCGCATGTCAAGGGGCGTACGGCCTTCGGACGACCCCTGGCCACTTTCGAAGCGGTATCATTTCCGATCATCGAGCATTTCAGCCTCCTGGAAGCGGTGCGACTGCTGTGTTACAAAGCATTGTGGCTGCGCGACCAGGGACAATCGAGCACCAAGGAGGCCGGAATGGTCAAGTGGATGGCCCCGCGGTTCTCCACCAACGCCATCCGGGACTGCATCACGCTGCATGGGCATTACGGGTATACGAAGGAATACCCCCTCGAGCAGCGCCTGAGAGATGTGCTTGCCATCGAAATTGCGGATGGGACCTCGCAGGTTTCCAAGCTGGTGGTGCAGCGTGAAATGATGGGCCGGGAATTTCTTCCCTACAATTACCGATAGCCCGGACGTTTGGCGCAACTCGAAAAAGCCGGACCACTGGGATTCGACAAGGAGGACAACATGAATTTCGAAGAAGTCATTTATGAAAAAAAAGACGGCGTCGCCAAAATCACGATCAATCGACCCCAAAAATACAATGCCTGTACTTCTCTGACACTCCTGGAGTTGAATCAGGCCCTCACGGATGCCTGGGTGGACAACACCGTGGGGGTGGTGGTGTTCACCGGCGCCGGCGAGAAAGCCTTTTGCACCGGTGGCGATCAGTCGATCCGGGACAAGAGCGGCTATGCGGGCACCCTGGCGGCATTGCCGGTGGAAGTCGGTTGGCAGACGGTTTCCAGCCTGATCCGGACCATCCCCAAGCCGGTCATTGCCAGGGTCAACGGATTTGCCATCGGCGGAGGACACGTCTTCCAGGTGGTTTGCGACCTTTCCATCGCGGCCGAAACTGCCAAGCTGGGCCAGGCTGGACCCAAGGTCGGCAGTTTCGACCCCGGTTACGGTACAGGCGATCTGGTCCGGTGTGTGGGGTTGAAGAAGGCAAAAGAGATCTGGTACATGTGCCGGCTCTACACGGCCAAAGAGGCGCTCGAAATGGGCTTGGTCAATGCCGTGGTCCCCTATGACCAGCTGGACGAAGAGGTCGCTAAATGGTGTGCGGACCTGCTCGAAAAAAGTCCCACGGCCCTCAAAATGCTCAAGTACGCTTTTCACGCGGAAACGGACGGTGTGACAGGCATCACCCATTTGGGCGTTGGCGGCCTGAGCATGTTTTACGGCACGGACGAGTCGGTGGAAGGTAAAAACGCTTTTATGGAAAAACGGAAGCCGGATTTTGCCAAGTACCGGAAATAAAATTTTTATGGAAGAGTTTCGGAAAGGATGCGCAAGGCTGGAAAGTGTTTGAACTCCCTATCGCTTAAAAACCAGCGGCGCCCTGCCCGAAAGCAGTGCGCCGCGGTGTTTGACATGCAGGCTTTTAAGAAGTCGGTGTTATTTCACACGACCTTCCCGCCAGGCTTGGATGAGTTTGTCGTAGTCGACCGTCTCGCCCTTGGGCTTCTCATTCACTTTGGCCTTGGGTGATCCGGGTTGGTTCAGCCAGTAGGCTTCGTCTTTTTCAGGGTTGAGTTGGGGGCCGCACTCGCCCTGGGTCTTGGAGCGGGCGATGCGCTCGAGCACGCGGTCCATCTCCTTGGCCAGGTTGTCCATGGCCGTGTCCACCGTCACTTCACCGGAAACGGCCTCGCCGATGTTCTGCCACCACAGCTGGGCCAATTTCGGATAGTCGGGCACGTTGACGCCCGTCGGGCTCCATGCCACACGGGCCGGGCTGCGATAGAACTCCACCAGGCCGCCGAGTTTGGGGGCGCGCTCGGTGAAGGAAGCATGACGAATGTCGCTGTCGCGGATGGGCGTCAAACCCACATGGGCCTTTTTAAGCGAGGTGGTCTTGGCCACGCAGAACTGGGCGAAAAGCCAGGCGGCCTTGCGGCGTTCCAGCGGCGTGCTCTTCATGAAGGTCCAGGAACCGCAGTCCTGATACCCCAGTTTCATGCCCTCTTCCCAATAGGGGCCATGGGGCGACGGGGCCATGCGCCATTTGGGGGTGCCGTCCGCGTTGACCGTGGGCCCCGGTTCGACCATGCTGGGCAGGAACGCGGTGTACCAGAATATCTGCTGGGCCACGCTGCCGTTGGCCAGAAAGGGCAGGTAGGTGTAAAAATCCATGCCGAGACTGCCCGGAGGGGCGTATTTCCTCAGCCACTCCATGTACTTGCGCAGGGAGTACTTGGCTGCCGGTCCGTTGGCCGCACCGCCGCGGGCCACGGTGGCGCCCACCGGGCGGCACCCTTCCATGCGGATGCCCCATTCGTCCACCGGCAACCCGTTGGGAATGCCCTTGTCGCCGGCCCCGGCCATGGAGAGCCAGGCGTCGGTGAAGCGCCAGCCCAAATCCGGTGCCTTCTTGCCATAGTCGTTGTGGCCGAACACGGCCTTGCCGTCGATTTCACGGACATGCTCGGTAAAGAATTCGGCAATGTCTTCGTAGGCCGACCAGTTGACCGGCACGCCCAATTCATAGCCGTAAATCTCCTTGAACTGTTTTTTGAAATCGTCCCGTTTGAACCAGTCGTAGCGGAACCAGTAGAGGTTGGCGAATTGCTGGTCGGGCAGCTGGTAGAGTTTGCCGTCGGGTCCGGTGGTGAAGGACTTGCCCATGAAGTCGTCCACATCCAGGGTCGGCAGGGTCACATCCTTGCCTTCGCCTTTCATGAAGTCGGACAGGGGCACCACGTAGCCATAGCGGGCGTGGGTCCCGATCAGATCGGAATCATTGATCCAGGCATCGTAGATGTTTTGTCCGGACGCCCACTGGGTCTGGAGCTTTTCGATCACATCGCCTTCCTGGATCAGGTCGAACGAGACTTTGATGCCGGTGATCTCTTCGAAGGCCTTGGCCAATACCTTGGCTTCGTATTCGTGCGTCGGAATGGTTTCCGAGACGACCTTGATGTTCATGCCTTTGAACGGCTTGGACGCCTTTATGAACCATTCCATCTCTTTGAGCTGCTGATCCTTGGTCAGGGTCGAGGGCTGGAACTCCGAATCAACCCACTTCTTGGCGGCAGCCATATCCGCGCAGGCCGGACCAGCGGCCAGGGCGAGCATGACGGCCAGCGCGACGCCGATGAACGTCGACTTCTTCAACTTGCCTTTCATGAGCCTCCTCCTTTTTGCCTTCAGGGGTGGGGTTTGGGTTCTGGACGTTATCCGGGGCGTGAAGGCTTTGGCCGCCCCATGATAGACACACGTCCGGGTTGGGTCAGGGGATTGTCTCCTTTTGGTTTCTCATGCGTCGATTATCCCCAGCGCATCACGATAAACACCCATACGGCCGAAACGGGCAGCGCCGGCCACAAAGACCAGTCCGTCAGACCGATCCAGGCCAGGTGGATATAGGCGGTGCCCAGCAGGCCGATAAAAAAACGCGTTCCGCGCGTCGTGGGGACCCTGAGAAAGCCGCGCCGTTCGATGGTGGGCGAAACCAACTCCCAGACCAGCATGCCGGCGATCATCAGAAAGATGGCGATAAAGAAAATGGCCGTGGGAACCGTCCAATACATCCATTCCAGACTCATGCGGCGCCTCCTTTACACGCGGCCCAGCGCGAAGCCCTTGGCCAGGTGGTTCCGCACGAACCAGATCACCAGGGCGCCGGGTACGATGGTAAGGATGCCGTTGGCCGCCAGCAGCCCCCAGTCCAGGCCGGTGGCGCTGATGGTGCGGGTCATGGTCGCCACGATCGGCTTGGCCTCGGTCACCGTCAGGGTGCGCGCGAAAAGCAGTTCGACCCAGCTGAACATGAAGCAGAAAAAGGCGGTGACACCAACGCCGGCCCGGATCAACGGAATGAAGATGGTGATAAAAAAGCGCGGGAAGCTGTAGCCGTCGATGAAGGCCGTTTCGTCGATCTCCTTGGGAATGCCGGACATGAAGCCTTCCAGGATCCACACGGCCAGGGGAACGTTGAACAGGCAGTGGGCCAGGGCCACGGCGATGTGGGTGTCGATCAGATTGACGGTGGAGTAAAGTTGAAAGTAGGGCAGCAGGAAGACGGCCGGCGGCGCCATGCGGTTGGTCAGCAGCCAGAAGAACATCTGGCCGTCGCCGAGGAACCTGAAACGCGAAAAGGCATAGGCGGCCGGCAGGGCGAAGGCCAGGGACATGACGGTATTCAGGGTGACGTAGATCATGGCGTTGATGTAGCCCGAATACCAGCTTTCGTCCGTAAAGATCTTGATGTAGTTCTCGAAGGTGATGTCGGCCGGATAGAGGGAGAAGGTGCTCAGGATGTCGGCATTGCTGCGCAGGGACATGTTGAGCATCCAGTAGATGGGCACCACTATTAGAACGAAATAGAAGATCAGGCCGAGCGTTCGCTTTTGGATTTTCATGCGATTTTTTCTCCTTTACCGACGTTGAGCAGGGCCTGGTAGAAGATGAAGCTGAACAGCAGGACGATGAGAAAATAGATCAGGGAAAAGGCGGCCGCCGGTCCGAGGTCGAACTGGCCGGTGGCCAGCTTGACGAGATAGATCGACAAAAAGGTGGTCGAGTTGCCCGGGCCGCCGCCGGTCAGTGCGAACGGCTCGGCATAGATGAGAAAGCTGTCCATCCACCTGAGCAGCACGGCGATGGTGAGCACGCCGCGCATCTTGGGCAGTTGGATGTAGCGGAACACCGACCAGGCCGAGGCGCCGTCGATCTTGGCGGCCTGGTAGTAGGCTTCGGGAATCGCGCGCAGGCCGGCATAGCAGAGCAGGGCCACCAGGGGAGTCCAGTGCCATACCTCCATGGCCATCAGGGTGATCCAGGCGAACGACGGCCGGGCCGTGTGATCGAAGGGCACGTCGAGAAGATTCAGGCTGTTGATACCCACCCCGAACAGGCCGATATCCGGCCGGGTGAAGATGATCCAGATGGTACCGATGACGTTCCAGGGGATGAGCAGGGGGACGGCCAGGGTGATCAGGCTGGCCGATACGCCCCAGCCTTTCTTGGGCATGGCCAGGGCGATGAGGATGCCCAGCGGAATTTCGATGAGCAGCACCAGGCCCGAGAAGATGAACTGGCGCCACAGGGCATCGTGAAGGCGGCTGTCGGTGAGCATCTCTTCGAACCACTCGGTGCCCACGAAGACTGCGTTGCCGGGGCCGAAGATATCCTGGATCGAGTAGTTGACCACGGTCATCAGGGGTATGATGGCGCTGAAGGCCACCACCACGAAGACCGGCAACACCAGAAACCAGGCCCGGTTGTTTTCCCACTTTTCCATCGAATGACTCCCTTGCCTATGCGACCAGCCGTTCATTGGCGAACAGCCGCGTCCACTGGGGTGGAAAACGCAGCCAGGCCTTGTCGTCGGGCACGCTTTGCCCTTCGGGGATCCTTGCGCGCAGGGTCTGGCCGTCCAGGGCCAGGCTGACGATCCGGCAGTTGCCATGATCTTCAACGAAACTGACTGCGGCCGGAACGGCATCGGCCATCGGGGTGCCGTGCACCTCCAGGTGCATGGGGCGGATGCCGATTTCGAGCTTCCCCGAGGCGTTGCGCGCCGCTTCGGCCACGGCCGGATCCAGGGCGATGGCCGCACCGTTGACGTGGGCGACGGCGCCGTCCACCTTGCAGGCCATGAAATTCATGCCCGGGCTGCCGATAAAGTATCCGACGAACTTGTGCTGGGGTCGCTCGTACAGGGCCTCGGGACTCCCAATCTGGACCACTTCACCCTCGTACATCACCACGATCTGGTCGGCGAAAGTCATGGCCTCCACCTGGTCGTGGGTGACGTAGATCATGGTCATTCGGGCCCGTTCGTGTATCTCTTTGAGCTTGCGCCGCAGTTGCCATTTCAGGTGCGGGTCGATGACGGTCAAGGGCTCGTCGAACAGAATGGCCGCCACGTCGCTGCGAACCAGGCCGCGCCCGAGAGATATCTTCTGCTTGGCATCGGCGGTGAGGCCGGCCGCCTTTTTGTTCAAGACCGCACCGAGATCCAGCATGTCGGCCACTTCCAGCACCCGCTCCCGGACGGCATCGGATGCCATGCCCCGGTTGCGCAGGGGAAAGGCGAGGTTGTCGGCCACGGTCATGGTGTCGTAGAGGACAGGAAACTGGAACACCTGCGCGATGTTGCGCTTTTCCGGGGGCAGGGCGGTCACATCTTTGCCATTGTATAGGACCGCTCCCTGACTCGGGACGAGCAGTCCCGAGATGATGTTGAGCATGGTGGTTTTGCCGCATCCCGACGGCCCCAGAAGGGCATAGGCGCCGCCATCATCCCAGGTCATGTGGATCCGTTTGAGGGCATAGTCTTCCAGGTTTTGACTATTGCCATGATAGCTATGGGCGACCTCCTGCATCTCGATGCGCGCCATGGCGAAAAGCTCCTGGCCCGGCTTCCCCGGGAGTCAAAGATTAAAGTTTAGTGTGGCAGGCCTGATCCGGTGCGGCGGCCAGTCGGCCCTGTTCGTCGAAAACGAAAAAATGACAGGGATTGACGTAGACCGGAATCTCCCTGCCCAGCTTCAACTGGTGGATCCCGTCGTCCTGGACCACCAACTTGTGATCGTCATAACTCACATGGATAAAGGTCTCCGAGCCGTTGATCTCACTCAACTCCACCACGGCCCTGATTTCGATGTCTTCCGGATTCGAAGTCTTGAGGAAAAGATGGTTGCAGCGCACCCCGAAGGTGTACTCCCCCTCGGTCAGGCCGGCCAGGTGTCCGGCCAACGGCAGGGAGATCCCACGGCCGAACCAGGCCTGGCGGCTGCGCACATGGCCGTGTACAAAATTGATCGGCGGGTCGGAAAAAATCTCCGCCACCGGGGCGCTGGCCGGATGCCGATAGACTTGGGCCGTCGGGCCGGCCTGAAGGATTCGTCCTTGGTCCATGATGACGATGTTGCCGCCCAGCATCAGTGCTTCGGCCGGTTCGGTGGTGGTGTAAACCACGATGGCATCGCGTTGCTTGAAAATCTGCTGCAGTTCGACCCGCAGCTCCTCGCGCAGCTTATAGTCGAGATTCACCAGGGGTTCGTCGAGCAGAAGCAGTTGGGTTTCTTTCACCAGGGCCCGGGCGATGGCCGTGCGTTGCTGCTGACCGCCCGACAGTTCGGCGGGCATTCGGTCGAGCAGATTGTCGATATGCAGCATGGCGGCCGTGCGGCGCACACGGGCGTCGATCTCCTGCTTGGAGATCCCGGCCAGCTTGAGGGGTGAAGCGATATTGTCGAAAACCGTCAAGGATGGGTAGTTGATGAACTGTTGATAGACCATGGCCACGCTGCGTTTGCGGACCGACACACCGGTGACGTCTTGGCCGTCCACCAGGATGCGGCCGTGGGAGGGCTTGTCCAGACCCGCCAGAATGCGCAACAGCGTCGTCTTGCCGGCCAGGGTTCGGCCCAGAATCACGTGGCGTGTCCCTGACGCCAGATCGAGCCGGATATCTTTCAGGTAAATTTCCCGGCCGACCAGTTTGTCGAGGTTTTCAAGCTGCAGACCCATTGCCAGCTCCAAGATATCTCTAGGTCCTCATCCGGTGCTTCCTTGTTTCTATGCTGACCCTACGCCAACGAACGATGGCGATGATGATTGGGGTGGGATTTGAACTGTATAGCAATGGCGTTTGTGTTTCGCAAGTGAAAAAATCGGTTTTGCATTAGCAAATCTTTGCGAATTTCATGATCAGTTACGAATAGGGGGTATGTTTTCCATCGAACCGGCCGGGCGTGCGCCCGGATTCGGCACATTATGCCACAAACAGGCGCACTTCGGCCTGGTTCATGATTTCCACCAGACTCGGGGGCGGTGCTTGATCGGTGAACAGGCTGTCGATTTCCGAAATATTTCCCAGGCGGACCATGGCATTGCGCCCGAACTTGGTATGATCCGTGGCCAGATAGACTTTGCGGGAATTGTCGATGATGGCGCGCGCAACGCGCACCTCGCGGTAATCGAAGTCGAGCAGGGTGCCGTCCAGGTCGATGCCGCTGATGCCGATGATGCCGAAATCCACCTTGAATTGTTGAATAAAATCGATAGTGGCCTCACCAATCAGGCCACCGTCGCGGTGACGAACCAGGCCTCCGGTCACGATCACTTCGAAATTTTCGTTCGACGACAGGATGGTGGCCACATTCAGGTTGTTGGTGATGATGCGCAGACGTTTGTGATGAATCAGGGCCTGGGCCACCGCCTCGGTGGTGGTGCCGATGTTGATGAAGAGCGACGCGTGGTCCGGGATTTGTTCGGCCACCATGGCGGCGATTTTACGCTTCTCCTGGAAACAGATGATCTTGCGTTCGTTGTAGGCCACGTTCTCGGTGCTCGAGGCGATGCCGGCACCGCCATGAAACCGCTGAATCGCCCCGGATTTGCTCAGCACATTGATGTCTCGCCGGATGGTCTGGGGGGTGACGCCGAATTCCCGGGCCAGTTGCTCGATGGTGACAAAGCCCTTGGTCTGGACGATCTGTTTGATCTGGGCGTGGCGGTCTCCCAGGTTCATGCGGTCGCCGCCCGCTTCCTCCGGCTGGGAATTTTCGGATCTGAACGGCAATGCGCCTGTTTGGTGATCGTGCATCGATGGTGCCATGAAGCCTCCGGGAACTGGTGAGGTCATACTGGTGTAACAAAAAGAACAATATATTTTCTAAAACGAAAATTATGAGGTGACATTAAAAATTTTTTTTGGTAATTGTTCACCATCAGATGATCGACGGCGTATGATGTAAGACAATGAAAAGAACCTAACATTCGCTGCGGGCTTTCACAAGCAAAAACCCTGAGCGTGACGGCCCGACCTCATTGCTTCAGACCTCAGGCGCCGGAAAGGCAGGCCTCTGATGCAAACCCAAGTTCTCATCATCGGTGCCGGTGTCACCGGAACGGGACTGGCCCGCGACCTGGCGTTGCGAGGCCTTTCTGTCGTCGTCGTCGAAAAGCGCGACATCAATGCCGGTGCATCGGGTGGCAACCACGGCCTGCTGCACAGCGGCGCGCGCTACATCGCTTCGGATCCGGCCGCGGCCGCCGAGTGCCATATCGAAAATCAGCGTCTCAAACAGTTGGCGCCGCATTGTATCGAAAACACCGGCGGCCTGTTCGTGGCCGTGGCCGGTGATGACGAACGGTATATTGCCGATTTTCCCCAGATGTGCCGACGTTGCCACATCCCGGTGCGCCAGGTCGATCCGAAAGAGGCCCGTGAGATGGAGCCCACACTTTCGGATACGCTCATCGCGGCGTACCTGGTGGATGACGCGACCGTCGATCCCTTCAAGCTCTCCCTGGACAACATGGCCGATGCGCGTCGACATGGTGCCGTATTGAGGCGCCACTGCCGGGTGACCGGCTTCCAGATGGCCCAGAGCCGCATCCGCCGGACGACCATAATAGATGAGGTGACGGGAAGATCCGAGACGATCGATGCCGATGTGGTGGTCAATGCCGCCGGGGCCTGGGCCGGTGTGGTGGCCGGTCTGGCCGGGGCCACCATCGAGATGCGCTATTCCAAAGGCAGCCTGCTCGTCACCCAGAGCAGATTGTGCGAACGGGTCGTCAATCGGCTGCGCATGCCCACCGATGGGGATATTCTCGTGCCCGGCGGCACGGTTTCCATTTTGGGGACCACCTCGGTGCGGGTGGATTCGCCGGACGTAATCTATCCGGAAGTCCACGAAGTGGATACCATCATCGACCAGGGTGCGGCCATGATTCCCCAACTGGCTGTCACCCGCTACATCCGTGCCTATTGCGGCGTGCGTCCTCTGCTGGGCGCCGACGATCCCCAAACATCCGAGGATGACGACGACCGTGCGGTGAGCCGCGGTTTCGCCCTGATCGATCACGCCCGGCAACCCGGCGCTCCCTCCAATTTGATCACCATTTCCGGCGGCAAGCTGACCACCTATCGCCTCATGGCCGAAAAGACGGCCGATCTGGTGTGCAGCCGCCTGGGCGTTACGGCCAGGTGTCGCACCGACGTGACGGCGTTGCCCGATACAGTGGATGCCCGTTGGACGGAACCGGGATTGGCACCCAATGTGTGGCTGCGCCAAAAAGCGCCCGACGACATGCTGTTGTGTGAGTGCGAGATGGTTTCCCAGAGTGTGGTGGATGAGATCGTGGCCGGCCTGCAGGCGTTGGACGGCCGACCGGATCTCAAGGCGATCGGACTGCGCAGCCGCATCGGCAAAGGCCCTTGCCAGGGGACATTTTGCAGCCAGCGGCTGGCGGCCTATCTTTACGACCGGGGACATCTCCAGGGCGCAGATGGCCTTGTCCAGTTGCGTCTGTTTTTGCGAGAACGCTGGCGGGGCCAGCAACCCTTGCTGTGGGACATGAACCTGGCCCAGGCCGAGTTGCTCGAGGCCATGCATTGCGGGCTTTTCGGTTTGGAGTTGGAGAAATCCCCATGAACGTATCTGGGAAACAGCCCTCTTGCGATCTCTCCTGCGACCTGATGATCATCGGCACGGGCATGGCTGGTATGGCCGCGGCGTTTTTCGCCGTACGCCAGGGCATCGACACGATTCAGGTGGGGCTGACCGGCGAGATCGGTTTCGCCAGTGGATTGATCGATCTGCTCGGGGTTCATCCGGTGGTCCAGGGTACGCCGGTGGACGATCCGTGGGAGGGTATTGTCCGGCTTTGCCGGGACGAACCTCACCACCCATATGCCCGGCTCGATATCGAAACCATTCGTACGGCCTTTCAAACCCTGCTCGATTTTTTCGAGACAAGCGGGTACCCCCATGCGGTTCCCCAACGCGGCAACCAGCGGATTGTGACGCCCGTCGGCACTTTGAAAACCACCTATGCCGTGCCTCACACCATGCAGGCGGGGGCATGGGCCCTGGATCGACAGGCCCCTTGTCTGCTGGTGGACTTCGACGGCTTGAAGGGCTACAGTGCCCATCAGATCGCAGCGGGCCTGGCCGACCGCTGGCCGGTACTCAAGCCGGTGCGGCTCGTTTTTCCCGGCGGCCGGGGCGAACTGTACGTGGAGCATATGGCGCGCGCCCTCGATGCGCCTGCCGTCCGCCAACAGCTGGCCGATGCCATCCGCCCGCATCTGGGCGGCGTGGCGGCGGTGGGGCTGCCGGCCGTTTTGGGCATGTACCGCACCCGGGAGGTCCAGGCCGATTTGCAAAGCGGCCTTGGGCTTCCGGTCTTCGAGATCCCCACCATGGTGCCGGGTGTCGCCGGCCTTCGTCTTCGCGAGCTCTTCGAGCAGCGCCTGCCGCCCATGGGCGTCCGTCCGCTGTTTCAACATCGGGTCTTGGCGGTCCGGCGGTCGAAGGACGGCGGCATGGCCTTCACCATCGCGCCGGAGGATGCACCTCGCCGGGTCAAAGCGCGCGCCGCGGTCCTGTGTACCGGACGCTTTTTCGGAAAGGGGTTGCAGGCCGACCGCGGTGGTATCCGTGAAACCCTCTTCGGCCTGCCGGTCGCCCAGCCCAAGGATCGCGCGAGCTGGCACCACAAGGACCTTCTCGATCTCCAGGGACATCCGATCAATCGGGCCGGCGTCGGAGTGGACGCAGATTTCCGCCCCGTGGATGCCAAGGGCCGGCCGGTGCACGACAACTTGTTCGCAGCCGGCTCGATTCTCGCGCACCAGGATTGGATCCGGCAGAAATGCGGCAGTGGATTGGCCATCGCCACGGCTTACGGCGCCGTGAGGGCGGCCGCGCGGTTTTTACAAAAGCTTTATTAATAAAGAATTACGCATCGCATCGGCCATCTGCTCCACCCTCGCCGGGTTTAATGAATGGCATTCAATTAAAATAGCTGATGCTCGATCAGGCGCCTGGACAATTTTTGCCGGTTCGGGCTAAACTTGTTTGGGGCGTAATCGTTTTCGAGGGCGAAAGGAGAAAAACCATGGGCAAATATATCGGTGCATTGGATCTGGGGACCACCAGCAACCGTTTCATCATCTTCGACGAGCGCGGTCGGATCATGGGGCTGGACCAGAAAGAGCATGCCCAGATTTTTCCCCAGCCCGGCTGGGTCGAGCACGATCCCATGGAGATCTGGCACAACACCGGCGAGGTGATCCGCGGCGCCCTGGCCAAGACCGGACTGACCGGCAAGGATATCGCGGCCATCGGAATCACCAACCAGCGCGAGACCACGGTGATGTGGGACCGACGTAACGGCCGACCTTACATGAATGCCATCGTCTGGCAGTGCATGCGCACCGACGAAATCTGCCGGCGCCTCTCCCGGGAAGGCGGCCAGGACCGGTTCCGGGCCAAGACCGGCCTGCCCATCTCCACCTATTTTTCCGGCCCCAAAATCCGCTGGATCATGGATAACGTCGAGGCGGCGCGCAAGGGGGCCGCATCGGGTCATGCCATGGCGGGCACCATCGAGTCCTGGATCATCTGGTGGCTGACCGGCGGGCCCGACGGCGGTGCCCATGTCACCGACGTCTCCAATGCCAGCCGCACAATGCTCATGGACCTGAAAACCTTGTCTTGGGACCCCGAGATCTTGAAGATTCTCCATATCCCGGAATCGATGTTGCCCAGAATCGTGCCTTCCATCGATTCGCAGACCTGGGGCACCACCCGCGCCGACGGCCCCCTGGGCGCCGAGGTGCCGGTGTGCGGGGCGCTCGGCGACCAGCAGGCCGCCCTGGTCGGCCAGGCCTGCTTCGAGGTGGGGGAGGCCAAGAACACTTACGGTACCGGGTGCTTTCTGTTGCTCAACACCGGAACCGAGGCCGTGGCCAGCCAGCACGGCATGCTCACCACGGTCGGCTACCAGATGCGGGGCAGGGATCCGGTTTACTGCCTCGAGGGCTCCATCGCCATTGCCGGCGCCCTGGTGCAGTGGCTGCGCGACAATCTCAAGTTCATCGAGCATGCCGCCGAGATCGAACCCATGGCGCGCCAGGTGGAGGACACCGGCGGCGCTTACATCGTGCCGGCCTTTTCCGGTTTATATGCGCCCCACTGGCGCTCGGACGCCCGGGGCGTCATGGTGGGGCTGACCCGCTACATCAACCGCAATCACATCGCCCGGGCCGTGCTCGAAGCCGTGGCTTACCAGACCCTGGATGTGGCCGAAGCCATGCAGAAGGATTCGGGTGTGGCCCTGAGTAGTCTGCGGGTGGACGGCGGCATGGTGGTCAACGAACTGCTCATGCAGTTTCAGTCCGACATCCTGGGCGTGCCGGTGGTGCGGCCCAGGATCATCGAGACCACCGCACTGGGGGCCGCCTCGGCCGCGGCGCTGGCCAGTGGGCTGGTGCGCGGATTCGACGAGCTCAGGCGCAACTGGGCCATGGACAAGACCTGGCATCCGCGCATGGATGCCGAGCAGCGGGCCAAGGGCATAGAAGGTTGGAAAAAGGCCATCGAACGGACCTTCAACTGGATCGAATAGCCATGCGATTCTCATTTGCCACGGCCGGCCGGATTCTTTTCGGGGCCGGAACCCTCGCCGAAGCGGCCGATGCCGCGCCGCGCCTGGGACGACGCGCCCTGCTGGTCACTGGACGCCATCCCGAGCGGGCCGCCGCCCTGACCCGCCAATTGGAAAACCGGGGTATCGCCTGGCAGGCCTTCAGCGTGTCGGCGGAACCGGAAGTCGAACAGGCGGTCGATGGGGCTGCTCTGGCGCGCGAGGTTGGCTGCGACCTGGTCATCGGGTTCGGCGGCGGCAGCGCCCTGGACGCGGCCAAGGCCATTGCCGCCCTGGCCACCAACAGGGAACCGGTGGAAACCTATCTGGAGGTCATCGGCTCGGCTCGGCCCCTTTCGCAACCCCCACTGCCCGCCATCGCCATTCCCACCACGGCCGGCACCGGGAGCGAAGTGACCCGCAATGCCGTGCTAAAGAGCCTCGCCCACCGCGTCAAGGTGAGCCTGCGCGGTCCGGGAATGCTGCCCGATCTGGCCATCGTCGACCCGGAACTGACCCTGTCTCTGCCGTCGGCGGTCACGGCCGCCACCGGCTGCGACGCCCTGACCCAGCTGCTCGAATCCTTCGTATCGGCCAAGGCCAATCCGTTGACCGACGGCCTCTGCCGGGAGGGGCTGGGGCGCGCGGCCAAGGCCCTGCCGCAGGTCGTGGCCCGCAGCGACGATCTGGCGGCGCGCACCGATATGGCGCTGGCCAGCCTCTTCAGCGGTATGGCCCTGGCCAATGCCGGACTGGGCGCAGTGCACGGGATTGCGGGTCCGCTGGGCGGCATGATCGGCGCGCCCCACGGGGCCCTGTGCGCCCGGCTGTTGCCGTTCGTGGTGGAAGCCAACCTGGCGGCTCTGGTCCGACGGAAGGCGGGGGACGCCACGCTTGCACGTTACACCGAGGCCGCGCAAATGATGGTCTCGTCCAGGGCCACGACCGTGGAGCTGGTGGCCTGGTTGCACGATCTGGTGGCCCGGCTGGAGATTCCCGGTTTGTCGGCCTGGGGGTTGACGCGTGCCGAACTGCCCGACCTGGCGGCCAAGGCCAAGGCCGCCAGCAGCATGAAGGGCAACCCGGTCCAATTGACCGACGACGAACTGGCCGACATTCTCAATCGAGCGCTGTGACATCCGCTATGGAACACATCCTCATCATCGGCGGCGGCGTGGGCGGCGCCCTGGCCCACGACTTGACCCTGCGCGGCTACCGGGTCACCCTGGTGGAACGGGGCGAGCTGCTTTCCGGAACCACCGGCCGACACCACGGTCTCCTCCACAGCGGCGGCCGTTACGTGTTCCACGATGCGGAGACCGCCCGGGAGTGTTACGAGGAGAACCGAATTCTGCGCCATATCGCGTCCGAGGCCATCGAGCCCAACGGCGGGCTGTTCATCGCCTTGAACGAAGAGGACATTTCCCACCAGGATCGTTTTCTGGAAGGTTGCAACGCGGCTGGTATTCCAACGGCGCCGCTTTCGCCACGGCAAGCCATGTCCCGCGAGCCGGCGCTCAACCCGGCGTTGCTGGCGGCCGTTGGCGTGCCCGATGCGGTCATGGATGCCTGGCGTCTGGCCATGGCCTTTTTTGCCACGGCCCGGGCCAACGGCGCCGCGATCCGAACGTTTTGTGAAGTGACGGACCTGAAGATGCTCGGCAGGCAGGTGGCCGGCGTCCGGGTGATCGACCACCGCAGCGGCCTGAGCGAGACCATCGGCGCGGATCTGGTGGTCAACGCCGCCGGCCCCTGGTCCGGCCGCATCGCGGCCATGGCCGGTATCGGCGTGCCCATCCAGCCCGGGCCGGGCGTGATGGTGGCGGTGCGCGGCCGGGTCACCCAGGCCGTGGTCAATCGCCTGCATCCGGCCGGTGAGGGCGACATCATCGTGCCCCAGCGCCGCTTGAGCGTGCTGGGCACCACCGCCTGGCTGGCCGACGATCCGGACCAGGTCACGGCTCCGGCCGAACACGTGGCCCGCCTCTTCTCACTCTGTGCCGAACTGGTGCCCGCCGTGGCCGCCATGGCGCCCCATGCGGTCTGGAGCGCCAGCCGCCCTCTGCTGCAATCCAGCCAGGATCAGGATCCCTTCGCCATCAGCCGGACCTTCGATTGTTTCGACCACGCCGCCCGGGATGGAATCGAGGGGCTGGTCACCCTGATCGGCGGCAAGGCCACCACCATGCGGGCCATGGCCGAGCAGACCGCAGACCTCATCGGCCGCAAGACCGGCCGCGACATTGCCTGCCATACCCGGGAGACGATCTTGCTGCCTTATCGGCGCTATTGGCGGGGTGACATGGGTAATTAATGTCGTTTGCCTAAGGCGTTCAGGTGTCCTGCGGGCGGGGATTAACCCCGCCCCTACGCCGCCGGTGCATGGTAGCGGCCGGTGCCACCACCCGAATCTCGTAGGGGCGGGCTTTACGCCCGCCCGAAACATCCGTATCATTTAAACGACAGTGACATGAAAAGTGAAACGACCGAAAAAAAACCATCGCCTCAAATCGAATTCAGGATCGAACGCTACAAGCCGGGTCTGATCGATCCGCCCCGCTTTCAATCCTTTCGCGTGGCGGTCGATGACCAGATGAGCGTGCTGGACGGTCTGGAGCAGATTCGACTGCGCCAGGATGCCGGCCTCATGTACCGCCACTCCTGTCACCACAGCGCCTGCGGGACTTGCGCCTGTCGCATCAACGGCATCGAACGGCTGGCCTGCACCACCCTGATATTATCGCTGAATACGGAAACCGTGGTGCTCGAACCGTTGCACGGCTTCCCGCGCCTGGGAGATCTGGCCGTGGAAATGACCCCATTTTACCGGGATATCGATCCCGCCTGGTCGCTGCTCACACCGGCCGAATCCATCGAAGGCGCCGCCGAGCCGGCCGCGGATCCACCCCTACGACTGGAGGCCTGCATCGAATGCGGCTGCTGTGTCTCTTCCTGCCCGGCGGCCCACCGCAACGCCGAGTTCATGGGACCGGCCGCTTTGGCTGCCCTACATCGCCAGATGGCCAAGGTGGATTCCCCCCGACAGCGTGACCTGCTTGCCGCGGCCGCCTCGCCGCGCGGCGAGCGCCTGTGCGAGCGCGCCCTCAACTGCAGCCGGGTTTGCCCTACCGACGTCTACCCGGCGCGTCACATCGCCGACCTGCGGCGACTGGTAAAAGCATAGGGGACGGCGCCGTCTCGCAGAAAAAAAATGCCCGACCGATAGAACGGTGCGGGCATTTCAGGAATCAGAAGAGGCAAGCTCATCGATCCGGACAACTCGGTTTACTCTTTCTGGGCAGCCGCCTGCTCGTGGGGATCGCGATCTTTGAACAGCAACCCCTTGAGCCATTTCACGCCGAATTTGAACAGGGCCACATCGTCGGTTTTGAGCTGCGCTTCGGTCTCCGGATCCACCGGCATGCGTTTGAGAAAGGTGCTGCCGAAGACGAACTCCCGGAATTTGTCGACGTTGTAGCTGACCATGAAGAACATCTGTTTGGCCTGCTCGGTCAGTTTGATGTTGGGGGGAAACGAGCGTTTGCGCACCACCAGGTCGGTCCATTCGGCGTTGACCGCGTCGCGTTCGTCCACGGCCTGGTCTTTGCGCCACTCGGCGACGGTCCAGTCGCAATCCTCCTCGAACCCTTTGCAGTGCGGTTCGTTGATGAAAAAAAAGAAACCGTCGTCATCGGCGCCTTCCTTGTGTTGCAGGCTGGCCACGCCCAGCGGATAGTAGCGGCAGGCGGTGGGGCGGTCTTCATAGACGATGCAACCGTCCTCGCGTACAAACGGACACGACTCTTGTTCGTCGTCGAGGTGCTTGAGGGTGACCATGGGCAGGTCGGTCTTTTCCAGCAGGTGGGGTTCGGTGTAGATGGCCAGAAACTGGTCCGAGGGCAGATCCAGGCGCTTCTTGAGGCGGATCACGTCGTAGGGCGTCAGGATGATGTTGATACCCCGGCAGCACTGGGTGAAGCAAGAGATGCCGGGGTGGCATTTGAATTTGAATCGGCTATTGTATCCGAGCCGCATGGGATTGATGCGTGCGTCGGTGGCTTGATTGTCGGTCATGATCGTTGTTTCCTTTCTTAAACCGCCTGGGCTCTTTCTCGTACGATGTCGTACACCCGGTCCAATTCGGCCAGTGTCAGGGCCGCGATGGGTACAGGTGGATTCAGAAAAGCGGAAGGCGTCATATATTTCATCATCATGTGCTGAAAATGCTCGTGGTCACTGAAATCCTCCCGGGCATAGGTCTTGAGTCGCCGCAACTTACCCTTTCGGCTCAATTGGAAAAACACATACCCGCTTCCATCGATCAGGCAACCATGATAGCCCCGGGTGTGGTATTTGAGCGCAATGATCTCCATATGCCGTCTTCATGGGCGGCGCAGCCCGCCGTGGACAATTCAAGCATCCTACATCAGCTTGGCATTGATCCACAAGTGACAAAAGATGCCGGCCACATACCCGAGGGCGATCACCGGGGTCCATTTCAGGTGCGCGCCGAAGGTATATTTGCCCCGGGCCGTTCCCATCAGGGCCACGCCGGCCGCGGATCCGATCGACAGCAGGCTGCCCCCCACGCCGGCTGTGAGCGTGACCAGCAGCCACTGGCCGTGGGACATTTCCGGCGACATGGTCAAAACGGCGAACATCACGGGGATATTGTCCACGATGGCCGATAGTATCCCCACCATGGCGTTGGCCATGGTGGGGCCCAGGTCGTGATACATGAATTGGGAGATGACCGCCAGGTAGCCGAATTGGGCCAGGCCGCCCACGCAGAGGATGACCCCATAGAAAAAGAGCAGGGTGTCCCATTCGGCCTGGGATATGCGCTTCATGATGTCGAAGTGGGCCACGGCCTGTTTCTGAGCGGTAAAATCCTGCAGCACCTCCACCGCGCCGATCACCCGACCCTCTCTATCTTTCAACGGCAAAGCCGAAAAGGTGATCCATTTGCCGCCGTTGCCCACCTCGGGAAAGAATGCGCTTGAATCGTAGGCGTTTTCTACATGGGGGTTTTTACGAAAGCCTTGTTTGTAATGTTGTTCAATGGCCTTTTCAGGCTGGTAGTCGATGATCAGATCGGCCATTGAGGGCCGCTTGCGCGGGTAAAATGGCTGCCACTGGTTCTGGGTGCCGATCATCTTTTCGGCCTTGAGTCCGGTGAGTTCCTCCAGGGCATGGTTCCAATGGGTGATCACGTGGTTTTTATCGATGGCAAAGGTGGGTTCGGGAATCCTTTCAATTATTTTGTCGAAACTCACCTTGCGTTCCACCAGCCGCATGAGCGGCTGGTAGGAGAGGTCGCCCCGGGTGCCGAGGATGCCGTCGTAGGATTCGCTGCGGCCCTCATACCATTTGATATAGTAAGCAAACCCGCCCAGATAGGCCATGCCCAGCATCATGCCGGCGGCCGGCGGCAGATGCAGAAAGTTGTGGAACGACACGGCGGTGATGATGGTGGCCAGAAACAGGCCGATGATGACGAAGCCGCCGAACTTGACCCGGATCTTCTCCTTGAGTCTTTGGGGAGGCTCGTTGCCCACGGCCAGGCTCATGAAAATCGCCGGGATCAACCAGTTGACCGCCGACGGCAGGAAGATGTCGAAAAATTCATGAAAGGCCAACTTGCCTTTTTGCCACACCATCAATGTGGTGATGTCGCCGAATGGCGAAAAAGCCCCGCCGGCATTGGCCGCCACCACCACGTTGATGCAGGCCAGGGCCACGAATTTGACATTGTCGCCGGCCACGGCCATGACCACCGCTCCCATGAGCAGGGCCGTAGTGAGGTTGTCGGCCACCGGTGAAATGAAAAAGGCCAGCAGACCGGTGATCCAGAAGATCGACCGCAGTGAAAAACCACGGCTCACCAGCCAGGCGCGCAGGGCCTGGAACACGTTGCGCTCTTCCAGGGAGTTGATGTAGGTCATGGCTGCAAGCAGGAACAAGAACAGCTCCGCATATTCGAGGAGATTGTGTTGAATCGCCGCGTGGGCGCTGTGGGTGTCGCCCTGTTGCAGATAGGCCAGGGCCAGCAGCACCCAGATGACTCCGGCGGCCAGTAGTACCGGTTTGCTTTTGCGCAGGTGGATCTTGTTTTCCAGGGGTACGAGGGTGTAGGCCGCGACAAACATGAAGATCCCGAAATATCCATAGAAAGTGCCGGTCATGTCGGCCACTGCGGCGCCATGCCCATCAGCGGCCAGAGCCAGTGCCGGTACCCCTATGGTCATTAAAATGAGGATGATCCGTATCATTGCATTTCCTTTGTCATGGTGCGCCGCCCGACCTCCCGGTACCGGGCGCTGCAACCCATCGGCAGATCGTTTGTCCGGAAGATGCAGGCGTTGTGCGCTCTCCGAAGATTAAAAAAACGACCAACTTATGTGGATCACTTCCCCAGGTCAAGGAAAATGTCCTGGGGCTATCGATTCTAACTGAATGCCATTCAGTAAACCCGGAGAGGGTGGGGCAGGTGGCCGATGCCTGTTTGGGCGTTTATGGTAAAAAGGGGTTGAATCAGACGGCTGGATTGACCGCTTGACCGGATGCGGATTCCGCCTTGAACCGGTTGTGGTAGTGCAGCACTTTTTTGATGTAACGCTTGGTGGCGCCGAAAGGCGGGATGCCCCCATATTTATGCACATATCGGCTGCCGGCATTATAGGCCGCCAGGGCGAGGCGCACATCCCCCGAAAAGCGGTTGAGGAGTTGCTTGAAATAGCGGACGCCCCCATCGATGTTCATGGCTGGATCAAAGCTGTCTTTCACGCCCAGCGCCTTTGCGGTGCGTGGCATGAGTTGCATGAGGCCTCTTGCGCCGCGATGGGATACGGCCTGGGGATTGTAGTTGGATTCGGCAAAGATAATGGCCCGGATCAGGTCCACGTCCACCTCATAGGTTTGCGATGCCTGCAGAATGTGCTCGTAAAATGGAGGCGCTTCTGAAGGTTCTTTCCGATCTTCCCCACCGGCGGTCAGGACGGCCGGTGGGGGAAGGGTGGCGGGTTGGAGGTTATCTTCGAATGCGTGCAAGGGCATGTTGCCGATCAGGTCGAGGGATAGTCTCGGTACGGAAGGTGCCATCGTTTCCGGTAAAAGGATGTCGATGACCGGAACAATGTGGTGGCCCTGGCTGCAGATGCCGGATGGGATGACCAGCAGGCCCAGCACGACATAGAGTACGATGCCGTGTTTCAGAGTCCTTTGCAGGTCCTTTTGTTCCATATGACCCATCCATGTCATTCTGAAGAAAGTGTTCCTCCTGTCGGTGTGGCGCTGATGGTTGAGTACAGTACCATCAACAATCGTGCCAAGGCGGTTAAATGATAAATGCATATAAAAAATCAGGTGGTTGAATAGTTGTGCGCAACGGGTTGTTGTGAAAAGGAGGTTATGGTTTTTGAGAAACAGGGTTTTGAATTGTGAATTCCAGTTCATAGTACTGCCTCCATGCGTGTGATATCGCCCAGTAGAGGGAGCAATGGATGTACCATCGTCGTTGTGGGTGGGCCTCGCACATGGATAAGAATTTGAAAATAATATAAAATATCATAATTGAGGTTGGCTTGGGGGGGAAAGGGGCGGCCCTATCCGACGATCAATCTGACAGGTTGACGGGTCCGAGGCACAAGCGGCCGCTTTCAATCTGATAGCCGCTATCTTGAATAGCGTCCCGGCATGGCATGATCCCCGGGCTCAAAGTCGAAATCGACAGCGTCGATGCCGGGCAGGGAGGTGAGGGTGTACGTGACCGACTGGAGATAGCTCGTGGCACCGGTGGTGCCCATGGTCTGGGTCAGTTGCAGGTCCGGCACGATGCGCACATAGGCGACAGTTCCCTCGATTTTGATCAAATCGGCGCGAGGCAGTTTGGACTGGCCGAACCTGCGGTTCAGTTCGGCCAAAAGGGTGGTGGGTTTGGCATAGTCATAGGACTTGACCGGTAACGGTTTTTCACCTTCTCCAAAATACCAGACGCTTGGACCGAAGCGTTGTGCGAGTCTGCGGGACCATTGGGCGAGTTCCTCGTTTTGGGCCGTCAGGTTATCCTGTTCCACCCGCAGGTCTGCCAGCTCGGATTCGAGTTGTTGACAACGTTGTGCGATCCGTGCGTTTTGCGCATCGAGGGATTGGATGATGCTTTGGCGTTGATCGAGTTCATGCCGGAGCGAATCAACCTTCTGATTGTCACAGCCCGCCTGGCAGGCCACGACGGCGAGGCAAGCTAAAAGCAGTCGCCAGGATGATGTCATGGGCCATTTCGCTTGTTTCAAGGGTTGATGGTCGTGTCGGTCATCCGGTGGATGCGCCCGCGTGTTAACGGCCGGTTTCGCTTCGCTGCAGATACAACTTGGCATCGGCGCTACCGAAATTGGCCGCTCGGGTCATTTCCACCTGGGCCTCCTTGTGGCGGCCTGAGCGAAGCATGATCCAGGCACGCCCATACAGGTACCGACCGTTGGTCGGGTCGAGCCGAATGGCCTTTGACATATTTTCCAGGGCATTTTGATAGTCGCCCATTTCGCCGTAGGCGACGCCCATATCAAAATAGGCTTCGCTGTTATTGGGGGACAGGGCCAGCGATTTTTCAAAGGCCCTGATGGCGGCGGGAAAATTGCCATAGGTACTGTACAAGCCCCCCTTGTCCATCCAGTAGGCGGCCGTATCTTGCCCCGGCACGGCGGGGTTGCGGTACTCGGCCTGTGTTGTCGGCGTGTGGATCATCAGGGCGATCAAGCCTATAAAGACGAAACTTGCCACTTTCTGACAGATCGTCGCGTTGGGCATGGCGAGAGACTCCTTTAAATGAGTATGACGTTTCGTTTGCCGATTTCATGCATCTGCTTGAACGGCATCATCTCATCACAATACCGGACCGTTTGACAACCCCGATTTTGGTTTCAGTGGAAATGCGGCGATGGACCGTATCCGACACGGGTGAGGCGGTCCTGGATGAAGAGACGGCGAAGGGTGGCGGCGGGTGAAAAAAGCAAAAGGGCGCAGGTTTCGCGCCCTTTGCAGTTGGATGGGCCAGAAGCTCCGGCAACGATAATTGCCGGCCGGTCTTCGGGTTATTTCAAGACCAGATCGGGGGATCGAAACCGACCGAGGCAACGGCGAACAAAAGATGTGGCCGCATAGGTAATGCCGATCGTCACGAACGAGAGGCAGAAAAACAACACAAACATCAATGCCAGGTAGAGCACTGCGGCGATGATAAAGTCGATCATGGCACGACACCTTTCCTTTTGGGGTTCCTTTGATCAACGATAAAGCAATTAGTTTGCCATAAGGTCGAAATGCGCGCGGGTACCATGAAACAGTTTGATCTTTTTATATATTATTTTTCAAAAAGCCTGGCTCGATCCAGGGGCGGAACATGGCGGGCACTTCACTTTGAGAGGAAAAGGCAATATAAAATGAGAAAATCATTTCATACTGAGAGGGTTGGCTGAACCGGCCGCAAGCTTTCGTACAAGGCGATTCCCACGGCCGTTGACAGGTTGAGACAACGAATCTCCTCACAGATGGGAATATAATAGGTATGGCGTTCGAATCGAGACAGGATGGCTGCCGGCAGCCCCCGGGTTTCGGATCCGAATACCAGAAACAATCGGGTCATCGCCGGCAGCCGCCAGTAAGGCTGTCGGCCGCCCTTGGTCAGCAGGACGATTTCCTCCTCTTTGGGTGCCATACCGGCCATGAAGTGTTCAAAGTCGTCCCATACAGAAAGGGAAACCCTGGGCCAGTAATCGAGGCCGGCACGTTTGACCTGTTTGCTGTCAAGGGAAAAGCCCAGCGGACGCACCAGGTGCAGCATGGCGCCGGCCCCCAGGCAGGTTCGACCGATATTGCCGGTGTTCCAATGCACCTCGGGGGCCACCAGGACCACGTGGCGCTGGCGGCCGGTGACCTCCGCCATGGATCGACTTGGGTTCAAGGGTTCGATTTCTCCTATGGTTTCCGGCTTTGGTCCGGCCGTTGCGATTTCCTTCTATCGTCTCCCGATTCACTTGACAATTATCAATTCAACCCGTTCCAGGCCGCCGAGATGCAGCCGGACTCAAGTATTTTTCGCAGGGTGCGATAACATGCATGATGAGGATCGGCCCGGAAGGAATCGTACATGGAATTATCACCCATAAGCACCAATACGGCAATGGCGGGTATCGTGCGCCAGCTCGAGACCAATGCCACGATGCAAACGGCCATTCTCAAGCAGATGGCCGAAAGCCAGCAGGAGATGGCCGAAATGTTGCAGCAGCTCGGTCTTGGACTGAGCGTCGATTTACACGGGTGATGCCCGAAGTGCCTGTTTTTAATAAAGTTTAGCGCACCGATGGCGATAGCAGGCATGAGTCCGTACGGCCGAGGGGGGGCACCTATGCCGAGTTTGCAACGCCAGGACGAAATGTTCGGCGACATTGCAGTGAGAGAAAACCTGGTGACCAGGGAGAAGATCGAACGCGCCCTGGTGATCCAGCGCTGCATTTCGGGCCGAACCAAAGTCTATATGCCCCTCGGATCCGTGCTGCACAAAATGGGGTTGTTGACCGAGGAGCAGGTGGACCGGGTGCTGGCCTTGAAAAACGGCATCCTGCCTGAAGAGGCGGCGGCAGGGGAAGATGCGGCTGTTGACAACGGCCCCCAGTATTGCGACCCGAACACCTGTCTGAACATCGCCGTCTCCGATGACAAGCTCACCGTTACCATCGCACCGGCGGGTAATAACTTTGTCGCACCCCCGATCCATGATGTCAAACGCCTCTTGGCAGAGCGCGAGATCGTTTTCGGCCTGATCAGCGATCAATTGCTCTCCGCCCACCTCGAAAAGAGCCCCATGCCCATCGACCCCTTTATCGTTGCGCGGGGAGAACCACCTGTTCCAGGACGACCGGCCGAAGTGCGCTACTATTTCGACACCGATCCCATGCGCATCGGCACCCTGCTCGAAGATGGCACCATGGATTGGAAAAACCGTGGCGACATCCCCCAGGTCAAGGAGGGGGATCTGCTGGCGGAAAAAGAGGGCGGTGACCCAGGCCGGCCGGGAACCAATGTCTATGGTCTGGAAGTGCCGCCGCCGCGGATCAAGGAACCGGCCTTGAAGTTTACCAAGGGTGCCGGACGGTCGGAAGACGGGCAGCAGATCGTGGCCAAATGCGACGGCATGCCCAAGCTCGGTATCGATGGCCGCATCGGTGTGTTCAAGGTGCTGCCCATCGATGGGGATATCGGCGTCGAAACCGGCAATATCGACTTTGACGGCCACATAGAGGTCAATGGCGGCGTTACCAGTGGTTACAAGGTGACCGGCGCCAGCCTGAGCGTCAAGGAGATTCAGAATGCCAGGATCGAACTGAGCGAGGATCTGATCAGCGATGCCGGCATTTATGGGTCCAAGGTTATCGTCGGTGGGAACCTGAAGGCGAGCCACCTCCACAATTCCACGGTGGAGGTGCTGGGCGACCTGGTAGTGCAAAAGGAGATCTTCGGTTGCACTATCGCCATCAACGGCCGTTGCCTGGTGGAGAGCGGCAAGATCATCGCCTCCACGATCACGGCAAAAAAGGGGGTCCAGGTCAAAGACATCGGCACCCAGGCGTCCAAGCCCAGCGAGCTGACCGTGGGGGTGGATTTCAAGTTCCAGCGCGACATGGAGCTGGCCGAACAACAGATCGAGCAGTTGGCCGAGTCGCGCGCGGCGGCCGAAGCGGAGGTGGCCCAGCTCAGGGGCCGAATCGATGATCTGGATGCAGAGTTGGGCGCCGTGGCACAGGACCAGGACGGTTGCATGGTGCAAAAGCGTCAGCTTGAAGCAAAGCTCGAGACGCCGACCATCGCCGCCAGCGCCGAAAAACGGAGCCTGATTGAGGAGCTGATAGACGATTTGGGGAAAAAATACGATCAGCTCGATGAGCAAGTCAAAAGAATCATGTCCCAGGACGACCTGGTGCGCGCCAAGATGGCCGCCTTGCAACATCAGATCAAGGAGATGGAAGAGCAGAGCGACGCCGCGGCGGAACAAATGGCGGTTTTGGAGGAGGCCGCCAAACTCGATCCCGGCATCCCGGTGGTCAAGGCCAGCGGCATGGTCTACTCTAAAACCTCGGTGGTCGGTCCCCACAAAAAGATCATTATCCCCAATGAGATGCAAAACGTTCGCATCGCCGAGTACGAGGAAGATCCCAAACAATACGCCATGAAGATTTCAAGTCTCCGCTAGTTGCTTGACAGCTACCCCACCCTAGGCTAACTCTACCCACGAGCTTTTCAGGTCCCTGCTGTAGACCCGGTCCAAATCCGTGTTGTGGCCGAAACCCATTCAAATTGAAGGAGAGGTTATGAAAGACGTCGTTATCGTTTCGGCTTGCCGAACGGCTATCGGTGGTTTTGGGGGTTCCTTGCGCGATCAACATGCCGCCCACATCGCCAGTGTGTCGATGAAGGAGGCCCTATCGCGCGCCAAACTCGATCCGGCCCTGGTCGACGATGTGCGTTTCGGCTGCTGCATGGAGCCGGCCGATGCGCTGAACGTCACCCGCGTCGGCGCTCTGCTGGCCGGTATTCCTGACAGCGTGCCAGCCGTGACCATCAATCGGGTCTGTATTTCCGGCATGGAGGCGGTCATCTCCGGCATGGCCATGATTCAAACCGGGATGGCGGACATCATCCTGGCCGGCGGCGTGGAGCACATGTCCGGCGTCGCCTATCAGGTGCCCAAGGCGCGCTGGGGCTGCCGCCTCCAGGACCACACCTTTGTGGATGCGCTCATCTGGGCCCTGCACTGCGGATCGCACATCATCCCCCATCCCGAAGACGGTCCGGTGGATGCAAGCCAGCCGCCGCTGAGCCTCTTTAAAGGCAAACCCTATATCATGGGGCACACGACCGAATTCATCGCCCAGCATCACGGCATTTCCCGCGAGGAGATGGACGAGGTGGCCCTGCGCAGCCACAACAATGCCGAGCGTGCCACCCGCGACGGCGACTTCAAACCCGAAATCGTGCCCATTGAAATCCCCCGCAAAAAGAAAGAGCCCCTGGTGTTCGACAAGGACGAGCATTTCCGCCCCGGCCTGACCATGGCCGATCTTCAGAAACTGCCCCCGGCCTTTATACCCAACACCGGCAAGGTGACCGCCGGCAACAGCAGCGGCATCAACGATGGCTCGGCCGCCATGGTGATCATGTCCGCCGAAAAAGCCAAGGAGCTCGGCTTGCAGCCCCTGGCACGCATCCGGGCCGTGGGCCGCGGGGCCTGCCATCCCTCGGTCATGGGACTTTCCCCGGTGCCGGCGGTGCGCCATCTGCTCGACCACAGCGATTTGAAGCTGTCCGACTTCGAACTGATCGAACTCAACGAGGCCTTTGCCGGTCAATACCTGGGGTGCGAACGGGAATTGAACCTCAACCGCGAGATCACCAATGTCAACGGCTCGGGCATCGGGCTGGGCCATCCGGTGGGCGCCACCGGTTGCCGTATCATGGTCACCCTCCTGCATCTGCTGCGCAGCCGGGGCAAGAACCTGGGGCTGGCCACCCTGTGCGGCGGCGGCGGCGTATCCATGGCCTGCGCCATCGAGACCCTATAGGAGTTCTTATGATCATCGGGGTGCTCAAAGAGATCAAGGCCGAAGAGAACCGGGTGGCCATGACGCCGGCCGGCGTGGAGATGCTGCACCGCGCCGGCCATACTATTCTGGTGGAAAAGGGGGCCGGCCGGGGCAGCGGTTTTCCCGATGAGGCCTATGCCCAGGCCGGGGCCCAAATCACGGCCAAGGCGGCAGCCATCTACAAGAAGGCCGAGATGGTGATGCACGTCAAGGAACCCTTGCCCCAGGAGTATGGGCTGATCCGATCCGGTCAGATCGTTTTCACCTATTTGCATCTGGCCGCCAACGAAACGCTGACCCGGGCCCTGATCGACGCCGGATCGGTCAACATCGCCTACGAAACCATCAAAAAGACGGACGGGACCCTGCCGCTGCTCACCCCCATGAGCGAAGTGGCCGGGCGCATGGCCATCCAGCAGGCCGCCAAATACCTCGAAATGGCACAGGGCGGCCGCGGCGTGCTGCTGGGCGGCGTACCGGGCGTCGATCCGGCCACCGTCGTGATCATCGGCGGCGGCGTGGTCGGCACCCATGCGGCCAGGATGGCCTGCGGCCTGGGGGCCAAGGTCTATCTGCTCGACAACAATCTTCAACGCTTGAGGCATCTGGCCGAGGTCATGCCGGCCAACTGTTTTTTGCTCATGTCCAGTCCGGCCGTTCTGCGCGATCTGATCCAGAAGGCCGACGCGGTGATCGGTGCGGTGCTGATTCCCGGCGCCAAGGCGCCCCGCCTGGTGACCCGGGAGATGCTCAAGACCATGAAACCAGGGTCGGTGCTGGTGGATGTGGCCATCGATCAGGGGGGATGCTTCGAGACATCCCGTCCCACGACCCATGCCGATCCGGTGTATGTGGTGGATGGCATCGTTCACTACACCGTGGCCAACATGCCGGGGGCCGTGGCCAAGACCTCCACCTGGGCCCTGACCAATGCCACTTTGCCGTATGCCCTGGAGATTGCCGACAAGGGATGGCACCGGGCCATGCAGGAGAGCGCGGAGATGAGATCCGGTGCCAACGTCGTTCTGGGCAAAGTAACCCACCCGGCGGTGGCCGAAGCCTTCGGGATGACCTATTCACCGTTGGAGCAGGTGCTTTAAATGGCAGGACCGGCATCTGCGCACCTGGTCTGGGCCGAGATCGACCTGACCGCCATTGCCCATAACGTCCGCGAGCTGCGGCGCATCGTCGATCCGAAGGCGCGCCTGCTGGTGGCGGTCAAGGCCAATGCCTATGGTCACGGTGCCGAGCAGGTGGCGCGCATGGCCCTGACAAACGGGGCCACGGACCTGGGGGTGGCCCGCATCGACGAGGGGCTGGCGCTGCGACGGGCCGGTATCGCGGCTCCCATCCTGATTTTTGGATTCACGCCGTCCGACCGGACGGCCGAATTGATCACCCATGCCCTCGTGCCCGCGGTCTATTCCCTGGAAAACGCCCGGGCCATGGCCGCCGCAGCCCGGACCCAAGGCCGAACCCTGCCGGTTCATATCAAGGTCGATACGGGCATGGGGCGACTGGGAATTCCTTGCGGGGATCAGGGCGGCGCCGGTATCGACACGGCCGCCGAGACGGTCGAACGCATCTCCCGGATCGACGGCCTCGTCATCCAGGGGATTTTCACCCATTTCGCCACCGCCGATCAGGCCGACAAAGGCTACGCCCGCCGGCAGTTCGATCTTTTTTCGAGACTTCTCGATCGGTTGGCCTCCCGCGGGGTGAAGGTAGGGTTGCGTCACGCCGCCAACAGCGGCGCCATCATGGAGATGCCCGAGACCCATCTGGATATGGTGCGGGCCGGCATCTCCCTCTACGGTCTCTATCCCTCCGAAGAGGTCGATCGCGGCCGCATCGATTTGAAGCCGGCCCTTTCACTCAAAGCCAGGATCGTCCATCTCAAACCGGTGACGGCCGGCACCTGCATCAGTTACGGATGCACCTTCCAGACACGCAAACCCACAGTTATCGCCACCGTGCCGATCGGATATGCCGACGGTTACAGCCGGGGATTGTCCAACCGGGGCACCATGCTGGTCCGCGGGCAACGGGTGCCCATCGTCGGCCGGGTCTGCATGGATCTAACCATGATCGACGTGGGCGGGGTGCCGGGTGTATCTATGGGCGACGAGGTGGTGTTGATCGGCCGTCAGAATGGGGCCGGGATCAGCGCCGATGAAGTCGCCGCGACGCTGAGCACCATCAACTATGAGGTGGTGGCGGCCCTGACAGATCGGGTGCCGAGGGTCTATATCCTCAATTCTGAACGATCGGGCTGATCTGAATGGTCACCCGTCGGTTGGCCGATCGGCCTTCGGGGGTGCTGTTCGAGGCGATGGGCTGGGTTTCGCCCCGGCCCGCGATGAGCAGACGCTCTGGCAACACCTTCTGGCCCGCCAGGTATTCGGCCACGCTGCGCGCCCGCCGTTCGGACAACTGCTGATTGTAGCTCTCCGCGCCCACATCGTCGGTATGGCCGATCACGTCGATGGTGGTCTTGTTATATTCGTTGAGCACGATGGCCACCGAGTTGAGCACCTCGTAAAAATCGGCGCTGATGTCCGATGAGTCGGTGCGGAAGGTGACATTGCCGGGCATGTTCAGCATGATCTGGTCTCCGACGCGGGTCACGCTGACGCCCGAGTTGCCCAGGCGCTGGCGCAGCTTGGCTTCCTGGACATCCATATAGTAGCCGACACCGCCGCCGGCCAGGGCGCCGACGCCGGCGCCGATCAGGGCATTGCGCTGCCGGTCCTTGCTCTTGGCGGTGATCAGGCCGATGGCCGCGCCACCCAGAGCACCCACACCGGCGCCGATGGCCGCCTTGCTCACCTGTTTTTCCTGGGTATAGGGATTGATGGTCGTACAGGCAGAAAGGGCGAATTGGGCACACAGTGCCAGAGCGAACCAACGGGTCATCGTTTTCTTCATTTTTTCCTCCTCTTGGGGCCGTTGCGCCTGGTCCGCAGACGGTTAACGTCGCTTGGTGTTTTTGGAATGGCCGCCGCCATAGCGGCGCGCCAGGTCACGATACGCCAGCTGGCGGCCGCCGAAGATATCCAACGCACTGCCCACCGTAAAGTCGATGCGGCCGTCTCCCAAGCGTTGGATGGTTTCCAGGGCGGCCTGGGAATCTATACCACCGGCGTAGGTGATCGGAATGCCCGCCCATCGGCCGAGCAGGGCCACCAGGTCGGTTTCGATACCCTGGCAGCGGCCTTCGACGTCCACGCCGTGCACCAGGTACTCATAACAGAAAGGCGCCAGGCGGTCCAGAAGCCGGGGCGTGATACATTCACGCGTAAACGTCTGCCATCGGTCGGTGACGATAAAATAATCGTCGCCCTTGCGCCGGCAGCTCAAGTCGAGGACCAGGCGATCCGGACCCACGAGGCGGCTTAGCTGCCGGAGCCGATCCATATCCACGGTGCCGTGGTGAAACACCCAGGAGGTCACGATGACCGCCGCGGCGCCCGCATCGAGCCATCGGGCGGCATTGTCTATTGTCACTCCCCCGCCGAGTTGCAGACCGCCGGGCCATGCGGCCAGGGCCGCTTCGGCCGCCTGCCGGTTGCCGGGTCCCAATTGAATGACATGGCCGCCGGTCAGGTTGTCCCGCCGGTAAAGGCGGGCGAACCACTCGGGGGGTTGCCCGGTTTCGAAATTGGTCTGCACCCCTTCCGGATCGTCGTCCGACAGGGAGCCGCCCACGATTTGTTTGACTTTGCCTTGATGCAGGTCGATGCAGGGGCGAAAACGCATGGTGTCGATGGCCCTATCCTCGCGATAATCGAGCATTCGCCGAGCGAAAAACCTTCTCTTACCATCTTTTGCCGACACTGAGAAGCCATGAATGGCCTTGGCAGATATTGGATTTTTTCGGTGTCGTCAAATTTCACCGTTGCGCCGATGCCGCTTCGCTCTGTTCGATCAATTCCATCACGGTTTCCAGCATGGGCGATGGCAATGGCCGCCATTTGGGGTGCATGGCCTTGTCGTCGAACCAGGTGAACTCAACGGCGTCGATCTTGGCCGGAATGACACGCTCGTTGTTCATGCCATAGCGTGAGGCGGGGTAATACTCCACATAGGTCATCCGCTGGGGTGCGATGTTGAATTGATGGGCGACGCAGGTGGCGATGTGGCTCGTACAGCTACGTACCGACACCGATCTCAAGCCGGTGCCGGTGTGCGGCAGGTCGGACACGACCACCACGATGGGCTTCAGAAGCGTGACGTTCCTGTGGTCGCCCCGTGACAGATCGAAAATACGAAGGCGGCATCTGCCGGCCGCCAGCTGATAGACGCCGCCGAACCCCTTCCAGGTGAAAATATCGTCATGGATCAACATGGCCACTCCGTTGTTTGAGATGGCAGATAAGCTAATCATGCGAAGCGGTTTCGTCGAGACCGGGAAAAGAATGGTCCTTATAACCGCTTGGTCAGGGTGCCGTACAACCGGACCAGCTTGTCGGGCAATTCGCGCACATCTCCGATGACATGGTGGTGCAGGCGTCCGTAGAGATCGTCGAGTCTCGGATCGCTGCCGATGTTGACGGTGATGGCCTTGACATGAATGCTTTTGGCGCGGGCCTCCTGCACCGCGCGCCGGGTGTCGGCGATGGCGTAGTCGGCCTTGTAGCCCAGGTCGTTGGGAAAGCCGTCGCTGACGATGATGATCAGTCTCACCCGCGACGGCACCGGCGCCAGGCAGGCGGTGGCGTGGCGGATGGCGGCGCCCATGCGGGTGCTGCGTTGGGGCGTGAGGGCCGACAAGCGCGCCTGAACCTTTCCGGCGAAGGGATCGTCGAACCCTTTGATGCGGAAATAGTCCACCGAGTGACGGCCGGTGCCTGAGAACCCGGCGATGGCAAAGGTGTCTCCCACCACCTGGAGGGCTTCGCAAAAAAGCACCAGGGCCTCCTTGGCGACCTCCAGTACCGTGCCTCTTCCCCCGACGACAGGATTGGCCGTGGATCGCGATAGATCGACCAACAGCAGGACGGCCACGTCCCGTTCGTGTTTGAGCCGTTTGATGAAGAGGCGGTCCGAAGGCGTGCGGCCGGAGCGCAGGTCCACCGCAAAGTCGATGAGAGCGCGATGGTCGAAGGCGTCGCCGTCCGGCCACTGCCGCAGGATGGTCAAGCCCTCGGGTTTGAGATACTCGAAAGCCCTGCGGATGTGCGCCACCAGACCACGGTAATGATCCAGGGTGCGACGGTAAAAATCGCCGTTGCCGCCGGCGGGCACCACCGACTCCTGCACACGGACATGATCATGCAGATAGTCCTGGAGTTGGTCGTTCCACTCCGGGTAACGAAACCCGGTCGTATCGTCGCCGGACACCCCCGCCGATTGAACCCCGGCCTTTTCCAGCAGAAGATTCAGGTCAGCCTCGTTCAAATCGAGGGACAAGGCGGCCTGGCGGCCCCTGATCCGGGCGCGCGACAAGACGAGGCTGCGCACGTCCTCGGCGGAGAGGCGGCCCTGCCCGTCGCTCAGTTTGTCCTGCACGTCGGACAGATAGACGGAGAGCCCCTGTTCGGCCAGCCGGATCTTGACCCTTGCGGCTTGCATTTGCTGTTCGGCCGAAGCCCTGGCGACCAGGTCCCAGTGCAGGCGGCGTCCGAAGGGGGTGGTCAACCGGTCGTATCGCCGGTGCGAGGCGCGCAATTCCGCGATGAAGTCGTCATAGGCCAGGCAGACCAGTCGAGCGCAGCATTCGATCGGGGCGTTCGCGTTCAGGTGGCCGCGCCACGTTGCGGCCCGTTTGTGAAAAAGAGGAGCAGGGTGCCGGTACGTGCCGGCGGGTCCGATCGGCATATCCAGCACCAGGTGATCGTAGAGTCCCACCAGAACAGATGATCTGGATGAGGATCGCTTCAGAAGCAGCGCTTCGGCCCGCAGCAGGGGCAGGGCCTGTTTCATCAAGCCAGGATAATGGCCGGCCAGGTAGCCCGTGTTTCGGGTCTGGGCGAAGAGTTCGAAAAGATCCTCGGCCAGGCCGGGATGGTCGAAGCCGTTGATAAACCGCAGGACATCGTTCGCCGTCGCGTCGGCGGCCTGCTCCCGTCGGGTGCTGTGTTCGGCCACCTCGGGATAGAGATCCACAGCTTTCTCGAGATCGAAGGCAAAGGTGCCGTTTTCGAAATATCCGGCTTCCAGGCGGACCAGGATTTTGGCCAGTTGAAGGTTGTCGTCGCGGCGTTCGAAGCGGTCGATCTCGTCGGCCAGATAGATCGTTCTGCCATCCGAGGCGATCCATTGAATGTCCGTTCGAGTGGGGCCCGAGAGCGCCTTGACGGGCACCGGCCGACCGATTCGGGCATTGAGGTAGCGGTCAAGAGGGCCCTTGACCTGGGCGAGGGGCACCACCACGAGCAGTCGGGCATAGGCCGCCTGGCCCGCCTTGGAGGACAACCCGATAAAGGCGAGACCTGCATTGGCCGATTGGCGATATCTGGCCAGGGCCTGGTCGAGGTAATCGTTCAGGTCCCGGGGCGCCAGAAGTCCCAATCCGTTTTGCATCCCTTCCAGAAAGGCGTCCACCAGTTGCAGATCGATCGCCACCACCCGGACAAAGGCTTCGATCTGGGCGGCCCGGCGTCGCGGCACAAAGCTTCGCACCGCCCTGGGAACCACATAGACCAGCCGGACGCTCAGGTTGTAACTGATCTGCTGTTCGAAAAGCGTTGACAGGAGTTCCAGATAGGCCCGGGCCGATGCCCCCTCGCCCGCTTGGAGCAGCTCGGTCAGGACGGCCAGGGGCTCTTTGAGGGTATAGGTGCCCTTGGTGCGCATGATCGCCAGGGCGTGTGTGAAGGGTTCGAGCAGCGGAGGATCGGCTAAGAGGACCGCGGCCAGGTGGTCGGCCAGGATGCGCCCCAACGCCGGACCAGTGCGGGTGGCTTCGCGGACCCGATCCATGTAAACGGTCGTTTTGGATGGATCGCCCCGTTCGACCAGGCGCATCAAACCGTCGCTGACAGAGCGGCCCAGGCCGGCCTCCTGGGTCAGCGCCCAGATCATGTCATCCACCACCCGGGCAAGCCATTCGTCATCGGGCCGGTCGGCGAGCAATGCCAGTCGTCCGGTCACCCGGACATGAGTCTCCGGATCGGCGATGCGCAGTTTTTCCAGTGGGGCCATTTCGTTCATGATGATGTGGGCTATATCCGGATTCGGGTGCAAAGACAAGGTGGGGTCAGGGAGATGCCGCCCCCGGACAGCCCAGGGGTTTGGAGGGAATGACGAGGCGGTTATTCGCCGGCTTCGATGTCAGGGCTGCCCTCCACGATAGCGCCCATGCCGCCGCAATGCCGGGTGATGTCGCCCACCCGGGCTGCTGGCCGGCCGTCGATATAAATCGACTGGCTCGCCCCGGCCACGGTCCAGACATTGGCGCCGCAGCACTGGGCGTGCTTTCCCGTGTCGCCCAATCGCAATGCGGGTTTTTGATTGATCAGGACGGTGTCGGACCCGGTCACGGCGGGGCCGATCACCGTATGGCTGCATTCCGGACACCCGTGGCTGTCTTTTTCCGCGCGGGCCTTGTCTCCGAGCCGGGCCAAACCGGGCAAGGGGTCCTCCTTCATCGTTATGATCCTTTGAGATGTCGGTCAGCGATCCTGTCTGCCTGCCGCGCACATGGAATCGAGGAGCGCATCCCACAGGTATAGTTTTTCTTCCAGGTGTCCGTCCCTGGATTCCATATCGACGACGACCCTGGGCCAATGGGCGGAATCCTTTTTCCCCAAATGCATCCAGGTGAAGGACAGGGTATTGCGGCCGTTTTCCGTAAATCTTTCGATCAACTCTTCGCCCGGCAGGCCTGCGACCGTGCGCTGGCCGGAACGCAGCTTCTCGATCTTCAGATCTCCGACGAGCTTCATCATCAGGGAGTTGGCCGCCCGCTCCAACAGGCCGATCTTGTTTTCCTCGTGCACCACCCAGGTCATGATATGAATTTTGAGCCGATCGTCCAACGCATGTTCCCGAAAGACGATATCCACGCTCTCTTTATATTCGAAGGGCAGATCGACGGCACCGTACCGCAGGTAAAAGGCATCGCGGCCGTCGACGACCTCGACACGGTTGAACCGCTTTTCCGGGGCACGATAGGCCCGGGCGATGTCGGTGGAAATTTCATAGATCGTCTCCTTGGCAGAGAGCTTTTTGTCCCACGCCTTGATCCATAAGCCGGTTGGACCCGTATTGAGCAACAAATCCATGGCGCCATAGTGGGGATCCAACGGTTCATTGAAGTATAGTACCGTTTTACACCACACTCCGATTCCAGCGATCTCCCGCTCTTCGATGAGCGCACTGGACACCCCTTTAGGCGCCTCGCGTCGGTTAATTTTTTCAATGTGATGGTTCCAAGTATTTAGGGGGTCTTCTTTGTCTTGCCAGACGATTTCCTCGATTTTGCGACCCTGAAAAGAGTATCCGCCGGAAAAGGTCATGGCGGCAGGGATGTCGACGACAAAGCGGCCGACGCCGCAGGTGCGCGTGTGTTCGTTGAAACGGTGCATGGGTTGGTTCCTGTTCGTTGGGGCGCAGCCGGCCATGATGGCAACTGTTGCCAGGGCGGCCGCCCATCTGCAAAAGATGGGGCTCATGCGCCGGTTTCGTGTCTGATCTTGGCTTTGCATAGGTTTTCAATCACCTTTATCGTGATGTGCCGGGCCGTCGCCGTGTTAAAGATCCGGTCGTGGGTTCGGGCATGGTCGTTTTCATCGTCGGCATCGATGGACACCGTTCCGTCGGGGCCCTTGTCGTAAAAACTGGGGCGGGCGGCCAGGGCACGGCCCGATGCGTCGGGCACCGTGCCGTCGCCCGAGCCTGTGGGCGGCGATACCGCGTAAGCCCAGATCGATTCGGTGTGCCAGCGGTTGGGGATCTCGAAGGCCGCCGGATCGTCCAGATACATATCGCGATCGGTATCGATCACCTGGTTGTGCGCGTCGCGGAACTCGAAAAAGTGCTTGCCCTCCAGATGCTGCAGGTCGAAGAGCTGCCGGCCGGAAAACTTCTGGCAGCCGATTTCGATGCGATCTGGGGTTTCGAGCGCCGTACCGTAAAACTGGTAGGTTTCGGGATGGGCGTAGTTGCCGAGATTCTCATGGAATACCTTGGCCTTGTTTAAATTGAAGGAGAAATTGTGCCACGCACTTTTGTCTTCACTTGTATGGCGGCTGTTTTTGCGACTGGTTTTTTCTCCCAGCCACCGGGGATCGATCAAGCGAAAGGGGGCCTCTTTGGCGCCGTAGATTTCGTCGTAGGGATCGCCCCGGCGGGGCAGATCGAGGCTGTGGCCGTGGCGGCCCCGGTAGTGCAGCCACTCGGCGCGGCCCTCGTTGGTGCGGTACGCCCGGGTGGGCAGCAGCTCCAGGCCGCCGGGCATGTGGGCCATGAGCAGGGTCACCTCAGGGCCTTCGTCGCCCAGCACCCGTTCGGTGAGCGTGTCGGAGATCTTGCGGATCGGATGGCACAGCCAGTCCCACAGCGAGCCGTCCAGCTCCCGGAACCCGTGCTTGATGCGCTGGTAGGCGGCCGGGGCCCCGAAGGCGGGCTGGGCGCCGTGCAGCACCCCCAGCACTTTGGATTCGGCGCCGTGCAGCTTGCAGGCCGAGCGGGCCACCAGCCCGCCCATGGAGTGGGTCACCAGGATCACCTGCCGGCAGGGCTGGATCCGGCCCTGTTCATCGATCACCCGGTCGATGTAGTCCGCCAGGGCCCGGCCCGAGGCGTGGCTGGAATCGGTCCAGTTGTAGCCGAAGGCGTACACCGGAAGGTCGAAGCAGACATCCAAAGTCGCGGGCCACTCGTGGCCGGCCAGGGCGCCGAGCAGGCTGCCGTAATGCTGCCAGGCCACCGTGCCCCATCCGCGATCTCTTCCCGGTTCGGGCACTTCGGCGTTGTCCGGATCGACGACCAGGAAACCATCGCTGTAAATTGTATCCCCGATGAGATACTTTTTGCGATCCTCGGGGGTGATAAAAATCCGCCCATACTTTATCAGCATGAATCCCTTGGCATCCGGATCCCACACCTTATCCCCACCCGCGGCTTGTTTGAGACGGCTGCCCATGATGCCGGGAACCAGGATGATGGGCAGGGTCTCCTTGCGGATGGCGATCTGATTGATCAATGGATCATTCTCCGGTGCGGTCTTGAGTCCCTGGATCGGCTTGAACAGATCCTGCCACCCGATGTCGATACGGTGGATGCGCTCATGAATCATCGCATTTGTCCTGTGTTTCCATCCCTTGAGATCCCTTGATCGCCTCCGCATCAAGGCAAAAACCATTCAGGCGCAGGCCATACTCTCCAGTCGGCACGTCCCGGTTCCAGATGGCGTTGAAAGACGAATCGAGCGGCCCGGGTTTTGTCATCCGCGTCGGGCCGTCGATGTCATAGCCTGTTTGCAACCATGCGGACAGATCGATTTTGGAATCGGCCAGGGTCTTTGCATGCTGAAAGCAAGCCGACAGGTTTTCGACATCGGGCAGGTTGCAGTCGTTTTTCCGATTCGGTTCCATGGCCACATCATCGGGTGACGCTTTCCCGTGTGAATCTCTTCCGGCGGCCGGTGGACCATCGGTTTGGCCGGGCAACGCCCCGATCACCTCCTGGGGCTGCCGCGGGGCCTGGACAATACAGCCGCGGCCCGTTCCCGGGCTGCCACCGCTGTTGAGCTTGATGCGGGGGCCGACCAGCGACACCCCGTCCGCATCGATGGTCATGAATCCGGCCCCGGCCTTGAGGGTCAGGGTCTTGCCGGCCGAAATCAACAATTCGGTGCCGGCGTCGATATGGATCTGGCGATCGCTGGCCAGGCCGTAATGGCCGGCGACCCTCTCCTGACGGTCGCGGCCGACGGTTTGGGACACGCTGCCGTCGACCTGCTGGATGCTGTCGGCGTGAACTGTGAGGTGGGCGTCGCCCGCAATCGCTTCGATCACATCCTTTTCGATGCGAGTGTGGGCATTGGCGCCCACGCGGGTGCGTCGGTCGTTGTTTACTTGCAGGTCCATGTCCCGCTGGGCATGGACGAAGATGTGTTCTTGCGCATGTCGATCCTCGAAACGGATTTCGTTAAAGCCACCGCCGCCCGGTGTACAGAGGCTTTTGAACGTAGAGATGCTTTTGTGGGCGGGCAGGTCGTAGGGTGGCGGATTTTCGCCGTGAAAGGCCCGGCCGGTGATCAGGGGGCGATCCGGGTCGCCTTCGAGGAAGTCGACCACCACCTCCTGGCCAATGCGCGGGATGAACATGCTGCCCCAGCCCGTGCCGGCCCAGCTCTGGCTCACCCGCAACCAGCACGAGCTGCGATCGCCGGACCGACCCCGGCGGTCCCAGTGAAAACGGACCTTTACCCGCCCGTACCGGTCGGTGTAAATTTCTTCGTCTTTGGGTCCGGAGACGATGGCGGTCTGGACACCCGGAACCGTAGGCTTTTGCATAGGTGCGGGTCGGAAAGGCACATCGGCGGGCAGCGCCTCGAAGTCGTTGATATATCGGGTGCCCCGGCCATGGTCGCTTCGTTCGGCCAGCACCTGGGGCTGCTCGCCGCGGTGAACGATCGACTGGAGCAGAAAATCTCCTGCACTATCGCCGCTGTCCAAATGGAACGTAAACCCGGGAACAAAGCGGGCCACCACGCCCTGCCCCTTGATCGTGCGGCGGGTCATCACCGTCTGCTCCAGGCGTACCCTAGCCAGTCGGCGGCCATTTTCGGGCAGTGCATAGATGCCGGGATAATCGTAGCGTTCGAGGCGGGCGAAGCGGTCGCACTGATCGCCGGTGGTGAGGTCAAGGGCCGGCTTTTTGAAGTTGAAATCGCGCTGGGTATAGCGGCCGCTCGTGATGCGTCGCTCGTGCTGGATCGTCAGGATGGTCTCCCGGTCGGCCGATAGACCGCCTCCAGGGTTCAGCGATATCGGTTCTCCGTCGGGAAGGGGGGGATAACACACCGTGCCGTCGCCAAAGACCATCCGATGCTGATCCCGGCCGTGTTCGAAGAAAAAGAAGATGCCTTCTTCGGCCAGCAGGCGGCGGATGAAATGCAGATCGCTTTCGCGGTACTGTACACAATAATTTCGCCGGATATACTTCTCTTGAAGACGGAAGACATAGGCCTCTGGAGTGATGCCGGCCTCCTCGAAGACCTGGGCCACGATACCGGGCACATCCAGATCCTGGAAGATCCGGCAGTCGTGGCGCAGATCGAGCAGGGCGGCCTGTGGCATCAGCAGAGCGTCGTAAAGATGGAACCGTCCCGATCGACCGGTGTGCCGGCAGAGGTATACGACGCCATGGAAGAACCGATCGCCATCGTTGCTGTCGATGGTCAGCAGACCGCTATGGCCCAAGGCCGCATCCGTTTCGATCTCTTCTTCGACGGCCAGATTCAACTCCACACGGTACAACTCGGACAGGTCCTCCCGGGCCTTGAAGGCGGCCACCCTAAAAGAGATGCCGCCGGCCCGGAAGTGAAAGCGGGATTGATTGGATGCCGTGTGACCGGCCATTTTGCCTCCGTGCTTACTCTTTGGGTGACCGCCAGTCGTCCGAGCCCGAGGTTCCGGCCGCTTCATGGGTCCAGGTGATGCTTCGGTAGGTGAAGGAGACTTCTTCCAGATGGGTGAAGTGGACCATTCCCGGGTCCTGGCAATTGGGCATGTGCGCTGTGATGTCGGTGATGATCGCGTCTTCGAGCTCGATGGTGAAGTAGTGCTCCTGAGTGCCGGACGGATCTGTCCGGAACCATTTGAGCGTGCAGGTGTTGAGCTTTTCGCCCGAGCAGAGTGCCGTGTAGAGCATGGGCGAAGATTTGTCGAACACCTTGGTGACGACCAGGGGTCGGTGCACGCGTTGGCCGGTAGGCTGCCCGCTCTGCGGATCGGTCGGTACGGTCACCTCGTGTTTGAATCCCTGGATCAGGATTTCGTCTTCGTGGCCCTCCTGGTAGACGTTTCCCACACTGGTGATGGTAAAAGCGCCTTCGGTGATGTGGCCCTGGCTGGCGCCTTGGATGGTCAGGTAAGCTGGGGTCGGCATGGGGATTCCTCCTTTTCTTTTTCTTCTTTACTTGGGTTGGGGCATCCTTCGCAAAAGGATCAGCCCGGATAACATTGGGATGAACCATCGATTTCCGTCAGAATGCGTTCGCACGCCGGAAGAACATACGCGCCGCGGTCGAGTCGCCGCCGTGACGCAAAAAAAGACAACGCAACACAGAGTGGGAGATCCTCACGTTTCAGAAATGGTCGATTGGCGTGTGTGACAGCCTGTTCATCTCGCCGCGCGGTCCCATGAGAGATGGGCGGAGGTTCCGAGACATGCTTCAGATATGAGAGCGATCGGACCGATCGGGTCTTAAAGCCAGACGGGCTTTCGGACATACCTGCGCGGCAGGGCAAGACGCGATTATCGCTATCGCGGGGCTCAAGGGCGTTAATGGTTGCGATGATGGGATACCCGCTGAGCCGCTTTTCGTCATGTCGACGTTCGCGGATGACTTAGGAAAAATAGAACGGGCTGTCAACCCAAAATTTCGCGTGGCTGGATCTTGTGCTTTTTTGGGCGATTCAGAGCAATGACCGGAGACGGGGTCATCAAATTGTAGGGCTCGAATGTTTCCTTGCACCGAAGGCGCATTCAGTCTGCGTTCCAATGGGGAAGAATCGCGTCGTTGACTCGTCGCCAGAGATCTCCGCCTTCGGGGCGGACCTTGTTATCGACGCCGATGACCGGCACGGTCCCCATCAGGGCATTGGCGGCGAGTACCTGGTCGGCCTGAAGCAGCATTTCGGGCCGGACGATGGTTTCGTGGATACGATATCCCCACTGAGCCAGCAGCCGGCAGGCGGCTTCGGCCATCACGCCTGGCAGGACGGTCGGCGATGCGGGGCGGATCACTTCGGCGCTGTTTACGATCAGAAGATTGGCGGTGTGTGTCTCCGAAACGCTTCCGTCCGGATTGAGCACCAGTGCTTCGTCGTATCCGTTCTCCCTGGCCCATTGACCGCCTTTCAGGTAGTAAAGATAGTTGAGGGTCTTGTGGCCGGCCAGGGGGCTCTGGCGTGGGTGGGGGAAGGTGCCTAGTCTGATGCCGGGTGTGTTCAGCGTCTTCAGCCGGTGGCTGTAGGGTCGCGCGGTCACGAACAGGGCATGGTCCCAGGGCGCTCGATCGCGGCTGCCGCGGGTGGCCAGAATTTTAACGGCGGCGCAGCGTCGGGACAGGTCATTGGCGGCGACCACCTGGGCAATGACGTCGGCCCATGTCAGGTCGGGCGGGTCGTCGGGCATCAGGGCGCGCCAACTGCGGTCGAAGCGGGCCACGTGGCCGTCGAGCAGTGGGACGGCGCCGCGATCCACCCGTATGGTTTCGAAGAGGCCGAAGCCATAGAGCAGGCCCTGGTCGGCGATGGAGACGCGGGTATCCGCCGCACGCATCAGTCGACCGTTGTGCCACACGATGGTCTCGGGCGCCGGCAGCGTGCATTCGTTCTGGCACGCGGCCATAAGGGTTCGGCCCTTGTGAAGGGTCTCTTCGTATTCGGCCTGGGGGTCGGAGTCGAAGACGATGCCGCCGCCCACGGAGAAGCAGAGCGATCCGCCGGTGATCGTTGCCGTGCGGATGGCGATGGACAGATCCATGGTGTCGTGGAAGCTGATATAGCCGATACTGCCGCAATAGACATGTCGCCGGCAGGGCTCCAGTTCGTCGATGATCTCCATGGCGCGAACCTTGGGGCAGCCGGTGATCGAACCGCCGGGAAAGGCAGCCCGGATCAGATCCGCGCTGTTCCGGTCTTCATCCAGTTCGCCTTCGATGATCGAGACCAGGTGGTAGACATTGTCGTAGGCCTCCAGGCGTTTGTGATGGGCCACCGTGACGCTGCCGGCCCGGCACACTTTGCCGATGTCGTTGCGCAGTAGGTCGACGATCATCGACAGCTCGGCATCGTCTTTCGGGCTCTCGAGCAGTTCCCGGCGCATGGCCTCGTCCTTTTCGGCCGTGCCGCCGCGCGGGCGCGTCCCTTTGATCGGCCGGGTTTCTACACGGCGGCCGTTTTGCAGCAGGAAGCGTTCGGGCGAGGTGGAGACGATCTGGTGGTCGCCGGCTTGGACGAACGCGAAAAAGGGGGCCGGGTTCAGGGTGAAAAGCCGCCGGAAGTAGGCAAAGGCACTGCCCTGAAATGGCACGCTGAATCGCTGGGAGAGGTTGACCTGGTAGACATCGCCGGCACCGATATAGTCGATGATCCGCTGCACCGCAGTGCGGTACCCGTCGGCCGTGAAATTGGCGGAGGGGCCTTGAGCTCCGATGGTAAAGGCTTCGCTCTCCACCGGGAATGTGTTCACGGCGTCATGGAATCGGGACACGATGCGAACCGCATCGGTTTCGGGTTCCCGGCGCAACGGGACCATCAGCCGGGTCGATTCGGTTTTTCGATCATGCACCACGACGAGGGACGGCGCCGTTAACAGCATGTGCGGCAGTCGCAGGTCGTCCACGCTGGTTTTGGGCAGCCGTTCGATGTCGTCCTTGAGATCGTAGGCCAGGTAGCCCATCAGCCCGGCGGCCAGAGGGCCGGGCCAATCGCCCTCGGGCAGCCGCACCGTGTCGACGATCTGGCGAAGCAGATCGCTGGCCGAACCGGAGAGTTCAAAGGAGCGATCGTCGAGGCTGAGGGCCATGCGGTTTTTGCGGCTTCGCAGCGTCATCCAGGGATCGATACCCAGAAGATGGTGGCGGGCACTGTCCTGCTCGCCGCCGCTGAGCAACACGACCGTACCGGGCAGATGGGCGAAGCGTGCGGCCAGATCGATGAACGGCATTTTCAGCGGGTAAGGCTGCACGTGCACGCCGGTCAGGGTGGCCGGAGGGATCGGCGGTTTAGTGGGCGATGCGTTGGTCATGGGGATTTTCCATGGGTCCGAGTTTGAGAAAGTTTTCCACCAGGGTGAAGCCGTGTTCGGTGAGAAAACTTTCCGGGTGGAATTGCACGCCGCACAGTGGGTATCGCTGGTGGCACATCCCCATGATGGTGTAATCGTCGCTGCGGGCGGAGATAACCAGTTCTTTCTCCAGCGCCGCGGGAGCCGGCGATACGGCCAGGCTGTGATAGCGGGCCGCGCGAAAGGGATTGGGCAAACCGGCGAAGATTCCTTTGCCGAAGTGGGTGACCGGGCTGGTCTTGCCGTGCATGGGGTGGCGGGCCGGAACGGTGCGGCCGCCGAACACTTCGTTGAGGCACTGCATTCCCAGGCAGACCCCCAGAATGGGAACACGTTGGTACCAGTGCCGGATCAGGTCCATGGAGATGCCGGCGCTGGCCGGATCCTTGGGTCCGGGGCTGATCAGTATATAATCGGGCCCGAGGGCTTCGGAACGGTCCAGATCGATGGCGTCGCTGCGATAGACCTCCACCGTCAACGGGTACTGGCGAAACATCTGCACCAGGTTGTAGGTGAACGAATCGTAGTTGTCGATAACCAGCAGCTTCACGGTTTATTACCCCAAAGAAAACAGCCACCCGACATGAGTCTGGGTGGCTGAGCCTATGGCATAACTCATCTTGGAATCAAGCCTTGGATGGCTTGATTGAATCCATCGCGATGATTGATAGGGGAAAACGTGCGGTCCGTCAAGCGGAATTGCGGGCCGTCAGCGATTCCAACGGAATGCGATTCATTAAATCCGGCCCGGGTGGAACAGGTGGCCGATGCCACACGCCAAGCGGTCAAGAGCCAGTAAAATGCACGGCGGGCGGCCCAGAAACTCGCTGCGCTCAAACAGTCTGGGCCGCTTGTCCGCCGTATGCATTTAACTGGCTCTAAGACCGCAGGCTCACGTGGCCCTGGCCACCTGCCCCACCCGGGCCTGCCATCTCCATTGTGATGCGGGTGTAAACTTCAAAATATTATTGAAAAGCACGTCCTTCAGGGTGAATCACATTCAGGCAAAATTGCTGGCAAGCCGGACAATGGACTATGGCCTGCACCCATGATAGAAATTGCATATCCTGCTTGGAAAGGAAACGCCGCCCGTCGATGACGCCGCCATTCGCCCAACGCCGACTCATCCTGTTCGGCCGCTATCCGCGCCCGGGAGAGACCAAAACCCGGTTGATACCGTTGCTCGGGCCTTTGGGGGCGGCCGAGCTTCAGCGCGAACTGACCGAGCGAACCCTGGCGACGATGACGCGTGCCGGTCTGGCGCCGGTGGCGTTTGCCTATACCGGCGGTACGCCGGCGCAGATGGGGCGTTGGCTGGCCGGCCGGCGGGTCGGCCTTTATCCCCAGGAGGAGGGGAATCTGGGCCAACGCATGCAAAGCGCCCTTGAAAACGCACTGGCGACGGGCGCACGCCAGGCGGTGCTGGTGGGAACCGATGTTCCCGGCCTGTCCGCATCCCACCTGGCGCAGGCTTTCGCGGCCCTGGACTCCCACGACCTGGTGTTCGGGCCGAGCCGGGACGGCGGTTACTGGCTGGTGGGAACTCGGCGGCCGGCGGGGGTGTTCGACGGCATCGCGTGGGGGACCGGCCGGGTGCTCGACCAGAGCCTGGATCTGGCCAGGCGGCAAGGCCTGTCGGCGGCCCTGCTGCCGCCCCTCGACGACATGGACACGCCCGAGGATCTGCGCGCCTGGCGGCCGGCTTATGATTGGCGCCGGCCCTACCTGAGTGTCGTCATTCCGGCTCTGAACGAGGCGCCGCGCATCGCCGCAGCCGTGGAACAGACCTTGCGGCCGGGCGTCGAAACCCTCGTGGTCGACGGCGGCAGCCGCGACCAGACACCGCTGCTGGCGCGCCGCGCCGGCGCCGAGGTCCTGGTCACGTCGCCCGGTCGGGCTGTGCAGCAGAACATCGGCGCCGCAAAGGCCCGGGGGCGGGCCCTGCTCTTTCTGCATGCCGATACCCGCCTGTCCGCTGATTTCGATCTGCAGCTGTTCGAGGTGCTCATGGATCCGCGCGTGGCCATGGGCGCCTTCCAGTTCAAGACCGATCTGCAGGGGCGGACCATGCGCTGGATCGAGGCTGCCGCACGCCTGCGGGTGCGGTGGCTCAGGCTGCCTTACGGCGACCAGGCCCTGTTCATGCGTCGAGCAGGTTTTTGGCGGGCGGGCGGTTTCCCCGAGGTGCCCATTGCGGAAGACCTTTTCCTGGCCCGAAACATGGCCGGGCTGGGCCGCATCGTGCTGGCCCCCGGTGCGGCTATCACCTCGGGCCGGCGCTGGCGCCGGCTGGGCATAGTGCGCACCACCCTGATCAACTACCTCATCGCCGCCGGCTGCCTGGCCGGGGTCGATCCCAATAGACTGGCGCCCCTTTACCGGTTGGGCCCGCCCTGTCCGCGGCGCTGCTCGAAGGGAATGACAGCGATTTGGAATCGGACTTTCCATTGAAGGCGGTTGGGATTTCCCGCGGACTTCCGAAACAGGCGCGTGCACCCGAGGCTTCCAACTCGTCCCTGGTGCCGTACCCCCAGAGCACGCCGAAGGCGGGAATCCTGTTTGCCTTTGCCCCGATGATGTCGTGCTCGCGATCCCCGATCATTGCGGTTTCGGACGAATCGATGGATTCAGCATCCAGGATGTGGGCGATCAAACTCGCCTTATCGCCCCGTGCGCCATCGAGTTCGCAGCCGTAGATGCTTTTGAAGTGGCCGCTGAGGCCGAAATGATCGACAATTCGTTCGGCGAAAATCCATGGCTTGGCGGTGGCCACATATAGCGTGTGGCTGAAGCTTGAGAGGGTTTGAAGCATTTCGGGGATGCCGTCGTAGACCCGATTTTCAAACAGGCCGACCGCACCGAACCGCTCCCGATAAGCAGAAACCGCCTCTTCGACCAGTTTATCATCATCCGTGCCGAGCAGCACCGCCAGGCTTTTCCTGAGCGGTGGCCCGATGCACCAGCGCAGCTCGGCAAGCGGGGGGCACGGCCGACCCATGACCGCCAAGGCATGCGCGATGCAGCGGGTAATCCCTTCAAATGGGTCGGTCAGCGTGCCGTCGAGATCGAAAAAGAGATGCATGGCCCACCCTTTGCGTTAACCTCGTCGGATTGCGACGGCAGGTTATTTCTTCTTGATGGCGCGATACACGACCAGCAGCAGAATGGCGCCGCCTGTGGCCAGGACGATGCTGCCGATATTAAAACCGGTGACCGGCCCGAGCCCCAGAGAGGATCCAATGAATCCGCCTACGAAAGCGCCGCCTATGCCAAGCAAAATGGTGATGATGATCCCTCCCGGGTCTTTGCCCGGCATGATGAACTTGGCGAGCACCCCAACGATCAAGCCCATGACAATCCAAGACAGAATTCCCATCGCCGACCTCCCTTTTCAATGCCACCTTCGGTTTAATGCCTTTTTGCAGACGACACCCGGATCGTGCTTGTTCTTTCAATCGCTTTGTACCAATCATTGTCCACTCCGGGCAAGAGACGATTCGGCTTGTTTTTCATAACGATCTTTGCGACAAAAAAGAATGCCGGAATGCCGGTCGATCCCTGATACACATGCCTCTCTTACCGACGTGAAGGAGTCCGCAATGAACCCGGAAGGCTCCCCGCCAATGGACCCAATTCAAGCGTCCGTCCCTACCCCGAACACTGTCATGACCTTCTCATGGATGCGCCCGTGGGGGTTTTTATCTCTACGCCCGAGGGTCGCCTCCTGTACGCCAATCAGCTCCTGGCAAGACTGTATGGCCATGACACGCCCCAGGCCATGCTCCGTTCCGTTACGGACATCGGTGAACAGCTCTATGCCGATTTCAAAGACAGAGATGAATTCCGGCGGCTTTTGCACGCGAACGGGCGAGTGGCCAACCATGAGTGCCGGATGATTCGTCGGAACGGATCCATTTTTTGGGCGTCACTCAACGCCAGTGTGATGCGGGAAGAAGAAGGGGGGGCGGTCCTGTTTCAAGGTTACGTCCTTGATATCACCGACCGCAGGCAGGCCGAGGAAAATTCCCGCCTTTCCGAAGAAAAATTTGCCCAGGTCTTCATGGCCGCGCCGAACGCCATTGCTATCATTCGATTGGACGATGGCATCATCGTCGACGTGAACGCGGCTTTCGAAGAAACTACAGGCTGGAAGCGAAGCGAGATTATGGGCCAGGCTATGGCAGCCAGCGGGTTCGGGGTCGATCCGCAAGAGCGGCGAACCCTGCTGACCGAACTGAAAAAGGGCCGCGATGTGTTGAACCGCGAGTTCAGGTTTCGCTGCAGGAACCTGTCAGATCGCGATGGGCTATATTCGGCCCGTCCGATCCTGATCGATGGCGTGCCGCATTATATTTTCATTCTGCAGGACGTCACCCAGAAAAAGCAAGCCGAAGAGGCCATGTTCCTGACCCAGTTCGCCATGGATCAAGCTCCGGACAGCATCCTCTGGGTGGATGACCAGGGTCACCTGATTTACGCAAACCGCGCGGCCTGCTCATCCATGGGGTTTACCCAGAATGAGCTTTTGCGAATGAAGGTCTTCGATGTGGACCCGGATTTCCCTGCATCGGGTTGGGAACAACACAAAATCAACTTGAAGCGATTGGGTCGGATGACCTTCGAAGGCCGCCACCGGACCAAGGAGGGCCGGCTCTTTCCCGTGGAGGTGACCACCAATTATATTGAATACAAGGGCCGCTTTTTAGGCATCGCCTTTGACCGGGACATCACCGAGCGGAAAAAGGCCGAGGAGGAACGGGACAAATTGCAGCTTTCCCTGTTCCAGGCCCAAAAGATGGAGTCCCTGGGTATCCTGGCCGGGGGTGTGGCTCACGACTTCAACAACCTGCTTCAGATTATGGGGGGCAACATTGAGGTGCTGCTCGCCAAAAGTCACCCCGGTGATCCCGACGGGAGCCGCTTGGCGACCGTGTCCAGATCCATTGAGCGGGCCGGAAGGCTCGTTCAGCAACTGCTTTTGTTCGGCCGCAAGGCCTTGGTGCAGCGCAAGCCTCTGGACCTGAACCGCGAGGTGGACGAAGCCGTCAAGATCTTGGAGCGGACCATCCCCAAGATGATCCTGATCAAACGGCATTTGGCGGGCAACCTCTGGCCGGTGAACGTGGATCCGGTCCAGGTGGAGCAGGTTTTGCTCAACCTGGGCGCCAATGCCGTGGACGCTATGCCCCATGGCGGAAAACTCGTGGTGGAGACCAAGAACATCCTGCTGGACGTCGGTCTTGCCACGGGAATGGGCATGGAAGCCTCGCCTGGCCCTTACGTGCTTTTAACGGTGACGGATACTGGATGCGGCATGACCAGGGAAACTTTGGCCCACGTCTTCGACCCGTTTTTCACCACCAAGGAGGTGGGCAAGGGCACCGGCTTGGGTCTGGCCTCGACTTACGGCATCGTCAAATCCCATGGTGGACACATCCAATGCTACAGCGAACCCGGACAGGGTACGACTTTTAAAATCTATTGGCCGGCATTGGACCAGGAAGAACTTTTGCCTGAATCCCCTCTTGCCCTGGACATGCCCCGGGGCGGGAACGAGACCGTTCTCGTGGTGGACGATGAGCCGGAAATACGGGATTTGACCCGGGAGATTTTGAAATCCTTCGGGTATCGAGTGCTCCTGGCGGAGAATGGGGAACAGGCCCTGGAAATTTTTGACCGGAAAAAGGGAGAAATCCAATTGATCCTCCTCGACTTGAACATGCCCGGCATGGGCGGAACCAAGAGCTTGCAGGAGCTGTTGTCTCGTGATCCCTCGACAAGGGTGCTCATATCCAGCGGCTACACGCAAAACGGCCATGCCCGCGAGGCGTTGGTTTCAGGGGCCAGGGGGTTCATCGGCAAGCCATACCAGATCAAGGATCTGGCGGCCAAGGTGCGTGCGGTCCTGGATGAATAGAGCCGTCGGCTGATCGTCTGAATGCAAGAAGGCCATCGCTCGATATCGGGCGATGGCCTTTGGATTGTTGCGTTCCGGATCGCAGATCGAACAGACCGTTCCGGTGGCAGGTCGGTTACCGGTTGGCTTTGCGGTAGCCGAGCTGATCCTGGGCGATGATGGTCTTGCAGATATTGGCAGAGCCTTCCACCATGACGTAGGTGGGGATGTCCCGGTAGAACCGGGCGATGGGATACTCGGTGGAGTAGCCGTAGGCGCCGAGGATGCGCAGGGCGTAGTTGGCGCACTTCATGGCGGTTTCGCCGGCGAAGTATTTGGCCTGGGCCACTTCCATGCCGTTGCCCAGCTGGCCGGCGTCCTTCTGCAGGGAGGCCCTGTAGACCAGCAGGCGGGCCGCTTCCACGTCGCAGACCATCTGGGCGATCAGGTCCTGGTTCATCTGGAACTTGCCGATCTGCTGGCCGAACTGCACACGCTGGTTGCAGTACTTGGTAGCGATGTCCAGGCAGGCCTGGGCACAGCCCACCGCGCCGGCGGCCGCCGACAGGCGGGTGTTGTTCAGGGAACCGAAGACGATTTTGGCACCGTCGCCGACATTGCCCAACAGGTTCTCCTTGGGCACGCGGGTGCCGTCGAAGAAGATCTCGCCGGTGGGCGAGGAGTAGGAGCCCATCTTGTCCAGGTCGGTGGTTTTGATGCCGTTGAAGTTGCGCAGCTCGACGATGAAGGCCGAGAGCCCTTTGCCTTTTTTGGCCTTGTCGGTGAAGGCGTAGCAGATCACCACGTCGGCCTGGTTGGCATTGGATATCCAGGTCTTGGAGCCGTTGAGGATGAAACAGTCCTCTTTTTCCTCGGCCTCGGTCTCGATGGACATGATGTCCGAGCCGGCATTGGGTTCGGTGATGGCAAAGCCGCCGAGGTAATTGCCTTCGCACAGCTTGCGCACATACTTTTGTTTGGCGGCTTCGGTACCGTATTTATAGATGGGAAATGCGCAGCCCAAAGCCGACAGGTTGTACTGCACGCGCAGCGAGCTGGAAACCCGGGCGATCTCTTCGGTGATGATCGAGGCGGCCAGCCACCCCATGTTTTCTCCGCCATACTCTTCGCCGATGACGGCGCCGAAAAATCCCAGATCGCCCATGGGACGAATCACCTCTTCGATGGGCAGGTAATGTTTGGCATCCCATTCGTCCACGAAGGGGGCGATTTTCTTCTTGGCGAAATCCTGTACGGCCTTGCGCAACATTTCATGTTCTTTGGAAAGTTTGAAATCCATGGTTGACTCCCTTTAAGTTTTTTATTCGAAACCGTATCGCTGAGTGGTGCTGATGCCGGCAATGCCGGACTATTTCCGTTCCAGAATGCCGGCAATGCCCAGGCCGCCACCGCCACAGATGCACTCCATGGCCATGCGGGTGCCGCGCCGCCGCATTTCGTGCAGCAAGGAGACCAGCACGCGGGTGCCGGTGGCGGCGATGGGATGACCCAGGGAGATGCCCGAGCCGTTGACATTGACCTTGCCGTAATCATCCGGGCCCACGCCCATCTCTTTCAGGTCGGCCAATACTTGGGCGGCAAAGGCCTCCTGGATTTCGATCAGTTCCATCTGTTCGATGGTGGCGCCGGTCTTTCTCAGGACCTTGTCTGCGGCCACGGCCACCGTTCGATAAGCGTGGCGCGGGTCGTCGCCGGCCACCACGCAAGCCTTGAAGGTGGCCATGGGTTCGATGCCCAAAGCTTCGGCCTTTTCCCGGCTGGTCACCACCACGGCGGCGGCGCCGTCGTTTTCAGTTGAGGAGTTGCCGGCCGTGCAGACGCCGCCGAGCACGGGCTTCAGCTTGGCCAACTGGGCCAGGGTGGTGTCGCTGCGAGGGTTTTCGTCCTGGGTCACGAGGATCGGGTCACCCTTGCGCTGGGGTACCGGCACCGGGATGATTTCTTCGCTGAATTTGCCGGCGGCGATGGCAGCGCAGGCTTTCTGGTGGCTTTCCAAAGCCCACTGATCGCAGGCTTCCCGGGAGATCTGCTCGACTTCGGCAGCGGTTTCGGCCCAGGCCATCATCGAGGGCAGAACCCCAAAGCGGTATTCGGGTTGGGACATGACCCGTGCGCGCTGGATGCGGTCGTAGAAGCGCAGGCCCCAGATGCTGAGGTCGCCGTGTCCGCGGGGCATGCCACCGGTGCCGCCCACGCCCCATTTGATGTTGCCGGGCAGATAGAACTCGGCGTTGCTCATGCTTTCCACGCCGCCGGCCACCACGATTTCGGCGTCTCCGGACTGGATCAGGGAGGCGGCGAAACGCACCACGTCCAGGCCGGTGCAGCAGCGGCGGTCGAGGGTGACGCCGGTGATGGTGTCCGGCCATCCGGCCGTCAGCAGTCCCATCCGTGCGATGTTGACATATTCACCGTTTTGATAAGCCTGACCGAAGATCACTTCGTCCACATCGGCCGGGTCGACCCCGGCCCTTTCCACCGCGGCATTCATCACCAGGGCGGCCAGGTCGTATGCTTCGATAGTTTTAAGGGCCCCCATGTAACGTCCCACCGGCGTTCGGACGCCGCTGACAATAACCACTTCTTTCATGCGATTTCCTCTTTTGTGCCCATCGACAAACGGCCGATTCGCCTATTTGTAGGCAGGCACCCTTTCTATCCCAGAGATACAGGTACGGAATGGATATCTATCGATCGAGTGTGAACAATCCGCCATTTTGTGCCAAGCAAATTCCCATAACAACATCCTTAAGGTGTGTCAACAATCACCATGGCCTACGGCCGACAGCGGCCAAGTCCCATCAAGTGATGGAATCTCGCCCGGTGACAATTGCCGGCATTGTTCAGGTTTGTCCGGATAGCCGCCAAAAGCATGGTTGCAGGCAGCCGTTCTCACTGAATGTGATTCACCCTGAAGGGCGTGCATCCCAGCAGTTGTTTGATAAAAAGATTCGCGTGGCAACGGTTATGGCAGGCCCGGGTGGGGCAGGTGGCCAGGGCAACGTGAGCCTGCGGTCATAGAGCCAGTTAAATGCAAACGGCGGACAAGCGGCCCAGACTGTTTGACCACGGCGCAGGCCGGGGGAGTTTCTGGACCGCCCGCCGTGCATTTTTACTGGCTCTTGACCGCTTGGCGTGTGGCATCGGCCACCTGGTCCACCCGGGCCGGGTTTAATGAATAGTATTCAGTTAGAATCCCTTAAAGCATGCTTGCAGGCTTGCATGTTGATGGGGTGTGGTGTTATTGTTTTTCAATTCGGCCAGTCCGCACCGTTGCAGCCGGCGATCGATGTACCCATTCCATTGTTTGAGGAGATGTCCATGCAGTTAACCGTTACCCGCAGAGATCAGTTGAAGTCAAAGCCGGACGAAAACAAACTTGGTTTTGGCACGCTTTTCACCGACCACATGTTCAATATGGATTATGCGCCGGATAAGGGTTGGCACAACGCGCGCATCGAACCTTATGCGCCTTTCGTACTGGACCCGGCCACCATGATTTTTCATTACGGCCAGGGCATTTTCGAAGGACTCAAGGCGTATCGCACCGCCGACGGCCATATCCAGATGTTCCGGCCCCAGGCCAACCTCAAGAGGATGAACTATTCGGCCGGCAAACTTTGCATCCCGAAGATCGACGAAGCCTTTGCCCTCGAGGCGCTCAAGGAGCTGCTGCGCGTCGAGCAGGCGTGGGTGCCGTCTGCGCCGGGGACCTCTCTTTATATCCGTCCCACGGTGATCGCCACCGATCCTTATCTCGGCGTGCGTGCATCGCATACCTATCGCTTCTATATCATCCTGTCGCCGGTGGGCGCCTACTATCCGGAAGGGTTCAATCCGGTCAAGATTATGGTAACCCGTGAGCATGTGCGTGCGGTACGCGGCGGCATCGGCGACACCAAGACCATGGCCAACTATGCCGCCAGCCTGCTGGCCGGCGAAAAGGCCCATGAGGCCGGCTATACGCAGGTGTTGTGGTTGGACGGCGTGGAGCAAAAGTATGTAGAAGAGGTGGGATCGATGAACATCCTGTTCGTTATCGACGGCGAGTTGGTCACGCCCATGCTCAACGGCAGCATCTTGCCGGGTGTTACCCGCGATTCGGTCCTGGCGCTGGCCAAGTCCTGGGGGATGCCGGTAAGCGAACGCAGGATCAGCATCGATGAAGTATTCGAGGCCCACACGGCCGGGCGTCTTTCTGAAATTTTCGGTTCGGGCACGGCGGCCGTGGTCTCTCCGGTGGGCGAGCTCAAGTATGAAGATCGTGTGATCACCATCGGCGGTGGAAAGGTCGGTCCCGTCGCCCAACGCCTGTTCGATATCATTTCAGACATCCAATACGGCCGGGCTAAGGACACCTTGGGCTGGATCGAGCCGGTGCTTTAGGCGGCCAGTAGTCCAAGATCCCTTATTCGGGCGACCCTGCCGTACCGGCGGGGCGCCGTTCATAAAGGAGCGATCCATGCAGGTACGCAAGGCTGTTTTCCCCGTCGCAGGTTTGGGCACCCGGTTTCTCCCGGCAACCAAGGCGATGCCCAAGGAGATGTTGCCGGTCGTAGACAAACCGCTGATCCAATATGCGGTGGAAGAGGCACTGAACGCCGGCATCAGCGAAATTATCTTTGTGACCGGGCGCAGCAAGCAGGCCATCGAGGACCATTTCGACCATTTTTGCGAACTGGAACATACCTTGATGGCGCGCAGCAAGGATGCCCTCCTCAAGGAGATCACCCTGCTGGTCCCCGAATCGGGAACCTTTATCTATACCCGTCAAAACGAGCCATTGGGGCTGGGGCACGCCATCTGGTGTGCCCGCAAGATCGTCGGCAACGAACCGTTCGCCGTCTTGCTGGCCGACGACCTGATGAAATCGGAAAAGCCGGTTCTCAAACAGATGATCGAGCGGTTCGAAAGCCTGCAGTCCTCCCTGGTTTGCGTGGAGGAGGTCGACCCGACGGCCACGGCCAGTTACGGCATTCTCGACGCCGATCCACCAAAAGATCGTATTACCCGGGTTCGCGGGCTGGTGGAAAAGCCGGCACCGGCCGAGGCGCCGTCCAATCTGGCCATTATCGGCCGGTATATCCTGACGCCGGAAATCTTCGATATCCTGGAGCGCAAGGAGACCGGCGCCGGCGGCGAGATTCAGATCACCGACGCCATGGCGCGGCTGCTGGCGACGCAGCCGATTTACGGGTACCGCTACGAAGGCGAACGCTTCGATTGCGGCACCAAGGTGGGTTTTCAGATGGCCAATCTCTCGTATGCCCTGGACCGGACCGATCTTCGCGATCGCCTGCTCTCTTTTCTGCGAGGCACCTTGAACGTCTGTGGGTAGGATCGCTCCTTGCGTGCAATGTTCACGCGGTGGGTTGCACATGCACGGCGCTGACATGACCAAGAACATCGGATTCGTCTCCACCCGTTTCGCGGGTACCGACGGGGTGACCCTGGAGGCCAGCAAGTGGGCCCAGGTGCTCGAACAGGCCGGTCACCGCTGTTTCTGGTTGGCCGGGGAGCTGGATCGGGACCCGGAAATCTCCATGCTGGTGCCCGAAGCCTATTTCCGGCACGAGAAGAATCAGTGGATCAATGACCGCGTTTTCGGCCACAAGAGCCGCAAATCCAATGTCACCGATACCATTCATGCGGTCAAGACGCTGATCAAGGTGGCTCTGGGTGAATTCATCGAGCAGTATGCCATCGACATGCTGATCGTTGAAAATGCCCTGACCATTCCTTTGCACATTCCCCTGGGCGTCGCCCTGACCGAATTGATCGCCGAGCGCCAGATTCCCACCATCGCTCACCACCACGATTTTTACTGGGAGCGCACCCGTTTCAGCGTCAATGCGGTGGATGATTTTCTGCGCATGTCGTTTCCGCCCAAGCTCAACAGCATCGCCCACGTGGTGATCAACTCCGCGGCCCAGGAGGAGCTGGCCCTGCGCACCGGCATTTCATCGACCGTGATCCCCAATGTGTTAGATTTTGAAAACAGTACCCCGATCGATCCAGACCATGCCGCCGCATTCAAACAGTCGGTGGGGTTGACGCCGGAAGATAAGATGATCCTCCAACCGACCCGCATCGTCCAGCGCAAAGGCATCGAACACGCCATCGAACTGGTCCGGCGACTCGGCGATCCCAGATACAAACTGGTGATTTCCCACGAAGCGGGAGACGAGGGATTCGAATATGCCGAGTGGCTCAAGGTCTTTGCCCGGGAACACGGCGTGGACCTGCGCCTGGTCAACACGCAGATGAGAGATCCGTTCAATGGTCATGGCCGCCGCGGCAACGCCCCTTATTCGCTCTGGGATATCTATCCGCATGCCGACTTCATTACCTATCCCAGCTTGTACGAAGGCTTCGGAAACGCCTTCCTCGAGGCGATCTATTTTAAAAAGCCCTTGCTGATCAATCGCTATGCCATTTTCGTGCGCGATATAGAACCCAGAGGGTTTGATGTGATCGTCATGGACGGATTCCTGACCGAAAAGAACGTACGCCACGTGCGCGAGACGCTTGAATCCGAAGGGCGGCGTAAACAGATGGTCGAACACAACTATGCCGTGGCCCGGCGCTATTATTCTTACGACGGGTTGCGGCACTGGCTCAATATGCTGATTTACGGCTTTTTCGGGGTGACGGGGGGGTGAAGCCGTCCGGCGCCGCCACTCAGCCGTTGAGTTCTCATCCGTTTGTATTATCTTGCCGATATATGATGTATCCGCCCTGTTAACCCAGACCCAATAGCGTCTTTCAATCCACCTCGGAGCGTTCATGGCATCCAAAACATACAAGAACGTCCAAATCCATCAAACGCCGGCGCCTGGCAGCCATATCCTCCGGTTTCGCGGGGATATGATCCATCTCCATCTCCATGTGGCCCCATCTCCGGCCGGCGCTGCTTACGTTCGGACCAACCTGGGCAAGGCGCGTATCATCCGGCGGGAGATCATCCGTAATATCGAATTCAACGAGGCGCCCCAGGCGCGCGATTGGTACGACATCCCCATGATTCAAACAGGCGAGGGCCACTACGAGGTGAGTTTGCCGCTCAACGAGGTGGGACACTTCGAGGCCAAGTGCCTCTTTCTGCCCGAGGACCGGAATGAGCCCCTGTGGCCGCCCGGATCCAATACGGCCATCAATGTGGAACCGGCCGATACGGTATGCGGCAATATCATCTACAATGCCTTCGTGCGTCAGTTCGGCCCCAACAAGGGCCGGCCGTACAGCGATATGTCGGACGTCGCCGAGTGCATGCGGGTTCTGGACAATGCCCACTATACGGTCATCCCGCCGTCCGGCACCTTTCGCGACGTGATTGCCGAGCTCGATTTTATCATGGGGCGCCTGGGGTGCCGCCTGCTGCAGCTGCTTCCCATCAATCCGCCCCCGACCACCTATGCCCGCATGGGTCGCTATGGCAGCCCTTACGCCGCCTTGAGTTTTACGGCCGTGGACCGGGCCCTGGCCGTGTTCGACCCGGCCGCCACACCGCTCGAGCAATTCATCGAACTGGTCGATGCGGTGCATGCCCGGCGCGGCAAGGTGATCCTCGATATCGCCATCAACCACACGGGTTGGGCCGCCAGCCTGCACGAAACCCATCCCCAATGGCTGGTGCGTCAGGCGAACGGTGAAATCAAGAACCCAGGGGCCTGGGGAGTGGTTTGGGCCGATTTGACCTCCCTGGATTACAGTCACCAGGATATGTGGACTTACATGGCCGATGTTTTTCTCACCTGGTGCCGGCGCGGGGTGGACGGTTTCCGCTGCGACGCCGGGTACATGATTCCCCTTCCGGCCTGGCAGTACATCATCGCCAAGGTGCGCGACCAGTTCTCCGACGCCCTGTTTCTGCTCGAAGGGTTGGGCGGTAAAATATCGGTCACCCGCGACCTGCTCGACCGGGCCAATTTCAACTGGGCCTACTCGGAGCTGTTTCAGAATTACGACCGGAGCCAGATCGAGCACTATCTGCCCGAGGCCCTGGAGATCAGCGACACCGACGGCATCACCGTTCACTTTGCCGAAACCCACGACAACAATCGCCTGGCCGCCACCTCGGCCACCTATGCCCGCATGCGGACGGCCCTGTGCGCCCTGCTGGCGCCCAACGGCGCCTTCGGCTTTGCCAACGGGGTCGAGTGGCTGGCCACCGAAAAGATCAATGTCCACGAGGCGTGTGCGCTGAATTGGGGCGCTTCCGAGAATCAGGTCGACGTCATCGCTCACTTGAGTCGTTTGCTCAAGACCCATCCAGCTTTCGGTCCCGGGGTGCAGTTGACCCTCATCCACCGGGGGGAGGGCAATTTCATCGCCCTGGCGCGGCATCACCTGCCCAGTGGCCGTGGTGTGGTCGTCGTGGCCAACCTGGATGCCGTCCGGCCGGTGACGGCCGGCTGGGATGCCGCCAGGGCCCCGTTTTTAAAGCCGCCGGTAATAGATCTGGTCAGCGGACAGCCCGTCGCCATTGTTCACAAGGATGAGCTGGGGCAGATCGATCTGGCCGCCGGGCAGGTCGTCTGCCTGGCCGACAGCCGGGATGGATGGGCGTCTGCGGCTCCCGAAGATCCCTATACGCCGCCGCCGGCCGTCCTGTTGCAGTGTCTGCGGGCTAAGGCGCTGGAAGTGATGGTGGTTTTCAGAGCCGTCGCGAGCGGTGATCTCGATGCGGCCGCGCGGCGGTTGCAGGCCGATCCAGAGGCTTTTTGCCGCGGTCTCGATCCCCGGGTGGAGATGCCTCGCCTGGTGCGCTGGCAGCTTCCCACAGACCTTCGGCGCGAGGTGATGGTGCCGCCCGGCTTCCTGTTGCTCGTTCATGCGCCTCACCCCATGCGCGCCCGGATCGTGGAGGGCGAACGCGTCCTGGCTCAGGAGGATAGCCTGGCCGGCAGCGACGGGCACGCCTTTGTGCTTTTTGCGCCATTGCCGACACCGGTCGCCCACCGGCCGTGTGAACTGCAGATCGTCAGTTTCGAGCCCGATGGGCCCGTGCACCATCGCGCCAGGCTGCTCTATCTGGCCGATGGGCGCAACGCCCGGGTGCGCACCGCTTTCAGCCGAAACGAGTGTCATCAGACCCCGTTGCTGGTGTTAGGGACCAATGGAAGAGGCGCCATGATGCGGGTGCGCGCCGACTGGCGCCGGTTGGATAGCCGCTACGACGCCTTGCTGGCGGCCAACCTGAATCCTGATTTTCCGGAAGATCGGCGCATCCTGCTGGCCCGTTGCCGCGGGTGGGTGGTCTACCAAGGGTATTCCCAGGAGATCAAACCCGATTGTCTCGAACATTTCGGTTTCGATTATGAGGGCGGTGCCTGGTGGCGCTATCAGATTATCGCCGGACAGGGCGAACACATCGTCTTGCAGGTACGGGCTCGCATGCTGCCCGATCGGGCCAACATGGTGGCTATGCAATTCGAGCGGCTCCATCGGATTTCGGGCGAGGCCGAACTGGCCGATGACCAGGCCGTCACGCTCGTGATTCGTCCTGACATCGAAGATCGCAACTTCCATGAATGCACCAAGGCCTTTTCCGGGCCCGAAACCCTGTGGCCCAATGCCCTCACGGCGCATAAGAAAGGGTTTCGTTTCGCCCCTGGCGCCCATCATGCCCTGGTCATGCAGCAGGACCAGGGACGCTTTGAGATCGAACCGGAGTGGTATTATATGGTGCATCGATCCCTGGAGGCCGGCAGGGGACTCGATCCGAATTCCGATTTGTTCAGCCCGGGCTACTTTTCCTGCCCGCTGAGGGGCGGGCAGCGGATCATGTTGACCGCCTGGGTTGAAACCCCGTCGGCGCCCAAGGCCAAGCCGCCGGCCGCGCTGGATGGGTCCATCGAGGGAGACGACATGCCACTGGAAGGCGCCATGGCCGCCGCCCTGAAACAGTACGTGGTGCTCCGGGGCGAATTCAATACGGTCATTGCTGGATTTCCCTGGTTTCTCGATTGGGGGCGCGATACCCTGATCGTGGTGCGCGGCCTGATCGCCGCCGGCCATCTGGAGACGAGTCGCGCGATCCTGTTGCAGTTCGCCCAGTTCGAGGCCAACGGCACCCTGCCCAACATGATCCGCGGAAACGATGCCGGCAATCGGGACACCTCTGATGCGCCTCTATGGTTTTTCACCGCCTGCGCCGATTTGGCGGTTGCCGAAGGGCGGGACGATTTTCTCGATCAGCATTGCGAGCGCCGTTCGATCCGGCAGATCCTGGTGGACATGGCCGGCGCCTTGATGGCCGGCACCCCTAACGGGATCCGCATGGATCCGGGGTCGGGTCTGCTCTTCAGCCCCGCCCATTTTACCTGGATGGATACCAATTATCCGGCCGGTACGCCGCGCGAGGGCTATCCCATCGAAATTCAGGCGCTGTGGTATGCCGCCCTGGTCTTTCTATCGGATATCGATCCAGCGGCCGGCTCGGCCTGGAAGGATCTGGCCCAACGCGTCCGGAACAGCATCCAGACCCGTTATTGGCTCCCCGATGCCGGCCATTTGAGCGATTGTCTGCATGGTTCCCCGGGCACACCGGCCGACCAGGCCCGGCCGGACGATGCCCTGCGTCCCAACCAGTTGCTGGCCATTACCCTGGGGGCCGTGGAAGATCCCGAAATGGTCCGCCGCATGCTGGATGCCTGCCAGCGGCTGCTCGTTCCGGGGGCCATCCGCAGCCTGGCCGACCAGCCGGTCAAGGCGCCCCTGGTCATTCAAAGGGAAGGACAGCTGCTCAACGATCCCATGGCACCCTACTGGGGCCAGTATCAGGGGGATGAGGACACGCGACGCAAGCCGGCCTACCACAATGGCACGGCCTGGACATGGCCGTTTCCGTTATTCTGCGAGGCCTGGGTTCAGCGGTACGGACGTTCCGCGGCACCGGCCGCCCTGGCCTGGCTGTCGAGCAGCCTGCAGCTGATCAACAGCCATTGTGTCGGCCATGTGCCGGAGATCGTGGACGGCGATATCCCCCACACCCAGCGGGGTTGCGATGCCCAGGCGTGGGGGGTCAGCGAGTTGTTGCGGGTGTGGCGCAAGGTGAGGGCGGTATAGGTTACGGCTTCTGTCACCTGCTCCATCCTTGCCGGGTACAATGATGAGCATAGAGTTAGAATCGCTGAGTTGGAATCGCTTTGGTTGACAAACCGCGGTGCTAAAACTATCTATGGAGCGAACAGCAACCCCATGCGACACCTCTTTCTCGTCGATCGATGGCGCGTGTTTGAGCGCGATCCTTGCTCCCCGCTGGCATGTCTTCATTGTCGATATCAAGCCGCGCATGGCAACCAGGCATAATACCCAGGAGAGAGCGATGAGCACCAAAAAGCAGTATCTTAAAAACAAACCCTATTGCAAAGTGACGTTTCGCCTGACCAAGGAATTTGCCGGTAACGGCAAGAACGCCGGCCTCGCGGGGGAGTTTAACGATTGGCAGGCCGAAAAGACCCCCATGAAGGCCCTCAAGAACGGCGATTTCACCGTAACGGTCAACTTGGCCACCGGAAGGGAATACCAATATCGATTCGTTGTGGATGGCGCCTACTGGATTACCGACACGCAGGCCGATAAATATGTGCATGCCGGTATCGCCAACACCCAGAACGGGGTGGTGGTCGTTTAGGGGTCTCTGTTTCATCCATCGATCGTTCTCAACCGCCGGCAAAACGTGCCGAAAGGGTAGGCGCCTTTCATTCCCAAGCGCGGTCTGAGATTAAACTCGATGGATTCGTAAGTAGGCGTTGCCAGGCGGCGCTGTAAAAGGCTCAAGATCAAGGCGCGCGACATTCCGTGTCCTGAGGTGTACTTGCCCTACGCCGCAAGGACCACGGGATGAGCGCAACGCAGATAATGGACCTTTTAGGGTGACGTCAAACTCGAGTCCCGGCACTGGCCCGGTAACATGTGAATCTGTCCCACAGGAGTCGTCCGATGAAGCACATACAAGCCTTTCAGGTATTTCCCAAGTTGCCAAGCTCGCTGAGTTTTCTCGGCGTTCTGTCGCGCAACTTGTGGTGGTCGTGGAAACCCGACGCCATCGAATTGTTCCGACGCGTGGATCCGCGTCTTTGGGAGGCGTCCGGTCGCAATCCCATTGTTTTCGCCACCAAGGTCTCTCAGATCCGGTTGAAAAAGCTGGCCGCTGACGACAGCTTCCTGGCCCATCTGGACCGGGTTCGGCAGCAGTTTAAAGAACGCGTGCTGGCATCGCCCGATCTGGGCACCAATCCATACGGTTCAACCGCCCGCATCGCCTATTTCTCCATGGAGTTCGGTATCCACGAAAGCCTGCCGCTGTTTGCCGGTGGTTTGGGCGTTCTTGCCGGTGATCATCTCAAGTCCGCGTCCCACATGGGACTTCCCATGGTGGCGGTGGGGTTGCTCTACCGCCAGGGCTACTTCCGCCAACTGCTCGATCCCAACGGCTGGCAGCAGGAGACCTATCCGGAGACGGATCTCTACTCCCTGCCGCTGGTGCGCGTAAAAGACAGCGCCGGCGTCGAACTGCGCATCCAGGTTGAGGGACCTGACGGCGATATTCTGGCCGATGTCTGGAAGATCATGATCGGCAGGGTTCCCCTGGTGCTGCTGGATACCAATGTGCCCGAGAATCCACCGGCCATCCGTAATATCACCGCCCGGCTCTACAACAGCGAGCCGGGCGTTCGTCTCGCCCAGGAGGTGCTGTTGGGGATCGGCGGCATGCGGGCGCTCAAAGCCATGGGGATCGAGGCCACCGTGTGCCATATGAACGAGGGGCACAGCGCCTTTGCCAACGTCGAGCGACTGGCCCAGTGGGTCGAGGCGCATCAAGTTGATCTACCGACGGCATTGGAGGCGGTGGCACGCACGTCGGTTTTCACGACCCATACACCGGTGGCGGCCGGGCATGACGAATTCCCGCCCGAGTCGGTGCGGCCGTATATTCGAAATCTCGCCAAGCGGATGGGCGTGACCGAGGACGAGATCCTCTCCTGGGGGCGAACGGGCAACGCCCATCCCCATGGCCCCTTTTCCATGTTCATCCTGGGGTTGCGTCTCTCCGAACACTGCAACGGCGTGAGCCGCCTGCACGGACGGGTGGCGCGGCGCATGTGGGCCCATGTGTGGCCGGAACGGTCGGTGGATGACATACCGATCAAGCATGTGACCAACGGCATTCACGTATCGAGTTTTATCGCACCCGAAATTTTCTTCCTCTTCGAGCGCTATCTGGGACCGGAGTGGCATTACAGCAGCCGCAAGGGGGAGAATATCGAGCGAATCGGCGAGATCTATGACGAAGAGCTCTGGCGCGCTCATGAAATGGCCCGGGCGCGCTTGATCAGTAAGGTTCGGGACCTGCTGGTCAAGCAGTACGAACGGCGCAGCGCACCGATTTCGGTGGTCAAGGCCGCCGAAAATGCCCTGGATCCAGAGGTGCTGACCATCGGGTTCGCCCGCCGGTTCGCCACCTACAAGCGGGCCAACCTGATCCTGGGCAATCCGGCGCGGCTCAAGGCGATTCTGACCAACACGTCGCATCCGGTTCAGATCCTATTCGCCGGCAAGGCCCATCCCCAGGACAACGAGGGTAAGGAGCTGATCAAAAACATCATTCAGTTCGCCAAAACCCACGACGTGCGCAGCAACATCGCTTTTCTGGAAGATTATGACATGGGCATCGCCCGTCACCTCGTGCAGGGTGTGGATGTTTGGCTCAATACGCCCAGGCGGCCCATGGAGGCCTGCGGGACTTCCGGCATGAAAGCCGCCATCAACGGCGTTTTGAACCTGAGCATCCTCGATGGTTGGTGGGACGAGGGGTACACCTCCGAGCGCGGTTGGAGCCTGGGCAGCGGCCAGGAGACGGCCGATCAGGGGTACCAGGATGCCGTCGATCAGCAGGCCCTCTACAATATCCTGGAAAACGACGTCATCCCGATGTTCTACAACCGGTCTTCGGGCAACATGCCGACCGAGTGGCTGGCCAAGATGAAGGCCTCCATGAAAATGGCCATGGCCGATTTTTGCAGCCACCGCATGATCAACGAATATCAGCAGCGGTTTTACCTTCCGGCCGTGCAACGCCATCGCGAACTGATGGCCGATGGCGGCGCCGAGGCCAAGCGATTGAGCGTCCTGCACAAGCGGCTCAGGGATTGTTGGAAGGATATCCGGATCGAAACCCCCGAGCGCGACCATGAAGGGCCCTTCCAGGTGGAAGATACCTTCACCGTCAGCGCGGTGGCCCATTTGGGCAGTCTCGACCCCGACGAGGTCGATGTGGAGTTGTATTACGGTCGCATGAAGGGCACCGCGGAACTGGAAATCGGACTCACCCAGAAGATGGAGATGGTCGAAGATCGCGGGGAAGGCAGTTATCTGTTCCGCTGCACGGTGACCTGCCGGGATTCGGGGCGTTACGGCTTTACGGTGCGCATCGGCCCCCGCGCGGACGACTGGATCCGATTTACGCCTGGATTGCTCACCTGGGCTTGACGCCGGTTTTACTTTTTATTTTTGGTATTCTATGATGTTTTGATTTTTCAACGGCGCACCCACCTCCAATGCCGGCTCCTTGGGCTGGCTGAAAGATCGATATGGCGAAAAAGCAAAAAAAACCTCGGATCCTGATCGTTACCCCCGAGGTGACCTATCTTCCCGACCGCATGGGTAGCCTGGCCAACTATCTAACGGCCAAGGCCGGCGGCTTGGCCGACGTATCGGCCGCCCTGGTCAGCGCGCTCTTTCATCAGGGCGCCGATGTGCATGTGGCATTGCCCGACTATCGCTCGATTTTCGAGGACCGCCTGGCCCCGTTTCTCAGGCGGGAGCAGCGTACCCTGCACCGGGTGATGCCCAACGACCGCATTCACCTGGCCGAGGATCGGGCCTTTTTTTACCTCAACCGCGTCTATTCCAACTATGGAGGGGAAAACACCCATATCTCCCTGGCGTTCCAGCGCGAGGTGATCAACAACATCGTGCCGCGGGTGCGGCCCGACCTCATCCACTGCAACGACTGGATGACCGGTCTGATACCAGGCATGGCCCGGCAGATGGGCGTTCCCTGCTTGTTTACGATTCACAATATTCACACGGTCAAGACCACTCTCTCCCATATCGAAGACCGTGGCATCGATGCGGCCTACTTCTGGGATCACCTCTATTACGAGAACTTCGCTGCCAGCTATGAAGAGGCCAGGGAGAGCGTCCCCGTCGATTTTCTAGCCAGTGGCGTGTTTGCCGCCCACTTCGTCAACACGGTCAGTCAGCGTTTTCTCGACGAGATCGTCGAAGGACGCCACCATTTCATCGCCCCGCCGCTGCGCCAGGAGTTGACCAACAAGGTCCGGGCCGAATGCGCCACGGGCATTCTCAATGCGCCGGATCCGGGTTTCAACCCGGAGAAGGATCAATTCCTGTTCGAGACCTATGGATCCGAAAACCACTTGTCGGCCAAGCGTAAAAACAAGAGGGATCTGCAGCGGTTGCTCGGGCTCCTCGAAGACGAACGGGCGCCGGTCTTTATCTGGCCCTCGCGCCTCGATCCGGTCCAGAAAGGGTGCCAGTTGCTGGCCGATATCTTCTATGGCGTGATTTCCAAATACTGGGAGCAGGGACTGCAGGTGGTCTTCGTGGCCGACGGTCCTTACCAGAATGTCTTCCGCAACATCGTCAATCAGCACGAATTTCACCAACGGGTGGCGGTGTGCGATTTCAGCGAGCGCCTGGAGCACCAGGCTTACGGTGCGGCGGACTTTGTGTTGATGCCCTCTCTATTCGAGCCCTGCGGCCTGCCCCAGATGATCGGCCAGATTTACGGTGCCCTGCCGGTGGCCCACAACACGGGCGGCATTCATGACACGGTGTCCCAACTCGACGCCGATCGGGATACGGGCAGTGGATTTCTCTTCGATATTTACGACGCCCAGGGCCTGCTGTGGGCCGTGGACCGTGCCATGGACTTTTTCCAGTTGCCCGATCCGATCAGGGAGCGCCAGATCACCCGTGTCATGCGTCATGCCATGGAGACCTTTACCCATGCGTTCAATGCCCGGCAGTATATCGACCTTTATGAAAAAATGCTGGAAAGGCCCTTGCTGCATTAGCGATGATAACAGACAATGACCGGCAGCGCGCCATGCGCTTCATCTCTTCCGACGACTACCTCGAGCTGCACCTCGAGGCCATCGCCCGTCGCATTGCCCTGATCTCGAGCACGTTGCGGGAACTGACCGACGGGCAGGGCGCTTTGGGCGATTTTGCATCGGGCCATACTTACTACGGCCTGCATTTTCATGATGGAGAATGGGTGTTGCGGGAGTGGGCGCCCAATGCCACGGCCATCCATTTGATCGGAGATGTCAGCAGCTGGCAGCCGCATGAAGATATGGCGTTCCAGCGCATCGATGCCAACGGGACGTGGGAATTGCGGTTGCCGGGCGAAAGACTCCGGCACGGGGACCTGTATCGCCTCTATATGCAGTGGCCCGGCGGCGTCGGCGACCGTATTCCGGCCTGGGCTCGGCGGGTCGTGCAGGACCCTGTGACCCATATCTTCAATGCCCAGGTTTGGCATCCGGAAAAACCTTACCCGTGGCAGGTGGAGAAATTCACCGCGGCCGATGAGCCGCCACTGATCTACGAAGTTCATGTGGGCATGGCTCAGCCCGAGGGGCGCGTGGGCGGCTATGTCGAGTTTACCGAAAACGTGTTGCCCCGCGTGGTCGCGGCCGGCTACAACACGCTGCAAATCATGGCCATCCCCGAACACCCCTATTACGGCAGTTTCGGTTACCATGTGAGCAGCTTTTTCGCCCCGTCGTCGCGCTTCGGCACGCCCGAGGAATTCAAGGCGCTGGTGGATGCCGCCCATGGGGCAGGACTGCGGGTGCTCATCGATCTGGTTCACTCCCATGCCGTGAGCAACGAAGTCGAAGGCATCAGCCGCTATGACGGCAGCGAGTACCAGTTTTTCCACAAAGGCCATCGCGGTCGTCACATTGCCTGGGATTCGCGCCTCTTCGATTATGCCAAGCCCCAGGTGCTCCACTTCCTGCTGTCCAACTGCCGCTACTGGCTGGATGAATTCCGCGTGGACGGGTATCGCTTCGACGGCATCACCAGCATGCTTTACCTGGATCATGGCCTGGGAAAAGCTTTTACTTCCTATGAGGACTACTTCAATCCCAACGTGGACGAAGACGCCTTGTGCTACCTGGCCCTGGCCAACCAATTGATTCACCAGGTGCGACCGGATGCGGTCACCATCGCAGAAGACGTCAGCGGCATGCCGGGCTTGGCCAGACCCTGGGAAGAGGGAGGCATCGGGTTCGACTACCGGTTCGCCATGGGTGTGCCCGACAACTGGATCAAGCTCACCAAGGATATCCGGGACGAAGATTGGCACATGGGCGGCCTCTGGTACGAACTGAACAACCGCCGGCAGGACGAACGGACCATCTCCTACACCGAATCCCACGATCAGGCCCTGGTCGGCGACAAGACCCTGATCTTCCGCATGATCGATGCCGAGATGTACTACCACATGGGCATGGGCGACCACCACATGGTCGTGGATCGCGGTATCGCGCTGCACAAGATGATCCGGTTGATCACCCTGGCCACGGCCGGTCACGGATACCTGAACTTCATGGGCAACGAATTCGGTCACCCCGAATGGATCGATTTCCCCAGGGAAGGCAACAACTGGTCTTATCACTACGCCCGCCGCCAGTGGCACCTGGCCGACGACCCCAACCTCAAATACTCCCAATTGGCCCTTTTCGACCGGGAGATGATCGCCCTGGCGAAGTCGTACAACGTGTTGGCCTCGCCCGCCGCCCGCCTGCTCTGGGAGCGCGATGACGACAAGATCCTGATCTTCGAGCGTGGCGGATTGATATGGGCTTTCAACTTCAACCCCACCCGTTCGTTTGCCGACTACCAATTTTCCTCTCCACCGGGAAAGTACGACATCGTGCTCGATTCCGACGATGTGCGCTTCGGCGGCTACGACCGCATCGACCGCACCATCTCCCACGTCGCATTGGCGGCCCGGGATAAATTTCATCCCCCCCATCGGCTCAGCATCTACCTGCCCCATCGCACTGCGCTGGTCCTTAAACCCGGGAAGAAAGTGTAGTTTTAAGTGTTTTGTTTTGATGGCGATGTCAAAAGTCGTTGCCGTTGTGTACGAGAAAGACAAGCCGGCGGCATGACCGGGCGGTCCTCAGCTTTTCTTGTAGAGGTGGAATAACTTCATCACTTTTTCGACGTAGCGCTGGGTTTCGTCGTAGGGGGGAATGGTCTGGTAGCGTTCGACGGCGGAAGGACCGGCGTTGTAGGCGGCCAGGGCCAGGGGCAGCTGGCCGTCGAAACGCTCGATCATGGCTTTGAGATAGCGGGCGCCGCCCATGATGTTCTCCCATGGGTCGAAGGGATCGCTGATGTCCAACAGTTCGAGGTTCTGGGGCATGATCTGCATCAATCCCAGTGCCCCTTTTTTGGAAACCGCCCGCGGGTTGAAGTAGGACTCCACGTGGATCAAGGCCTTGAGCAGCGAGGAAGAGAGGCCGTTTTCCCGCGCCGCTTCGTTGATCACATCGTCGTAGTTCTGGATCGGACGCCATGTCTTGGGACGCGTGGGCGTTTCCCGCATGTAGACCTTATAGTCGCTGGAGGTGGGCGTGTTGGTGAAATGCAGGACCCCTTCGCTGTCGATATAGAGATAGATGTCGGCTTGGGCATACGGCATGACAAATAGTGTCAATCCGACAAAAATTGACGTGCATAACCCGATGATTGTTTTTCGCCCCCCCGCCATTTCGTTTCGCTATCCCCGAATACCGCAACCTTTTGAAAACATATTCGATCGGTCTGTTTACAGATCGCCTTCGGCCGAAGTCAAACTATCGGCCCCTCCATCGAAAAACTTGAATCTTTCGGCTTTTTAAGGCACGCCGGCGATCCGTTCGCCGGTGAAAAATGCAAAAAATATACCTTTTTAATCTTCTGCCACGATTTCAACCTCGGTCGTGATGTCGGCCACGCCGCGCACGGTAGCCGCTACCGAGCAGAATTTTTCCTGGGAGAGTTTCACGGCCTGGCTTACCGCTTTTTCCGTCAAATCTTTGCCGCTGACACGGTACCTTAGATGAATTCGCCGGTAGGCCCATGGTGGTTTGGCATCCTGCTCGCCATCGGCGATGATTTCGAGCATGGTGAGCGGCTTGCGCTTTTTAACCATTATATTGAGGACATCGTAGGCAGTGCAGGCCGAAAGGCCGATCAGCAGCATTTGGGAAGGGCTGACCCCTTTGGCCGGATCGTCTCCGGATAGGACAACGGAGTGATTCCGGGAGTCGGTCCCCACGAACTGTTTGCCCGTCAACCAGCGAACGGTAGTGGTCGGCATGTCGTGCTCCTCTTAGGATGGATGGCGTGATAGGGCAGCTTTCGCAATTTTCGGATGTGACCTACCATACTGATTTCCGGCCAAGGGTGCAAGGCTTTCGAAAAAGCTTCTTGCACCGGCGTCCGGTATGGTAACCTATCCCAAATCGTTTGATCGGAGAAGAGACGTTATGCCCTTTTGGTCTTGGTTCATAGTCGCGCTGCTGCTTGCTGGATTGGGTTGGTGCGGTCTTCGTATCCGCGCCCAGGCCCTGCGGTTGGAACGGCTGCGAAAGGCGCTCAACGAGGCAAAGCTTCGTGTGCACGCCCTGGAAACGGACCAGCAGCGCTTCGATAGCCATCGTGAAAACAAAGAAGATCGCTTGCGGGGCTATTTGAAGCTCATGGACGAACTGATCAACACGATTCCCAACCCCATCTATTTCAAAGATGCCCAAGGCGTTTTTCAGGGGTGTAACCAGGTATTTTCAAGGGCTGTGCTGGGATTGACCCGCGATCGCATCATCGGCCGGCGGCCACAGGATCTGCCCGATCAGATACCGCCCGACTTGGCCGCCACCTATCAGCACCAGGAACTGGTGATGATGCAAAAGGGGTTGTCCCACACTTTCGAGGCTGAGGTGCAGTGCGCCGACGGACAGCGGCGGGATTTCCTGTTCAGCCTGGCGCTCATCCAGAATCAGGATAAAGAGGCGATCGGCAGTGTGGCCGTTCTTTCGGATCTCACCGAAAAGAACCGGGCCGCCCGGGACCGGGCGCAAAAAGAGAAGCTCGAAGGCGTGCTCGAAACCGCGGGCGGCGTCTGTCATGAGTTCAACCAGCCCCTGCAGGCACTTTCCGGTTATCTGGAATTGCTCAGCCTCAAAATCGCGTCGGATGAGAAGGCTTCAGAGTATATCGCCAAGGCGCTCGAACAGGTCGAGCGAATGGGCTCCATCACCTCGAAACTGCAAGGCATTACCCGGTACGAAACCATGTCCTATGCCGCAAAAACCAAAATCATCGATATCCACAAATCTTCGGAATGATCCAGCCGATCGCGTTCATTGAATGGATTGGACTGGATTTATTTTTCAATCATCGAGACGTCCGACACCCCCTTTCCAAAGAACGGACCCATCATTACCGCAACGCATTGAAAAGGGAACTTGTATTTCCTTTTTTAATGGATTCCAAAATTGCTGTTTTATTAAATTAAACTAATAATATCGGATCGTTGTTGGGTCTCATGCGTTTCGTGGAGGCGTTTTAGGGTGGAATTGAAAAAAACAGGAATCGTCGATTCCGATCGGTTCGGGCGGCACAATTTTAACTGCATGATATATCATGGAAAAATATTTGGCACGGGATTTGTCCGCAGCCTGTTCCCAAAGCGTATCACCGACGTCACTTTTAATTGCCGGCCATGCCGGAAGAAGGAGAACCTCGAGCAATGCCTATTCATCAACGACGTCCAGCCAAAGCCAGAGCAGATGTCAAATCCAGTTGTGCCAACACGGTGGCTGCGGAGGTCGAAGAGGAGCCTCCAAGTCAGGAGGCGGCAACGCCCATCAGCCTGCCTGCTGAAAAAAGGATCAAGCACAAGCTTTCCATCCAACCTTCGCCTCCCGACACCCCTACACCGCGCAGACGTTTCAAACAGCTTTACTATCCCACGGTCACCGAACGTCAGTGGAACGACTGGCGGTGGCAGATCGCCAACCGGGTGCACACCCTTGCCCAACTGGAGAAGTTTCTCGATCTAACCGATCGTGAGCGTCACGCGGCCATGGGATTGCAAACCAACCTGCCGCTGGCGATTACGCCCTACTTTATGAGCCTGCTGGTGGGCCACGGATCCGATTATGCCTTGCGCAAAACCGTGGTGCCCGTGGTCGATGAATTTGTCAAATCCGTCGGTGAGGATGATGACCCCCTGGGCGAAGATACCCAGAGCCCTGTGCCGGGACTGGTGCATCGTTATCCCGACCGCGTGCTCTTTTTGACCCTGGACTTTTGTTCGACCTATTGCCGTTACTGCACCCGTTCCCGGGTGGTGGGGCATGGTCGACTGTTTTTCAACCGCCGTCGTCTGGAAAATGCGCTGGACTACATTCGCCGCACCCCCACGGTCCGGGATGTGCTGCTGTCCGGCGGCGATCCACTCACCCTGGGCGATGCGCGCCTGGATTGGCTGCTCACTCAATTGCGCCAGATCAAGCATGTGGAGATCATTCGCATCGGCACCAAGATTCCTGCGGTATTGCCCCAACGGGTGACGCCGCAACTCGTCAAGATGTTGCGCCGCCACCACCCGCTCTGGATGAGCCTGCACTTTACCCATCCCGACGAGTGCACGACCGAGTCTTACCGCGCCTGCCAGCGTCTGGCCGACGCGGGTATCCCCCTGGGCTCACAGACCGTGCTGCTCAAGGGGGTCAACGATTCGGTGGAAACCATGAGCGCGCTGGTGCATCACCTGCTTCAGATGCGGGTGCGCCCCTACTATCTCTATCAGTGTGATCCGATTTCCGGTTCGGCGCACTTTCGTACGCCGGTGGAAAAAGGGTTGGAGATCATCCGCGGATTGCGCGGGCACACTTCCGGCTATGCGGTGCCCACCTACGTCATCGACGCGCCGGGAGGGGGGGGCAAGGTGCCTCTGATGCCCGAATACGTCATGGGCCGTGAACATGGCCATGTCGTTTTGAAAAACTACGAAGGGAACCTTTACAAGTATCCGGACTGCTGTTGAGCGATTCCGGAATCGGCCGCACGACAGAGGGCGGCGATAGATGACCGCGTTATCCAATGAAACCGGCGGGCAGGCCGGGGGAGGGCGCTTTCGGCCCATCGCCCCGGAACCCACCGGTGGGGTGTGTTTATGTCAAACATGTGCCCGCAATGGAAGAAGTTGCTGCCAGGGGCATGATATCTATGTGACATGGGGGGATTGCCGCAGAATACTGAGCCACACCCGGCAATCGGATATTATTGAATACCGGGCCTGCGGCGATGCCGCCTATGCGGATCAGGATGACGATCCGGTCTGGCAGCAGCAGGTCTTTCGGCCCGACGGTACCCGCCGCGTGCTGAGACAGCGCGAGAGTGGAGATTGTATTTTTTTGACCGCCACGGGTTGCCAATTGCCGTTGGCTGTGCGACCCTTGGTTTGTCGTCTGTTCCCCCATGTCTATTCAGCGATAGGGTTGGCCCATCGATGGGACATGGAATGCCTGGCCGCGCGGATCGACCCCGCTGCGGTCGTCGCGGCCGGTATCGCCGGTGTCGGAGATGCGGAAGCCGTATGCTGGCATCGAATGCTGTATGATGAAATCATGTGGGAGGGTCTGGTCGATGAAGATTGGGCTGACCTATGACCTGCGGGCCGACTACCTTGCGGCCGGCTATACGGAAGAGGAGACGGCCGAGTTCGATCGCGCCGACACCATCGACGCCTTGGAGAATGCCCTGGCGTCGTTGGGCTACCAGAGCGACCGCATCGGACATGCTCGTCATTTGATGGCCCGCTTGGCGGCCGGCGATCGCTGGGACATGGTATTCAACATCGCCGAGGGGATGCATGGCATCGGCCGCGAGGCCCAGGTACCGGCCATGCTGGACGCTTACGAGATTCCCTATACCTTTTCCGATCCATTGGTTATGACCTTGACCCTGCACAAGGGCATGACCAAACACGTGTTGCGCGATGCGGGCGTTGCCACGACTGATTTTACCGTGGTTGAAGGCCCCCAGGACTTGCGCCGGATCGCTTTCGGTCCGCCCTATTTCATCAAACCGGTGGCTGAAGGCACGGGCAAGGGGGTGACGCCCGATTCCATCGTGCGCCGGCGGGACGATCTGGGTGCGGCCTGCCGCAATCTGCAGGTCGCCTTTGACCAGCCGGTGCTGGTCGAGCCTTTTTTGTCCGGCCGTGAGTTTACCGTGGGTCTGGTGGGTACCGGCGCCGATGCCCGGGTCCTCGGGACCATGGAGGTGCTTCTGCTCAAGCAGGCTGAGCCCAATGTTTATTCCTACGTGAACAAGGAGCGTTGCGAGGACCTGGTTTCCTATCGACTGGTGCGACCCCAGGAGGATACGGTCGTGGCCCGGACCGAGGCCGTGGCCCTTGAGGCCTGGCGGGTGCTGGGCTGTCGAGATGCCGGACGGGTGGACCTTCGCTGTGACACGCAACAGGATCCCATGTTCATGGAGGTCAACCCCCTGGCCGGCTTGCATCCCCAACATTCGGACCTGCCGATATTGTGCAACCTGCTGGGGATCGCTTACGTGGACCTGATCGGACAGATCATGCGTTCGGCCCTGAAACGGGTCCGCCAGCAAGCCGGGAAAAAGGGGGGGCAGGCCTTTGCGCGTCGTGGTGGTGCATAATGCGGTCCAGGAGGGGGGGGCGCCGGACGAGCAGGATGTGCTGGTGCAGGCCGAAATGGTCGGTGCCGCTTTGCATCGTCTGGGGCATGAGACCCTGCGTTTCGCCTGTGACCTGAATCTGACCGATATCAAGGGAAAAATCGAGGCTGCAGGACCCGATCTGGTGTTCAACCTGGTCGAGGCGCTGGATGGCAGCGGCCGGCTGATTCATCTGCTGCCCTCTCTGCTGGATGCCATGGGGCAGCCCTACACCGGCTCATCGGCCGAAGCGATCTTTCTCACCTCCAACAAGATCCTGGCCAAGACGCGCCTTCACGCGGCCGGCGTGCCCACGCCGGTATGGGTCGGGCCCTGCAACGGAAGCCGGCCCTGTGTGCTTCCCGCCAGCGCGGAGTGGCCGTCGCGCTGGATCGTCAAATCGGTCTGGGAACATGCCTCCATCGGCATCGATGCGTCGGCGCTCATAGAGGGTGCCGAGACCCCCCATCTCAATGCCGTGCTGGCCGAGCGGGCGCCCCATCTGGGCGGCGACTGCTTTGCCGAAGCCTTTATTCCAGGACGTGAATTCAACCTGTCGGTACTCGACGGGCCGAGCGGACCGGTTGTGCTGCCGCCGGCCGAAATCGTTTTCGAGGGTTTCGGTGAGGACCAGCCGCGCATCGTCGGCTATCAGGCCAAATGGGACAGCGACAGCTACGCCTATCACCACACGCCGCGCCGTTTCGATTTCGGCGGCGAGGACGGCCTGTTGCTCGATCAGCTCGAAGCCATGGCTCTTCGCTGCTGGGAGCTGTTCGACCTGAGTGGCTATGCCCGGGTCGATTTTCGTGTGGATGCCGAGCAGTTGCCCTGGGTTCTGGAGATCAACGCCAACCCGTGTCTGTCCCCCGACGCCGGTTTCGCCGCGGCGGTCGAGCGGGCCGGTCTGACCCTGGACGAAGCCGTGGCACGCATCGTCGAGGCCCGGGGTTTGAGCCATGCTTAAAATCAGAAGAATATACGACGATGTGTTGCCCATCAACCGGGAGATCCTCAAACAGGTGCAGCAGATCCTGCGCACGCGGTTCAACGCGGTGCCCGAAGAGGAGATCGAGCAGATCGGCGAAAAGCTGCGCAATCCGTTCAAACAGCGCTTCCGCACCATCTTGCTGGTGGCCGAAAATTTGCGGCGCCGCGTGCTGGGTTTCGCCATGGTGCTGCACGAGCCGGTCATCGGGTTCTGCTACCTGGATTGGATCGCCCTAGCCGGCGGCAAGACCGGCGGCGGCCTGGGCAGCGCCCTCTATGACCGCGTGCGCGGAGAGGCCGTGGACCTGGAGGCCAGGGGGCTATTTTTCGAATGTCTGCCTGACGATCACGAGCGTTGTCCGGATGAGGCCCTGCTCCGGGAAAACCGGGCGCGCCTGAGGTTCTACGAACGTTATGGTGCGCGACCCATCGTGGATTCGGGCTACGAAACGCCGGTGAAGCCCGGCGACACCTGCATGCCGCACCTGGTCTACGACGGCCTGGACCGCACCGCGCCCCTGCGTCGGGACTTCGTTCAGAAGGTGGTACGGGCCATCCTCGAGCGCAAATATGCCGAATACTGTCCGCCCGACTATGTGAACCGCGTGGTGGGCTCGTTTCAGAAGGACCCGGTGCCCCTACGGCCTTTTCGCTATGTGAAGCCCGAGGCGGTGCGCAGCGCGGTGGAAGGGCGCTCCATCGAGCAGATCGCCCTGGTCGTCAACGACAAGCACGACATTCACCACGTGCACGAACACGGCTACGTGGAGGCGCCGGTGCGGGTCAGCACCATCCGCAAGGCTCTGGACCCCAGCGGCCTTTTTGCCGTCAGCCCGCCGCGGGCCTTCGGCGAGAAGCACATCACGGCCGTACACGATGCCGACCTGGTCAACTATCTGCGCCGCGCCTGCGCCGAGATGCCCGAAGGCAAGTCCCTCTATCCTTATATCTTTCCGATCCGCAACAAGACCCGGCCGCCCAAGGAACCGTCGGTCTTGTCCGGCTACTACTGCATCGACACTTTTACGCCCATCAACCGCAATGCCTATCCGGCGGCCCGCCGGGGGGTGGACTGCGCCCTGACCGCTGCCGCCGAAATCCTGGCCGGACGCCGCATCGCCTATGCCCTGGTTCGACCGCCGGGCCACCATGCCGAGCGCTGCGCCTTCGGCGGCTTCTGCTACTTCAACAACAACGCCATTGCCGCCAACTTCCTCAGCGCCCACGGCCGGGTGGCCATCCTGGACATCGACTATCACCACGGCAACGGCCAGCAGGATATCTTCTACCGCCGCTCCGACGTACTGACCATCTCTATCCATGGCCATCCCAAGTTCGCCTATCCCTATTTCACCGGTTTTGAAGACGAGCGCGGCGAGGGTGAAGGGGAGGGTTTCAACCTGAATCTGCCGCTGCCTGAGACGGTAGACGGAGAGCTCTATGCCAAGACCCTGTCCAGGGCCATCGAACGCATCGCGGCTTTCAAACCCTTGTTTCTCGTGGTGGCACTAGGGCTGGATACGGCCAAGGGCGATCCCACGGGTACCTGGCGGTTGGGTGCCCGTGATTTTGAAAACAACGGCCGCATGATTGGTGATCTGAACCTGCCCACCGTTGTGGTCCAGGAGGGGGGCTATCGCAACCGTACCCTGGGCACAAGCGCGGTCCATTTTTTCAAGGGGTTGGTGGCGGCGCGCGTCAAGGCGGCCGAGCAGCAACCGGCGGCGAGGGAGAACATGCACGGCCTGCGGTGGCGCGATACCCTCGAACCCCAGGACCCGGAGCGCATCCGCCGGCTGGTGACCGTCACCGGTTTTTTCAATCCCGAAGAGGTCGATGTGGCCGAGGAGTTGGTCACCGAGCGCCTGGCAAAGGGCGAGGCCAGCGGCTATTACTTCATCATGGCCGAGCATTACGGCCGCCTGGTGGGTTACGCCTGCTACGGACCCATCGCCGGCAGCGCCAACAGTTTCGATCTGTACTGGATCGCCGTACACCCCGAATTCCAGCGCCGCGGACTGGGACGCCGCCTGATCAAGGAGACCGAGCGGCGCATCCACAAGGCCGGCGGCAGGCGCATCTACGTGGACACCTCCCAACGGGCCGAATATGCAAGCACTCGGATATTCTACGAAAATTGCGGCTACCGGCTCGAAGCCACCCTGAAGGATTTTTACGCCCCGGGCGATGGCAAGGCCATCTATTTGAAAATTTTGAAGTAATCAGATTTTTAGGGCATCGGCCAGCGCCCAGGTGAGAAAGCGGGCATAGACCGGCCAGACCCGATCGCCATATCCACCGGCCATGAGAAAAGCGGCGGGAATGTCCTGCCGGCGCAGGAAGCGGTAGATCAGCTGGTCCCGGGCCAGCATCTGGTCGATGGAGAGGCTCAGGCCGGCTGTTGAGGGCAATTCGTCCGCCTCGTAAGGATCGGCCCCGTTCACGACGATGGCCAGGTCCGCCCGCCCCATTTGTGACAACCGCTGCAAGCCTATTTCCAGACGTTCAATGTAGGCCGATTCTTCCCCGGAGGCGATGGGGATCTCGATGTCGCTGGGAATGAATACCGGATTGGCCGTGCCGTCCGGAAGGCAAGCCGGGCCGTCCAAAGGCCAACCGTCGGCCATGTGAATGCTCAAGGTGAGGATGCTGGCGTCGCCGGCGGTCAGCGCGGCGGTACCGTCTCCCTTGTGGGCGTCGACATCGATGACCCATACCCGGCTGACCGCGCCCTCGGCCTGGAGCTTACGTGCCGCGATGACGATGTCGTTGACCATGCAAAAGCCGCTGCCGTGGTCCCGATGGGCGTGGTGCATGCCGCCGCCGAAGTAATAGCAGAAGCCGTGAGCCAAGGCCAGGCGGCCGCATTGGGTGGTGCCGGCCGCCTTGACCAGCATCCGTTCGAACAGCTGGCGCAGCGGGTAAACGGCCTTTTGGGGCGCATAGCGGTGGTAGGTGCCGTCGGCCGCGATGAGTTCATAGGTGGCCAGTATCTCCGTTTCCAGTCCATCCGAAAAGAGACGCTGCACGTATTCGGGGCTGTGGACGCGCATCAGATCATCCCTTGAAAGCCGTTCGCTGACCGTTGGATGATGCCAGCGGCGGACCATTGGGCCGATTGTCGGATGCTCTGTCAGGGCGGCAAACGTCCGTGTGGCGCGGCTGTCGCGGACGGGGATCAGAATGCCGAACGGTTCCAGGCTCATGGGGATGGATGTATCGTAGAGGATCATCTGTTTCTCCCGGGGGGTGAAGGGTTGCTATCAGATGCATCTATTTTGGAACAATAAGTATGAAAGTACGAAAGTACAAAAGTATGAAAGTTAAGGAATCCTATCTATTTTTAAATCGGGGATCCGATGGCGTGGTAATGGTTTTTGACAGTCATGGTAATCCACTTATCTTATTGGCCTGGAAGTACAATGAGAAGGAGAGAGGGGTATGACCCGGAAATCACAGCGTGCACGGGACGGTGTCAAGTGAATGATTGATAATGGAGATGGGATGATAGATCGCAAGCATGTTTGCCCCTGGTGGTTTTGCTACACGTTCGACAATCCGTTACGGAAGCTGTTTCACCGGCCGGACCGCATGTTCGCGGCGATGATACGTCCAGGCATGGCAGTGGCCGACATCGGTTGCGGGATGGGGTATTTCACCATTGGTCTGGCCCATCTGGTCGGATCGACCGGCCGGGTGATCGCCGTGGATCTGCAACCGGAAATGTTGGTGCGTGTGGCGCGGCGGGCGCGTAAGGCCGGAGTGTCCTCGGTGGTCGAAACCCGGCTGTGTCAGAGCGATTCACTGGACATAGATGAGGCGGTGGATTTTATCCTGGCGTTCTGGATGGTCCACGAAACGCCCGATCCTCAGGTGTTTTTCAAACAGGTCCGCGAGATTTTAAAGCCCGGCGGCCGCATGCTGGTGACCGAGCCCAAGTTTCATGTGTCCGATGCGGCGTTTCAACAGGAGTTGGAGATGGCCGAGGCGGCGATGCTGGCGGTCAAGGGGCGCCCGGACACGGCCTTGAGCAAGACGGCACTGCTCGAAGCGGTTTGAACAGAACCGGGTGAGGAGACGTTGGCTCGACGGGGTAAAAAAAGGCCCCCGCTTCTTTCGAAGCGGGGGCCTTTTCGGTTGGAGTGGAGAGAGGTCGTCGAATCCTGACCTATGCCATGGCTTTCGCCTTTTTGTCGGCGTGCCGCTGGTAGATCGGATGAAGCAGCGACGGGTCCTTTTTAATTCGTGCCTTCTGCATGAAGAAAACCGCCGCCCAGAGTCCGATACCGATGAAATCGACGATGATCACCGGCATATCCACGCCCACCGCCCAGATCAGGAGCTTGGGGAAGAAGAGCAGCAGGGTGGCCACCGCATAGATGATCCACTCGAGTATGGTGGTGGGGCAGAGGAAATAACCCATGGTGAGACTGCCGAAGGCGATGGTGCCCAGCACGATGGTGGTCCAGGTACTGATCACCTGGTACCAGGGCATGATGAAATCGGGCCCGCCCAACAGAAATCCCGGTGAAAAGGCGAAGATGAAAGGCCCCATATAGAGCATCTTGGCGAACTTGAACGAGGTCCAGCCTGTCTTCCAGGGGTCTGACCCGGCGATGGCGGCGCCGGCGTAGGCGGCTACGCAGACCGGCGGCGTGATGTTGGAGTCCTGGCTGAACCAGTAGACGATCATGTGCGAGGCGAGCAGGGCCCAGGCGAGCTTGGACATGATGGCGATGTACTGCGGATCATTTGGCATCAAGGTGTCCAGGGGTGCCTTGAATTCGCGCAGGCTCATGCCGAACTGGGTCTGGATGATCATGTCGCTCAAGGCGCCCACAGCCAGAACAGCCGTGATTAGATAGGCCGCAGTGACCGGAACGCCCATGCCCAGCACCAGGGAGGCGAGGCCGACGAGCAGGATCGCCAGGGGCAGGGAGCCGAACGAGAGTTCGATGATGATCTGGGAGAACTTGAGACCGATGCCGGTCAGCTGAATGGTGCCCACGATGATGCCGATCACGCCTACCGTGGCACCGATGACCAGGGTGGAGCGCGATCCTTCGATCATGCAATTGAGGATCTCCTTGGCGCCCATACGGTGGTCGCTGGTCAGCCAACTGATGCCCACGCAGGAGAGAATCGCCCAGAAGGCCGCGTAACCGGGTGAGTAGCCGAGGAGCATCATCACCACGATGATCACCAGGGGCAGGGACATGAACCATTGCTTCTTAAGGATCTGCAGGGCCGTGGGTGCGTTGGGATCCTTGAGACCCACCAGGCCGTAGCGCTTGGCTTCGAAGTGGACCATGACGAAGACCGACAGGAAATACATGAGGGCCGGAAAGATGGCCATCAACATGATCTTGACGTAGGGAATCTGGGTCATCTCGGCCATGATAAAGCCGCCGGCGCCCATGATGGGGGGCATGAACATGCCGCCGATGGAGGCCGACGGCTCGATGGCGCCGGCCACGTGGGGTCTGAAGCCCGCTTTTTTCATCAGTGGAATGGTAAAGGCGCCGGTGGAGACCGTGTTGGCGATGGCCGAGCCGGAGACCGAGCCGAAAAATCCCGACGCCATGACAGCCACCTTGGCCGGTCCGCCTACGGTTCGTCCGGCCAGGGCCATGGGCACATCGAGGAAGAAACGGCTGGCGCCCGACGCTTTGAGAAACGAGCCGAAGAAGATGAACAGGATTACGTAGGTGACCAGAACGGTGGCCATGATACCGAAGACACCCTCTTCTTTCAGATAGATGTGGTTCAGGGTGCGGGTAACGGTGAACCCTTCATGAGCAAAGGCGTTGAGGATGGGGATGTGGTGCAGCACATCACCCCAGAAGCCATAGCAGAGGAATGCCAGGCCAACGATGGTCATGGACCATCCCAGCATGCGCCGGGCCACCTCCAGGGAGACGAGAATACCCAGCATGCTGATGGCCGTGTCCAAGGCATTTTCCGACCCCATGCGGTAGTTGATGTCCTGGTATTCGACCATGAAATAGCCGACCACAAAGGCGGACACCAGGGCCAGCACGACGTCCAGCAAAAGGACGGAACCGCCATGGCGCTTGATTCCCCAGACCTTGATGGGCAGGAAGAACGATACGGCTGCCACGAGGCTGACGATGGCATAGAACCAGTTGATGCCCGCAAACGGCTCTTCGGCGCCCTTGCTGCCCAGCAGAAAATGGAGCGCGAAATAGACGCTCAGGAAAATGCATGCAAAGGAGCCGGCCGCATCGATATAGTACCCTTTCATCTTGGGGTTCTTGTCGGTGAACGGATAGTGGATGCATATCATCATGTAGGTCAGCAGGACATAAATCCCCAGGAAATACTGGGTGTCCACCGGGGTGGCGGCGCTATACATGTAAAAGAGCACCATAAAGATGCCCATGGCTGCGCTGATGTAGAACCAGGTGCCGGTGGCGATGTTGCGGCCGGACTTCTCATCTTTCTCGATAAGCTTCTTGAGTTTTTCCTGGTCGCCGGCCGCTGGGATGTTTTCGGTGTCGCTCATTTTTGTTTCCTCGATGGCATGGGCGGGATCCTGCCCTTAAAAGGTTCGGGTCCCGTTCCAGCAGACAAACCGATTGTTATGGGCAAGGGGGGATCGGCGCATGGCCGTCCCCCCTTTTTCTATTATGCTTTGATATTAATCGCCCAGGACGGTGATTACGGCATCAACTTGGCCGGAATCTCCTTGCCCTGTTCCTTCCAGAATTTCACCGCACCCGGGTGCAGGGGCACCGATGCGCCGCGGAAGGCGTTTTCCAGGTTCATCTCTTCGAAGGTCTTGGCGGCCGTGACCATGGCCTCCATGCCGTCTTTGGACCACAGGGTCTTCATGACCGCATAGACCAGATCCTCGGAGAGATCTTTGTTGGCGATGAGCATGGTCGAGTCCTGGAAGGTCTGGCATTCGCCCACATCCTTGCCGTAGATGCCGGCCGGAATGGTGGTCGGGCTGTAGGCGAAGGCATCGTAAAAACCGGTTTTTTCAGCTTCCAGACCCACGTCGACCAAGTTGATCTTGGCCTGGACACTGGCTTCGATGATCGATCGGTTGGGATAGCCTACCAGCACCCAGAAGGCGTCGATCTTGCCGTCTTTGAAGGCGCTGGCCGCTGCCGAGTATCCCATGAAGGTGGGTTTGAAGTTGTCCCACACGCCGATGTGGCGGAAGAAGCGTTCGGCACTGGCCGCGGCACCGGAGCCCGCATTACCCACGGCCACGCGTTTGCCCTTCAGGTCAGAGGCCGAGTTGATACCGCTGCCGGCATTGATCACGAGCTGGGCAGGTGCGCCGTACAGGTAGCCCAAGACGCGTTGGCCAGAATATTTGTTTTCGTCCTTGGGCAGTTTGCCCACATATCCCAGGGCGCTGTCAACGGCGTAGGCCAGGCCGAAATCGGACTCTCCGCTGGAGACCCGTTTGAGGTTTTCCACCGATCCGCCCGAACCCACGGATGAGGCTTTGATGTTGGCATTGACCTTGGGTACATAGATGGCCATGGCGTTGGAGAAGGTGTTGAAAGTGCCGCCCGTGGGTCCGCCGCCGATCTGGACGCTGTAATCCTGGGCCATGGCCGGTGTCGCCAACAGCGCCAGAGCTGCAACGAGCACCATTAGGTGAAAGCTGAACTTTTTCATGTCTGACCTCCTTGAATTGTTATTGGATCGGATGGGATGAGGGTGAAGCAGGGTGAAGTGCTTGTGCCCCTTTTAATGATCAGACACTATCCGTTGCAACCTCGCCGGTCAATTGGGTGATTTCTGATTTCCATGTAGGTGAATTTCTTACAAACATGGATCTTTTACGGGTCCTTTGGCTCGGGCTGTCCGCATGCGTCATCCTTGCCGGGTCATATGCATAGCATTCAGTTGGAATCCCTGCTGCCTCATCTGTTGACTTGACAGGGCATCGGGCAGCCATATATAGGGGCTAAATTTTAGGCTGTCTAAATATTTTTCTAATTAAACTTTAACCAATTTAAATAATGGGTGACATGATGAATGATTCCGATCAGCTGGAACAGGCCCGGTTCATTTATACCACCGGCCGGCTGATCCACGAACGGATCCTCAGGGTCCACAGCCGCCATCTGGCGGCCCGGGCCGGGGCCATCGGCAGCGAATTGTCGGTGGCCCAGCTGAACATGATCGCCATTCTCAGCCAGCAGGGCCCCCTTTCCATTGGCGGGCTGGCCGACCAGTTGGGGACTACGGCCCCTTCGGCATCGGCCATGGTGGATCGCCTGGTGGAAAAGGGCGTGTTGCTGCGGGAGCAGAGCAGCGAGGATCGCCGAAAGGTGGCGGTGCGGATTTCACCTGAGGCCGTCAAGGAGATCTCCGCCGTGGAAGAGAGCCTTTTTCGGTTATTCCGGGGATTGGTGGAAAAATTGGATCCCGACACGACCCGGAAATGGTGTGAGGTCCTGGCCGCCATCCAAAAGGTGATCATGGACGACGAGGCTTATGGATCGGGCATGGCCGGCTGATGTGCGGCATGCCGGTTATGATGGATAACGGGAAGTGTCGAAGAGGTGATGTTTTGAGTCATGATGCAGCCCCACATTCCCAGGTGGTTCGCCAGCGTTATATGTTGCGGATTGTTCTTTGCACGGTGATCGTGCTGGCCGGTATCTCCGGATTCATCGCCCTGGCCAGCCTGAAAAAGCCGCCGGCCGAGGTTCTGGAGGGCGAGCGGCCGCTGAAAGTCAAGGTGGAGAAGATCCAGGCGGCTTCGATCCCGGTGACGATCACGGGATACGGCCAGGTGCGCACCGTTACGGCGGTCCATATCTCGGCCGAGGTGGCGGGTCAGGTGGTGGCCGTGCATCCCAGGTTGCGGGTCGGCGAGCGCATCGTGGCCGACGAAGTTTTGTTCCGCATCGACGATCGCAATTATGCCGCCGCCGTTGCCCAGGGGATGGCGGAGGTGGATCAATTGGCCGGCGTAGTGGCACGGCTGGAAAAACAGGCCCGGATCGACGCCCAGCGGCTCAGGACCCTGGAGCGCAACCGGGAATTGGCCGGCGCGGAGTTTCAGCGGGTGAGCAATTTGTTCGACGAGCACCAGGTCGGAACGCGGTCGAGCGTGGACCGGGCCGAACAGGCCTACAATACGGCCGTGGACCAGGCCGATCAGATGGCCCAGGCCGTGGCCCTCTATCCGATCCGCATCCAGGAGGCCGGCAGCACGCTGGCGGCCGCCCGGGCAAGGTTGCAGCTGGCGCACGCCAACCTGGCGCGTTGCGAGGTCCGCGCTCCCTTCGACTGCCGTTTGACCCTGGCCGCCGTGGAACAGGGACAGTATGTTTCTCCCGGGCCGCCGCTTTTGACCCTGGCCGACGATCGCCTGCTGGAGATTCAGGTGCCTTTGGACAGCCGGGATGTGCGTCAATGGATGCGTTTTGCCCCGGCATCCGAGCCGGTCAACCAGGCCTGGTTCGGTCAACCCGAAACGGTGGCGTGCCGCATTCGCTGGAGCGAGGACAAGGCGGGGCATGCATGGCACGGCCGTTTGCACCGCATCGTGGCCTACGATGAGAAGACACGCACGATTACAGTGGCGGTGCGCATCGCGGCAGCCGATGCCGTGGCGGGCAATGGGGACCTGCCCCTGGTCGAAGGGATGTTCTGCTCCGTGGAAATACCCGGCCGGACGCTGCCCCAGGCCTTCAGAGTGCCCCGGTCGGCGGTAAGTTTTAAGGATACCGTATTCGTTGCTATGGACGGACGGCTCAAGACCGTGGCGGTGCAGGTGGCCCGGCTCGATGGTGATCACGCATACATCACCGGCGGCCTGAACGAAGGCGATGCGGTCATCGTCACCCGCCTGGTCGATCCACTGGAGAATAGCATGCTTGAAGTACTGAACGATCGCTCCTAGTGAGTTTCCATAGGAAGATTTTCGATGAAACATTTTCTGGCATCCTTTGCTCGTAATACCGTTTTCGCAAACATCATGCTGGTGCTCATGCTGGCCGCCGGCGGACTGACCACCTGCTCGATGACCCGCGAAAATTTCCCCGAATTTTCCCTGGACATGATTTTGATCACCGTGCCTTTTCCAGGTGCCGATCCTGAAGAGGTGGAAGAGGGGGTGAGCCGCAAGATCGAGGAGGCCCTGGAAGGGCTCGAGGGCATCAAGCTGATCGAAACCCACTCGGCCGAGAACGTGAGCACCACCCGCATCGAGGTCTTGGAGAATTATGAGATCGAAACGGTGCTGGACGAGGTGCGCACCAAGATCAACGCCATCTCCAATTTCCCCGTGGATGCCGAAAAGCCGGTGATCGAAGAGATGAGTGTGCTCGATCCGGTGGTCCTGCTATATCTTTCTGCCGACATGTCCGAGCGGCGAATCAAGGAGTGGGCCGAGCTGTTCAAGGACGAATTGCAGCTGCTGCCTGAAATTTCACGGGTCAGCGTCTTCGGCACCCGGGATTACGAAATCGGCATAGAAGTGTCCGAGGAGCGCCTGCGGCGATATGGCCTCTCTTTCGATCAGGTCGCCGCAGCCGTACGGCGCAGCAACCTCAACATGGGTGGCGGCACCATCCGCACCCAGGGCGAGGAGATCCGTTTGCGCACCATGGGGCGCCGTTATACCGACAAGGAGCTGGCCGATATCGTGGTATTGGCACTTCCCGACGGGCAGATCATCACCTTGGACCGCCTGGCCGACATCAAAGACGACTTCAGCGAGGATCCCATCGCCGCTACAATCAACGGCGAACCGGCCGTGATCCTCATGGTTTTCAAGACCACCGAAGAGGATGCCCTGGCCATCTCCAGGGCGGTGCAGGATTTCGTGGCCCGGCGGCAGGCGCAGCTGCCGGCAAGTGTCAGCCTGAAGGTACTCTACGACAATACCGACATGCTCCAGTCGCGCATCGACCTGATGCTCAAAAACGGCTTCATCGGCATGTTCATCGTCTTTGTGCTGCTTTACATTTTTCTCAGCGCCCGACTTTCGCTCTGGGCCGGCATGGGTATCCCCATCTCCATTGCCGGGGCGATGGTGATCTTATGGGCAATGGGCGGCACCATCAACATGATCTCCCTGTTCGGGTTTATCATGGTGCTGGGTATTGTGGTGGACGACGCCATCGTCGTGGGCGAGGCGATCTATGTACACCGCAAAAACGGCGAGCCACCGCTGCAGGCGGCGGTGGAGGGGGTCAGCGAGGTGGGCATGCCGGTGGTGGCGGCCGTCCTGACCACCATCGTCGCATTTCTGCCGTTGCTCTATGTGGGCGGCATCATGGGCAAGTTCATCGCCATCATGCCGGTGGTGGTGATCGCCTGCCTGGCGGTGTCGCTGATCGAATGCATGTTTTTGCTGCCTGCCCATCTGAGCGATCTACCCGATCCCAACCAGGCCGATGGCCGGCCCCATCCCGTCGTGCGGCAGTTCGAACGCCTCCAAAAGGGCACGGCCAACGGCATGGAGTGGTTTGTCGATCGGGTGTATACCCCCTTTTTAAAAAAGGCCCTCTTCTGGCGCTACATCTCTCTTTCCACGGCCATCGCCATTTTGTTCCTCAGTCTCGGCCTGGTGGTCGGCGGCCTCCTCAAGTTCGAGGTGCTGCCCGATATCGACGGCTTCATCATGACTGCTACTGTGGAATATCCCAGCGGCACGCCTGCCGAAGTCACCGCCGATGCTCTGGGGCACATCGAGGCGGCCTTGCTGCGCCTGCAGGAGAAGATCCCGACCCTTTCCGGCGAGCCGCTCATCGAGGATCGCCTCAGTCTGGTGGGTCAGACCCTCGAGGACATTCCGCGCAACGGCCCCCACTTGGGGTCGGTGCAGGCCATTTTGCTCGATTCCGAGCGCAGGGGGATGCATGCCAAAAGGCTCATGTCCCTGTGGGAGCAGGAGATCGGTCCCATCCCGGGGATCAAGTCCCTGACATTTGCCGGCCTGAGTGCCGGTCCGCCCGGAGATCCCATCGAGGTTTGGATTCAGGGCCACCAGATGCCGGATATCCTGGACGCTTCCGAAGCGTTGATGGCGCGGCTCCGAAAGTTCGACGGCGTCTATCAGACCCGCTCCGATTTTTCCCCGGGCAAGAACGAGATCCGCCTTTCGCTCAAACCCGAAGCCCACACCCTGGGTCTCACTGTGGACGACCTCGCCCGCCAGATCCATGCCGGCTATTTCGGGTACGAGGCCCTGAGGCTGCAGCGCGGTCGGGATGATGTGCGCGTCAAGGTCCGTTACACGGCCGACGAACGGAGCCGGCTGTCGGATCTGGCCCAGGTGCGGATTCGCACGGCTGACGGGCTTGAGGTGCCCCTCAATTCGGTGGCCGAGTTGACCCATGCCCCGGGTTATGCCACTATCAACCGGGCCGACGGAATGCGCAGGGTCACAGTGAGCGCCGCGGTAGACAGTTCCAGGGCCAACGCCAACGAGATTATTGCGGAGTTGAATCACTCTTTTTTTCCACAACTGATGTACCAGTATCCGGGTGTGCGGGTGGCCCTTCAGGGAGAACAAAAAAAGATGCGCGAGGCTTTCACGCCCCTCGGCATCGGTTATCCCATGGCCTTGCTGGGGATTTTCGTGGTTATTGCCACCATGTTTCGTTCCTATCTGCAGCCGTTCGTCATCATGTTTACCGTGCCGTTCGGGATCATCGGCGCCGTCTTCGGTCACCTGCTCATGGGCTATGACCTGTCGATGATGAGCGCCTTTGGTATGGTGGCGCTCACCGGCGTGGTGGTCAACGATGCCATCGTGATGATCGAACGCGTCAACGAGAACCTGGCCGAGGGCATGCCCTTTTTCGACGCGATCATCGCCGGTGGGGCACGCCGCTTCCGAGCCGTTTTCCTCACCACGGTGAGCACCGTGGGCGGGTTGGCGCCGCTGATCCTGGAGACCGATTTCCAGGCCAGATTCCTGATTCCCATGGCCCTGGCCCTTGCTGCTGGCGTTGCGTTCGCCACGGCGTTGACCCTGGTGATGATCCCGAGCCTGTTGGCCATTCTCAATGATCTGCGTCGCGTGGTACGGCGATGGCAAACCGGGCAGTGGCCGAGTCGCGAGGCGGTCGAGCCGGCGGCCGGTCGCCGAATCGGCGATCCAATGGCCTCGTCGATGCCGGGGCAGGCGCCATCTTCTGCCGTATCACATTTTAACCTTCCGGCCAGGCCGGACCAGGAGTATGGGGTATGACTTCACTGTTGTATCGAACGCTGTTATCTATCTTGTCCGCGATGGGCCTGTGCGCGATGGGGCTGTTGGCCGTAGCGCCCGTCTGCTCGGCCGTAGAAGGGGTGCCGACAGGCGATCCGACCGAAGCGCTGAAGGAGATTCGGGTTCTGGACCTCCGGACCGCCGCGCAAATTGCACTGGCCGGCAACCCTTCCCTGGCGGCGGCGCAGGCCCGGGTGATGCAGGCGGGTCAGGTCGTCCGGCAGGCCCAGGCTCCCTATTGGCCCCAGATCGATGCCAAGGCCGGGGCTGTCCGCATGGATCTTTCGGAAAGAGAGCTCGACAACCAGCGGCTGTCATACGATTTGATCCGGGGATTGTATCCACCGGGAACCGTTCCGACCTTTGACAGTGTATACAGCAATCCCGAAGAGTACTACTCAGCCGGCCTGTCGGCCACCTGGCTTCTGTTCGACGGTCTGGCCCGTGAGTTCACCCTGGCGGCGGCCCGTTACGGGGAAAAGGCCAGCCAGGCGGCCCGGGACGATGTCGAGCGGCTGCTGCTGTCCGCAGTTACGATCGCCTATCTACAGTCCCAGCTGGCGTTGGAGAATGTCAAGATCGCCAACGAAGACGAGCGCTTCAACCAGCGCCAGCTCGTCGAGGCGCGTCTGCGATACGAGGTGGGCACCGGGGCCTTGAGCGACGTGCTCAATTTCGAAGTGCGCGTCAATGCAGCCAAGAGCGCCCGCATCCAGGAGGAGCGCGGCTACCGCGCCGGTCTGGCCAGCCTGGCCGCTCTGTTGGGACTGCCCCAGGGGCGCTTGCCCGGGCATGTGGGCCTGGCCGAACTGGCGCCGACCACACCGCCGGAACTGGCCGAGCCCGACGGCCCCGGGTCGGTGGCACTGGCCCTGAGCCTGCGGCCCGATTTGAAACGCTTCGATTGGATCGTGCAGCAGGCCGACGCAGGGGTAAAAACAGCCCGGGCCGGATACTACCCGACCCTCGCCCTTACCGCCAGCTATGATGGCGAACGCAGCGAAGATTTCGATTTCGAGAGTGAAGATTTCGGCAACTCCGTCGGCGTGGGGCTGACCTGGAACCTGTTTGCCGGCGGCCTGACGCGGGCGCGCACCAGCGAAGCCAGGGCGCGCCTTTACGAGACCGAGAAGCTGCGCGGCGACGCCCAGGTGCAGGTGGCGTCGGAAATCGAAAAGATCATCGCCGAGATCGAGTCGGCCCAAGGCGTGCTCCGTCTCCAGGAGTCCAATACGGCCCTGGTGCAGCAGCAGCGGGACCTCGTGGAGAAAGAGTACCGTGCGGGCGTGGGCTCGCTGGTGCGCCTGAACCAGGCCCAGCGCGATTTGAATGTGTCACAATCACAGCTCGCCCAGGCCCGGGTGGCCCTGCGGGTGTCCTGGTACAATCTGCAGACGGCCACCGGTCAGATTATAGAAACCTTCAAGAATTGATAAAACCGCAAAAAGCCGCAGAGGCGTCATCCCGGCGAACGCCGGGATGACGGAAAAAACGAATTTCGGACGTTTTACGGTGCCGTTAAAAATTGACGGTTTCGCGAAAGTCCGAAATTCAACGATTCGGCGGTCCTATTCACTGAACCCATAGTGGTAGATTTCATATTTGGTCTGGCCGCCCAGGAGGGCATCGATTTTTTGTTGAATCTGCTGCCGCTCAGTGCTTTCAAGCCATTTGATCCAGTCCTGTGAAGATTGCCAGCTGCTGATGACCAGGAATTCTTCGGAGTTGTTCAGGTTCCGCAGCGTTTCGCCCGAAATGTAGCCATCCTGATTCATGGCCAGGGAACGCATCTGCCTGAACAGGGGAATCATCTCGCGCGCTTTGCTTTCCGGTACGACTCGTTTGATCAGGGCTTTTACTGCCATACGAACCTCCTTAAGGATTAGGGGTTGTTGGACACGGCCTCGGCGGGGCGCGCAGCAGGAGACGGTCAGGTGGTGCGGGAGCGGAGAAAGTTCAACAGGGTGATTGCGGTATCGGCCGTAATGCTCCCCGTTTCAACGAGGATGCATGGTGCGGTATGCATGGCACCACTATATGTGCAGGCCGTGGTTCAAGTCAAAGGCAATTTTACCACCCGGGCCGCTGCGGACCGATTCCGGGATCCCTTCAATCGACCCCGTTCGTCTGAAGATGCATAACTTTGCTTGATATGCGCGTCCGGAGCCATTAGATTGATATCGGTTTCAGGAACGGCATCGGATCCGATTCCCGGGATGACCGGAATGGCGATCGTAGCGGTGCAGCAAGCGGCCCGCGGCCGCCGATTGAAAGCCAAGGAGAAAAAAATGCAGATACTCGTACTTTTCTATTCCAAGGGTGGCAATACGCGCCGTTTGGCAGAAGCCGTTGCAGAGGGGGCCGGTCAAGTGGATGGCGTTCAGGTCCTGTTGCGTCACACCGATGAGGTGAGCCGCGAGGATTTCGTACAGAGCATGGCGGTCATCGCCGGATCACCCGTCTATTTCGGCACCATGGCGGCGCCGTTGAAGAAGGTATTCGATGACTACGTCGGGGTGCGCAGGCGTATGGAGAACAAGATCGGTGCGGCCTTTGCCACTTCGGGAGATCCCACCGGTGGCAAGGAGACCACTTTGATGTCAATTCTCCAGGCCCTGCTGATCTACGGCATGGTCATTGTGGGTGATCCGCTGTCGGCCACCGGTCATTATGGGGTGGCCTGCGTGGGGGCGCCGGATAGCGGGACCAGTGAAAACGCAAAAAAGATGGGCCGCCGCGTGTCCGAACTGGCCAAGTTGATCAGCGACAACGGGATGGTGGGCGTCACTAAATAGGGCCGATCCCCAAATGGCCTGTTTGTGGGCGGCCACTGAATATCTCCCCCTCCGCCTCGTCCACCTCATACAGGTCAGCCCTGCGCCATTTCAGATTCACCCCAGACAGAAAGGAGCGCCACTTGCCCTCTGCGGATTCGTCACAGACATCCCGATTCGATGTGATCATTGTCGGAGCGGGGCCGGCCGGTCTGTTTGCCGCCTATTGGCTGTGCGAGCACTCGGATTTGAAGGTGCTCATGGTGGATAAGGGCAAACCGCCGGAACGGCGCCAATGCCCGATGAAGACGACAGGAGAGTGCCGCCACTGCAAGCCATGCAATGTTCTGTGCGGTCTTGGCGGGGCCGGACTCTTTTCGGATGGCAAGCTCAATTACATCGAAAAGCTGGGCAAGACCGACCTGACCCAGTTCATGAGCCGGTCGGCGGCCCAAACGTTGATCGGGGAGACCGAAACGATCTTCAACCGGTTCGGCATGGACGGCCCCGTCTTTCCCACGGATATGGCCGCGGCCCAGCAGATCCGCAAGGCCGCCAAGCGCTTCGGCATCGATCTGATGATCATCAAGCAGAAGCACCTGGGCAGTGACCGCTTGCCCGCGCATATCGCCGGCATGGTGGATCACCTGCGCGCCAGGGGGGTGGTGATTCACAGCTCCGAGGAGGTGCGCGAGATACAGGTGGACCACGGGCGGGTCGTCGGTATCGCGACCCAACGCAAGGCCTACCATGCCCCATATGTCATTCTGGCGCCCGGTCGCGCCGGGGCCGATTGGATGGGGCGGGTGGCCGCCCAATTCGACCTGGGGGTTCAGCAGCGCGGTATCGAGGTGGGTGTCAGGGTGGAAGTGCACAACGATATTCTGCATGATCTGTGCGAAATCATTTACGATCCGACCTTTTTCATCCAAACGGCCAAGTACGACGACCAGACCCGTACCTTTTGCACCAATCAGGGCGGTTACGTGGCCCTGGAAAACTACAGCCGCTTTGTTTGCGTCAACGGCCATGCCTATCAGGAGCGTAAGTCGGAAAACACCAATTTTGCTTTTTTGTCCAAGGTGGTGCTCACCGAGCCGGTGACCGACAATCAGGCTTACGGTGAGGCGATCGGGCAGTTGGCGACGCTCATCGGCGGCGGTCGACCGATCCTGCAGCGCTTCGGGGATCTGAAGCGCGGTCGCCGCAGCACCTGGCATCGTATCGAAAAGGGTTATATCCGTCCGACTCTGACCAATGTGGTTTGCGGGGACATTGCCATGGCCCTGCCCGAACGGATACTGACCAACCTCATCGAAGGCCTGGAACAGCTCAACCGGGTGGTCGCCGGCGTTTCCAACGACGAAACCTTGTTATACGCTCCCGAAATCAAGTTTTTCGCCACCCAGGTGGAGACCGATGCGCATCTGGAAACCAAGGTTCACGGACTCTATGTCGCCGGCGATGGACCGGGCGTGGCCGGCAATATCGTTTCGGCCGCCGCCACAGGATTGATGCCGGCCAAGGCCATCTTAACGAAGTCGGGATTGGATGGGGGAGGCCAGGAGGATTAGATTAGTGCGGGTTCGGGCGGTCGCCATGCACCATGGGGTTTTCGGGCGCCGCACAGGTGGGGGGCACACCGAGGACGCAGGCGAAGGCCGAGACCATTTCATCGAGGGTAAACGGCTTCTTGAGAAAAAAGTGCCGCCCCTGTTCCAGGATTTTTTTGGAGCGATCGTCCATTTCTGAACCACTGGCAATGATCACCTTAAGGTTTGGGTTCAAGGCAGAGAGGGCCGTGAACACTTCATATCCATCCATTTCGGGCATGATCATATCCAGAATGACCACATCGATGACATCGGACCTGGCTTCATAGATGCGTATCGCCTCTTGACCGCTCGTGGAGAGGAGGGCCTTGAATCCAAGGCCTTCGACCAATTCACCGACATATTCCAGAATCACCGCCTCATCGTCCACCACCAGGACGTTTCTGCCGTTGCTGCCGATGAGCGGTACGGGCGTCTTTTCCCTGGGTTTGGGTAACGCGTCGCCGGCGGCCGGAAAAAGCAGCAGAAAAGTGGCGCCTTCACCCAGGCCGGAAGCAACCCGGATGTGGCCGTGATGGCTCTTGACGACACCGTAGACCGAGGCCAGGCCCAGTCCGGTACCGCGTCCAATCTCCTTGGTGGTGAAAAATGGCTCGAATATGCGTTTGATCGTGGTTTCATCCATGCCGATACCCGTATCGGCGATCCTGATTTCGATATAGGGCCCTGGGCTCAGTTCGCCCCACTGCTCCTTCAACTCCTCGTCCAGGAGCCTGCGGGTGGCGACGGTCAACTCTCCGCTGTTGGGCATGGCATCCACGGCGTTGATGAAGAGATTGAGAAGCACCACCTCCATCTGCCCCTGGTCGGCATTCAAGATCGGCGGTCGTGCCTCCAGATGACGATGAATACGGATTTTCTTGTTGGTCCGCTGAACCACGTTCAGGGTATCCTCGATCAACTGATGTAAATCGACGGGACGAATGACCGACTGTCCCTTGCGGGCATATCCGAGCAGTTGGCGGGTGAGCGAGGCGCCGGATTGGATCTGGTCCTCGATCCGCCTGAGTTTCTCGCGTGCCAGGGCGTCGTTGCCGGCTTCTATCCGCAGCAGCGAGACGTTGGCCTGCATGCCCATAAGAATGTTGTTGAAATCGTGGGCGATGCCGCCGGCCAGGGTGCCGATCGCCTCCATTTTCTGCGACTGCATCAACTGGGATTGCAGGCGGGTTTCTTCGGTGGTGTCCTTGGCAATACCGATGAAGCCGGTGATGCGCCCCTCCTGATCGGAGTTGACCGATGCCGTGAAGTCGAAAATGTGCATTTCCCCGGATTCGCTCTGAACCCGTACACTGCTTTCCGCCATGGTTTGCTTGCCGCTCATCAGGCGCTGGTAGATCTGGTTGCAGCGCCGACGCTCCTCATCGTTGATAAAATCGGTGAAAGGGCGGCCTTCAACGGCATCCTTGGCATGGCCCAGGATTTTTTCCCATGTGGGATTGACGTAGGTGATGATCCCGGCGACGTCGAGGATGACGATGATGACCGGCGCATTTTCGCTGAGCGATTTAAAGCGCTCTTCGCTGCGGCGCAGTGCCTCCTGGGCGGCCATGGCCTCCGTGATGTCCCTGAGGATCACCAGGTGACCGGTTAGTTTTTCGTTTTCGCGCAACATCGATGCGTCGACCTCGAGGAACCGCCGTACCCCGTTGTATTGGATCGAAACAGTGGCCGGCGGTCCCGATTTTTGTGGATCGCTGGGCAGGGTCATTTCAGGTAACCAGGAGATGATCTGGTCCACATCCCGACCGATGACATCGGCTTGCCGCACTTCGGCCAGTTGCGCGGCGGCTGAATTCATATCGAGAACACGACGATGGGTATCGATGACGATAACGCCGTCCCGCATGTTCTGAATGACAAAATCGCGTGCAATGGGAACGATATCGAGCAGTCGATAGCGGATGATGCCCCACATGATGGCCAGACCGCTGATGCTGAAGGCAAAGGGGGTCAGGTCGAGACGGGGGAAAGGATGGGCTCCGGTGAGGAACAGGACGTTGCACAGCCAGGGTGCACCGGCCGCAATCAACAGCGAAATGACCTGGCTGCGGTAAATGCGTTGGGCATCCATCAGGGATTTGGCGATGAAGGCAAATCCCATGAACAGCAATGCATAGGAATAGGCGGTGTGAATCCAGAACCAGATGCCGAATTTTCGTGAAATGAGATAAAAATCACCGTCGCGAAAGGAGGTCATACTCTGAAACATCAGATGATGAAGCCCGTTGGTGGCCACCAATACCACGGTCACCAACGGAATTGCGGCCAGCCAGAACAGGTGTCCCAATTTCAGGGCGCGGATCCGATTGGCATAATAGAGGCTGAAGATGAACCATGCCACCGGGACGATGGCAATGAAGAGATACTTCAGGTCCCCGCTGAATACTTTAGTTTGATGATCATACGAGGCGACTTCGAAGATCGTCAATAAGGCCCACATGGCCACGGACACCATGAGGGCCCCAAAGGCGTGATTGCCCAAGGTCGGGCGGTTTTTAAGCGCCGCAATGGCGAGAATCGTCGAAATACCTACCGCTGCCAGCAGCAAAAGCGTGTACGGTTGATCGAAAAAGGGCATTGGGCTTTAATTCACTGTTCAGAACAATGCATCATCCGTCCGACACCGGTGGCCGTGAACACTCTGCACGGTTGGCCTTTTTGCACCGGGTCAAGCGGCAAGAATGGGTGTCGGGTTCCGTTTGCGTTCGATGTTTCATGTATAAAGGGTATCGGGTTTTGTCAAACGTAAAAGCCGGCGCTGCCCATTCCCCAGCGCCGGCTTTTACATTAAAAAATAATTGCTTAGTCTATAGCCTGGCTCATCACCGTACTCACCAGGCGCGAGAATCGGCCCGGGTCGTCGAGTTTGCCGCCTTCGGCGATGACGGCCAGGTCGTAGAGCATCTGACTATAATCTTTCAATACGGCATTGTCGCGGTCGTTTTCATACACGGCTTTGATCTTGGCCATTACCGGATGGTCCATGTTGAGTTCCAGCACCCGTTTGACCTCCGGCGGCTTCTGCCCGGCCGCGCGCATCAGTTTCTCCATGTAGGCGCTCATGTCGTAGTCTTCGCCGGAGAGGCAGGCCACCGACTCCTTGAGGCGGTCCGAGGCCTTGACCTCTTTGACCTTGGCTTCGAGCTGGCCCTTGATGAAACCGAAGAGGGCCTTGAACTCCTCCTTTTTGGCCTCTTCGACCTTGTCCAGCGCCAGATCACCCTTTTCCGCGCTTTTGAACGGCTTGCCGTCATATTCGGTCAGGGCCTGCATGGCCCACTCGTCCACCGGATCGGCCATGAGCAGCACTTCGTAGGATTTGTCCTTGAGCTTTTCCAGCAACGGGCTGTTGATCAACGCGTTGAGGTCGTCGCCGGTGATGTAGTAGATCTCTTTCTGGTCGGGCTGCATCCGCTTGATATATTCGTCGAGGGAGACCCACTTGCCTTCGGACCGGGTGGTCTTGTACCTCGCCAGCGATGCGATTGTATTCCGTTTGTTGGTGTCGGTATAAATGCCTTCCTTGAGAACGGCGCCGAACTCCTCGTAAAATTTTTCATAGTCCTCGGCCGACATGTCGGTGAGCAGGTCCAGTACCTTCTTGACCAGATTGTTGCGGATATTCATCACCAGCCGGTCCTGCTGCAGGATCTCGCGGCTCACGTTGAGGTTCAGATCCGGGGCGTCCACCACCCCTTTCACGAAACGCAGGTATTCGGGCACCAGTTCCTTACAGTCGTCCATGATGAAGACCCGCTTGCAGTAGAGCTGAACACCGTGTTTGCGTTCGGGCTGAAAAAGGTCGAAAGGCGCCTTTGAGGGGATGTAAAGCAGCATGTCGTACTCGGTGGTGCCTTCGAGCTTCATATGCAGCCGGGCCAGGGGCGGGTTCCAGTCGTGGGCCAGGTGCTTGTAGAACTCCTCGTGGGTCTTGTCGTCGACCTCGTCCTTGGGTTGGGCCCAGATGGCCTTCATGGAGTTGATGGTCTCTTCTTCGACCACGCGCCGTTTGGTCTCGCCGATGGGCTTGCCGTCCTTGTCCTTGATGATCGCCTCGTCGGGCAGGGGCACCTCTTTTTCCACGTCCATCACGATGGGGTAGGCGACGTAATCGGAGTGCTGCTTGATGATCCTGCGGATCTGCCACTGATCGGTAAAATCGGGCTCATCCTTGTCCGCCTGCTTCAGGTGCAAGGTGATGGTGGTGCCGCGCTTGTCCTTTTCGGTGGCCTCGATATCGAAACTGCCGTCGCCGCTGGACTCCCAGCGCACGGCCTGATCTTTTGGCGCGCCGGCCGCGCGGGTGACCAAGGTGATTTTTTCGGCCACCATAAAGGCGCTGTAGAAACCGACGCCGAATTGGCCGATGAGCTCGGGGGTGAGCATTTCGGCGCTCTGGGCCTGCTTGAGCATCTCCATGAAACCAGCCGTTCCGCTCTTGGCGATGGTGCCGATGTTCTCCATGACCTCGTCAAAGGTCATGCCGATGCCGTTGTCGCTGACCTCGAGAGTCCGGGCGATGCCATCGGTCTTGATTTTGATTTTGAATTCGGCGTCGTCGGCCAGCAGCTCCAGCTCGGTCTGGGACTTGAAGCGCAGCTTGTCGATGGCATCCGATGCGTTGGAGATCAGTTCCCGCAGGAAGATCTCCTTGTTGGAATAGAGGGAATTGATGATGAGGTTGAGAACCTGACGAACTTCGGTCTTGAACTGGTGGGTCTGTCGTTTGCTTTCCATACCGACTCCTCTTCGACTCCTTTCATGAAATGATCTTGATCCGGAAATTCGTCTTAATAATGGGTGAAAAAACGCGATTGTCAACCGGGTATCGGCGCTGTCAGCGATTCTATCTGACTGTTATTCATTAGACCCGGCGTGGCTGGAGCAGATGTCCGATGCCACACGCCAAGCGGTCAAGTGACGGTAAAATGCTCGGCGGGCATATCTGAAGTTCGATCCTATGGGTTGGTCCTAAATGCCGTATGGTCTAAGGGTTAGGCCTGGCGGGAGTCTTTTCGCTGATATTTTTTGAGGCGGTGACGCAGCGTGTTGCGGCTGATGCCCAGCATTCGGGCCGCCCGGACCTGGTTGTTGCCGCATGCTTCCAGGGCTTTCAAAATGATCGTTTCTTCCACCATATCGATGACGTTGGCATGGACCCCTTCTTCCGACAGGCGAAGGATATCCGGCAACACGTCCTGCAGCTTCTCCTTCAGGCGCGCCATCAGTTGGTCGCGATCGGCGATTTGCGCCGAGTGGGCTTGGGGAAATGCCTGCAATTCGATATGATCTTCGGTGATAATGTCGCCGGCGCACAGAATCACGGCCCGCCGGATGCAGTTTTCCAGTTCGCGCACGTTGCCCGGCCACGGATAGGCGCGGAACAGCTCCAGGACCTCTTCGGATACGAGCCGGATGGGTTTGGCATATTCCCGGCTGAACCGAAGGACAAAGCAATCCACCAATTCCGCGATATCCTCCATGCGTTTTCGCAAAGGGGGCAGGTGGATGGTGATCACCTTCAATCGCCAGTACAGATCTTCGCGGAAACGGCCGTTTTGGACCTCCTGGGCCAGTTCCTTGTTGGTGGCTGCAATGATGCGGGCATCCACCTTGAGGGTCTCCTTGCCGCCGACCCTTTCGAATTCGCCTTCCTGCAGCACGCGCAGCAGTTTGGCCTGCAGGGCCATGGACATGTCGCCGATTTCGTCCAGGAAGCAGGTGCCGCCGTCACATCGTTCGATCTTGCCGATCTTGGTGCGTTGAGCCCCGGTGAAGGCGCCGGGTTCATAGCCGAAGAGCTCGCTCTCAAAGAGATGTTCGGGGATCGCCGCGCAATTGATGGCCATGAAGGGGTTGTCTTTTCGCCGGCTGTGATGGTAAATCGCTCGGGCGACCAGTTCCTTGCCCGTACCGCTCTCCCCGCTGATCAGCACGGAAACATCCTTTTCTGCGATCTGGCCGATGATTTTGTAAACCGCCTGCATGGTCCTGCTGCGGCCCACAATTCTCAAGGCGCCTTTTGGGGCACTGGATGCATCGGCGGTGGCCGGATCGGGCAGGCAGACCACCTCTTTCATCTGCCGGTTGAGTTCCAGTGCCTCGGCTACGATGCGGCTGAGTTCGTCTCGCTCGAACGGTTTGTTCAAGTAGTCGTAGGCCCCCCGCTTCATGGCCTCGATGGCCGTATCCGTGTTGCCATAGGCGGTCATGATCACGACCGGCGTTTTTACCTGGGCGCTCTTAATCTCCTTCAAGATGTCCAGGCCGTTTTGTCCGGGCATCTTGTAGTCCAGCAGAATCAGATCGAAGGGTTCCCTGGCGATGGTTTCCAGCGCCGTGCGGCCGTTCAGGCAACTGGTGACATCATACCCCTTGCGCTTGAAAAAGCGGCTTAAAAAGTGATTCAGGCCTTCGTCGTCGTCAATGAGCAGAATCTTTTCCATAGGCTTCCGGTGTTGGGGCGGTGATGGGTAAAAACAGTGAAAACACGGTACCGCCGACCTGGTTGCAGACCCGGATTTCACCGCCATGACGCTTGATGGTATTGAGGACCATAGGGAGTCCCAGGCCGGTTCCTGCCGCTTTGGTGGTGAAAAACGGATCGAAAATCAGGTCGAGCTGTTGATCGGCAATCCCCTGGCCCGAATCCGAGATATCGATTCGGATACAGGAACGCAAGCCCCCTTCCGCTTCGAAGGTGTCCCGTGCCGCCGATACGGCAATGCGGCCGTGATCGGGCATGGCCTCCAGGGCGTTGATGAACAGGTTGATCAGGGCCTCTTCGAGCAACTTCTGGTCCGCGTCAATAGGGGGCAACGCCTCCTCGACATCAATCTTAATCGTACACTCCTGTTTGTTGGCCAGCGGCTTGATGATCGATACCACGTCGGTGATCAAGCGCCCGACGTCGAGTCGCGTAAAGAACATATCCTTGGGCTTGGTAAATTCGAGTAGACGGTTGATGGCCGCTTCAATGCGTGCGATTTGTCCCATGGCCACCGTAAAATCTTCGGCGTATTCAGGCGAAATTTCGATTTCGGCTTCGACCGACTCCAAGAAGAGCTTGAGCGAGGTGAGGGGCGTACGGATTTCATGGGCCACGGCGGCGCCCAGACGTCCCAGCGCGGCAAACTTTTCCGATCGTTCGGCGATGAGCTGGAACTGTTTGAGGGTGTGGCCGGTCTCTTTCAGTTCGGCCTCCTTGAGGTTGAACTGATGTTCCAGGTTGTCCTGCCGCTCCCGGATCTTGAGCGCCATGTCGGTGAACGCCCGGCACAGGAGGCCGATTTCGTCCTGGCGGTTGGTTCGGGCGTCGGGTATGTCGCCGATATCTTCATCCGCATTGGCCAGGGTCTGGGCCGAACGGCTGAGCGCCCGGATCGGACGCACCACGTGGAAGGAAATCACCCAGGTCAGTAACAATGCGCTGCTGGCGGCCAGCAAAAGGGTCAAATAGACTTGGTTTTTCAGTTTTTCCACACTTTGGAAGGCCTCTTCGCGGTCCTGCTCGACGACGATGTACCAGTCTGTGCCGCCCACCTTCTGAGAGGTGCCCAGCACCTCGATGTTGCGGTAGTCCAGATAGGTGTCGTCAATGCGGTCCCGGTTTCCGAAGATGTTTTTGAAGCTCGCCGATTGGGAGATGTTTTCGGACAAAATCCGACGCGGCTCCTTGTGGACGAGAAAGCGTCCTTCGTTGTCCACGAGATAACATTCGCCGGTTTGGCCCAGAGAGACACGCAAAATGGTGTTGATGATGCTGTGGGTGCCGACAGTGCCGTAGACCATGCCGAGGCGTCGATTCAGATGGAAAATCGGGGCGGCGATGTAAAAAATGGATTCCTTTTCTTCGGACAGGTAGCTGATGTTGGACATGAAGAGCCCATCCCGGCCGCCGGAATGGTTGCGGATAAAATCAATTGCGGAATAGGGGCCCTCGGTGCTGACGATCATCTCGTCGTCGGCGGAAACGACCGTTATGTTCCTGTAAACCCCGTAGTGTTCTTGAATGAGCGCCAGGTAGGGGACGATGGCCGTCGGATCCATACTTTTGAGGATCGATGTGCCGGCGATGACTTGCAGATCCTGTTTGCGTTCGTCCAGCCATCTTTCCAGGATCGCGGCTTTATCGGCCGCGACATTTTCCAGCTGGCGCAGCACCAGCCGCTTGATCAGCGCTTCGGTGGTGTCGATGGAAAAGGCACCGATGACGATCAGTGGGCCGATGGCCAGGGTGAGAAACAGGAACACCAGTTTGGCTTTCAGCGTGAGTATGGTTTCGATGAACCTCAATCCAAAGGGGCTCCTGGTCTGGATAAACCTTTAAGCATCGCGCCCGTATCGGGCCAACGGTCTTTTTTAGAGTGCGTGTCTCTATCGATTATGGGAAGGGCCGTATAAGATCAACCCCAAACCGTCGCGCTTCGACGGTCCGAAGAGGATTTTCATCATCTGGATCAAATCCGATAGCAGATCATTTTCTGGGTTTGAACATCCGACTGAAGGATCAGCTCTTTTTCTTCCAGCAAATACACCTTCACGACCTCTTCAATCCATTCAGGGCCGGATTCGAACCGGGACAGGGCATTCGGCCGGCCATCGAGCCATCCTGGATTGAAGACGACATCCGCCCTTTCCGGATAAAGGGCTGCATAAAAGACGTTGGCTTCGGTCAGATCATGAAAAAAATGGGTGCCGAAGGAGAGGTCGGGAATCAGGCTGCCGGCCCGATAGCTGATTTCCACCAGGACGTCGATGTGGTTGATTTCCGAAAAATTCACCGGAACGCCCATGGCCGGCGTTTTCGTGCCCCACCGGCCCGGTCCCATGAGCATGGTGGTACGGGTGCGGCGGTCGGCCACCTGGCGGTTGAGTCTACCGATCAACCGGGCCACGCTGTATTTTTCCGACATGCCCAAAGCCGCGTAGGCGGCCGGGTCGACCCAAATGATGGCCGCGATGGGCAGGGACACGTTGCCCCCCATGAAGTTGCCCTCTGTTCTAATAAAGATTCTTTCGGCGGGAACTTTTTCCGGCAGGGCCACATGGCCATGGTTGCCGATGGTCTGGAAGGGGCGGCACTGCAGCAGGTTGATCTGGATCTCCTCCGCTGCATCGTAATTCACGGTGAATTCCACCTCCACGGGCGTAGTATAGGCCTTTTCCAGCCGCTTGAGCATGGCGGCCATGGTCGGGATGAAGTCGGTGTGGGTGAAAAAATGGTCAAAGGTCAAAATCCACTGGTCCTGGTCGGGCCGCACCCCTTCACCGGCATAATGGTGGGTTTCGGTATCCCGGACCGCGATGGATTCCAGATGGATCTCGAGTTCTTTGGCCAGCAGCTGCCGCAGGGCGGTGGTCTGCAGCTCGTTTTCCTCCAGGTTGAGGTAATCCACGTAGTGCTGGGAATACTTCTTAAGGTCCCAGATGCCGGTCAGCGGTTTGACCACCGGATCGTCCATGGCCACGATGCGCGGATAGTCGTCCTCGACCCGGTTGACCGCCCGGGTGCCGAGCCCCATGACGATGCGCAGCATGCCGGCCGCCGGGTCCATGTTCTTTTTCCAGACATAGGGATTGTGGGAGAGACCCACGCCGGCCATTTCGGGAAAGAAGTAGCTTTTGCGATTTGCGCCCGAAACGCGCTGCACGAGGATGGCCATCTGCTCGTCCATTTGATCGAGGCCGCGTTGGAGACGGTAGGCCAGGGCATCCTCGTTCATCGTGCTGGCGTAGATTTGTTTGATGGCCTCTTCGAATTTCTCGTAGCGTTCGTCGGGAGAGGCCTGGTTTACGCAGAAGAAGCTGTCGTACTTGCCGGCAAAGGCGCTGCCGAACGCGTCTTCCAGAAGGCTGCTGGAGCGCACGATTATCGGGGACTGGCCGAAGTATTCGAGCATGAGCTGAAACCGTTCACGGATGCTTTCCGGAAAGGTGCCCCTGAGGATATTCTCTTTCAACTCGGCGGCCTTGGAAAAGTATCCCTCCCGGGTCTTGTGGGCCATGAACAGCTTCCACCAGCCGTTCTGAACGATGTAGGAGTAGAAGACATCCGATCCGATATAAAACGAATCGTGGTGCTCTAAAATGCGTGGCCAGTTCAAGCCGTTGTCGCGGATCAGGATATTGCGCGACAGCAGCATGCCCAAAGCCTTTCCGCCGATAAAACCCGTGCCGATCAACCGCTCCTTGATCTGCAGCAAATCTTCCAGGGACATGTAGCGGCGGATCAGCTCCAGCACCCGTTTGTTGCGGCTCAGCACCAGGCGGCTGAGTTGCTCGACCTTGTCCATTTTTTCGGCGGGGGTGGCCTGGGATGCCACCAGGCTTTCGGCCTGCATGAAGATGCGGTCCCAGTAATCCAGAATCCGCTGGGCATCCACGGCTTTCTCGCGCAGCAGATGGGAGAACAACTGGGTGGCTTCCACGCTGTTGATCACCGGCACGAGCTGGTCGCGCTCCTTGATGTGCGGGAAAAACATGGTGGGCGAGTAGCGGTCCTGGATCTTGATCGGATGGACGACCAGTTTGCGTTGGTAGCTGTAAACATCGATGAGGATCTGGGTTGTCTCCCGGATACGGGCGATGGCCTTGAACGAATGGCAGTTCCTCAATATCGCGAAATAGGCGATGGTATTCAATTCGAAAAGATAGGGGCATGTGACGAAGAAGAAATTGACGATCATCAGATCGGTGGCCCACTCGTGCAGCAGGTCGGAGAGCGAGTCGAAGACATAGAAGATGTCTTTGCCCTCCCGGGTGATGATACTGTGCACCTCCGAAGAGAAGGATTCGAAACCGGCGGCCACATTCAGCGTGTAGATGCGCAGGTTGGGGCGCTCTTCGAGCAGTGGTCCATGTCGCCCGAAACGCATGTAGACCACCCGCTCCTGGTTGGCGATGGCATGGTTGACGAAATTGGAGACCAGTTTGCGGTAGGCATCGATGTCGTCCACCTGCCACACCACGTTATCGCCGCGGCGCAGGTGATCGATGATGCTGTCCAGGCTCTTCCAACCGGTGCTGACGTGGGCGTAGTATGCCATCGGATCATGATCCCTTCGGCAGCGGCGAAGGTGCGGCCGTCGCATGATGGGCGACCCGATCGCACAGGCCGCCCATCATGTCTTGTGTCGAATATGAAATGGAACGATTAAACGATCCCGTAAGCCAGCATAGCCTTGGCTACTTTGAGGAACCCGGCGGTGTTCGCGCCGGCCACGTAATCGCCTTTTTTGCCATAGGCCTCGGCGGCATCGAGGCAGGACTTGTGGATGCTTTTCATGATGATCAGCAGCCGCTGGTCCACCTCTTCACGGGTCCACGACATCTTGAGGCTGTTCTGGCTCATCTCCAGACCCGATGTGGCCACGCCGCCGGCGTTGGCCGCTTTTCCTGGGCCGTAAAGAATATTGCTTTCCTGAAATACTTTGATCGCTTCGGGCGTGGAGGGCATGTTGGCCCCTTCGGCCACGCAGCGGCAACCGTTTTCCACCAGGGCCACGGCATTTTCCCCGCTGATTTCGTTCTGGGTGGCACAAGGCAGGGCGATGTCCACCTTGATGCCCTTCTTGCGGATCACGTCCCACACGTTCTCACCTTCAAAACACTCCGTGTTGTACTTTTCGGCGTACTCCTTGATGCGGCCCCGCCGATTGTTCTTCAGGTCCATAATGAAGCAGCACTTTTCAGTGGAGATGCCCGCTTCGTCCACCACGGTGGCGCTCGAATCGCACACCGTAATGGCCCGGGCACCCAGCTGGGTCACCTTTTCCACGGCGTATTGGGCGACATTGCCGGCCCCGCTGATGGCCACCACCTTATCCTTGAAATCCATCCCCCGGGTGGCCAGCATTTCGGCTGCAAAATAGGCTGTGCCATATCCCGTGGCCTCTGGCCGGATGAGGCTGCCGCCGTATTCGAGCCCTTTGCCGGTCAGCACACCGGTGTGCTCGTTGCGAATCTTCTTATAGTAGCCATACAAGTAACCGATTTCCCGGCCGCCTACACCGATATCTCCGGCCGGCACATCGGTTTCGGCGCCGATGTGCCGGAACAGCTCCATCATGAAGGACTGGCAGAAGCGCATGATTTCGGCGTCGGATTTGCCCTTGGGATCGAAATCGGATCCGCCTTTGCCGCCCCCCATGGGCAGGGTGGTCAGCGCGTTTTTAAAGACCTGTTCGAATCCGAGAAACTTGATGATGCTCAAGTTGACGGACGGGTGAAACCGCAACCCCCCTTTAAATGGACCGATGGCATTGTTGAATTGCACACGGTAGCCACGGTTGACATGGACCTTTCCCCTGTCGTCCATCCAGGGCACCCTGAAGATCACGGCTCGTTCCGGTTCTACGATCCTATCATAAATTCCCGCTTTGACAAATTCGGGATGACGTTGCGCGGTCGGCTCCAGTGTCTCCAAAACCTCTGTGACAGCCTGCTGAAATTCCTTCTGCTCAACATCCAACTGTGCTACGCGTGCGATGACATCTTGAATTACCGACACTGTGTTGCCTCCTTCTTTTGGTGTTTCTCCGATTGATATTCCCATACCGAGTATTTGCCATCATCTCTGATGGTATAAATTTTGGTGGGTTTGCCCTTTTTCAGGGTACTGGGTTGTCGCATCTTGTAGAATGTGAAATCATCGTATGCGATGCCTTGCTTGCCCAGGAATTCGCTCTCCAGCTCGGCGAGGCTGTCGAATCCGCTGCCGTAGAGCTCCAGCTTGGAAAAGAAGGGTTGCAGACTGTGCATGTCGGTCACCACGGCGAAGTGGGTGGGAAATGCCGGATCGCCGATGACCAGCAGATAGCGCTCTTCGGACTTGAGGATGTTGTAATTGGAGGGAACATCCTCCCGTTGGATGGGAACGAAGTGCTCCTTTAAAATGGCCGCGGCCTCCACATCGTCGATCTCTTCGGCCGACAGGATGTCCGGGCATTTCAGAACGCCCAAAACATAGAGTGCGATACTGAAGTTGCTGACCTGCTCGTAGATAGGATGCTCCCGGTTGCAAATCCGGCTGACTTCGTTGATTCTTTCAGAAATGTAAAGCCATTCACGATCCATAATGTCCCCCTTTTTTGGTGCGTTGAGCCGCACGATCCGACTTTTTAAATGCCGGTCGATGAAACGTCGTGGCACGCCGGTCAAGACAACCTTCCCTGGGCAAAAGCCGTGCCGAGTCATGAATAAATGGAGTGAAAATCTAACAGATTGATTATATAATAAATTTTCGATGCAGCGGCGACGGCCGCATAGGATTGCCGAAGACCCGGTGGTGATATATCAACACCCCATTCCGGACATTCGATCATAAAACGTGAAATGGGCCGCACGTCGCCCGGTCGGTCAGCATCAAGAGGTGCTGTTCAAAAATTGAGCAGCAGTGGTGACTCTTGTGCATAAGAAAAGGCGGCCGCTCAGATCACGGATGGTGGTTACGATTTTGCTTGACCCCTGCAGTGGCTGATGATCCTATTTTGGAGTTGCCTGTTTTCAGCGGTTCTAACTGAATGCGATTCACCTTGAAGGGTGTGCTTTCCAAGAGTTTTTGGATATAGAAATTCGCATCGGAACGGGCATGGCAGGCGTGGGTGGAGCAGGCGGCCAGGGCCGCATACGCCTGCGGTCAATAGTGCTGGTTGAATGCAAACGGCGGACAAGCGGCCCAGACTGTTTGAGCGCAGCGAGTTTCTGGGCCGCCCGCCGTGCATTTTACCGGCACTTGACCGCTTGGCGTGTGGCATCGGCCACCTGCTCCACCCACGCCGGGTTTAATGAACAGCATTCAGTTAGAATCCCTGTTCTTTTTTCACTGCGGTTGTCTGAGAATCCAAACTTATGCCAACACCCTCACCCGACAAGGTACCGATGGAACGCGCCGAGCAGCCGGCTCAACCTGCCGACCCATGCGTTTGCGATGCGGCTCGCCCCAACCCCCTGGCCGAGCGTATCAAGGAGCTCAATTGTCTGTACGGCATTTCCAATCTTTCCGAGAATCAGGACGTCTCTTTGTCTTGGATCATGCAGCGAGCCGTCGAACTGATCCCGGCGGCCTGGCAATACCCGGAGAATGCCTGCGCACGTATCATTTTGAACGGTCGCCATTATATCACCCGAAATTTCAAGGTCACCTCCTGGCGTCAGAATACGCGGATCATCCTCAATGGGCGACATGTCGGTGATGTGGATGTCTATTATCTCCAAGAGCCGCCGGGCAGAGGGGATAGCCCCTTTCTCGAAGAAGAGGAACGCCTGTTGAAAGCGATCGCCGAGCGCTTGAGCAAGGTGCTGTGGCTCAAGGAGTCGGAGGAGGCGCTCAAGGAGAGCGAGGAGCGGTACCGGGTGTTGACCGAGCAGGTCGCGGAAGGTGTGGCCTTGGTTCAAAACAGTCGATTCTGCTATGTCAATCCGGCATTCTGCAAGCTGTTCCAGATTCCCTCGGCCGAAGCCATGCGCGAAGGGTTGGTGCATCAACCGCCCCTGGGTAACGGCAATGAGATCGCCCGGTTCTACGGTGACAGGGCGGACCGTATCGTCGAATCCAGGGAGGAGGAGGTCCATGCCTTGTCGCGAGCCGACAAGCCCCTCTGGATTCAAGTGTGTCATAGTCCGATCAGCTTCAGGGGCCGGCCGGCCCTGCTGTCCACATTCAAGGACATCACCGATCTGAAAGAGCAGCAAATGGCCGCCCAGCGCAAGGCCCAGGCCCTGGACGATGAGAACCGGGTGCTGAGGTCCTCTTTGAAAGAACGCTATCGTCTGGGCGGTATTCTGGGGCGATCACCGGCAATGCAGGCGGTATACGAACTCATTCTCAAGGCAGCAGCCACGGATGCAAGCTTGGCCATATTCGGCGAGTCTGGATCCGGCAAGGAGCTGGTGGCGCGGGCCGTTCATGAGCACTGCGCCAGGAGTGGGGGGCGATTTGTGGCGGTCAATTGCGGGGCCATGCAGGAGTCTTTGTTCGAGCGCGAATTTTTTGGCCACTGCAAGGGGGCCTTCACGGGCGCGCATGCCGACGCGCCGGGGTACCTGGATTTGGCCGACGGCGGCACCTTGTTTCTGGACGAGGTCAGCGAGCTGACGGTTAACATGCAAGCCAAGCTGTTGCGGGCCATCGAAGGCAGCGGGTACAGGCCCATTGGCGGTACGGAGATAAAGAACAGCGATTTTCGTATCATATCTGCATCCAACGCTGCTCTCGGCGACAGGGTGCAGGCTGGATTGATGCGCAAGGATTTTTTTTACCGCATCCAGGTGGTGCAGATCGAGTTGCCCCCTTTGCGCCAGCGCAAAGAGGACATTCCGCTGCTGGTCGAGCACTTTTTGCATGAGATGAAACCGTTGCCCGACCCCTCGTGCGTGCCCGGCCGCATTATGGATCTCCTGGTGGAATACGATTGGCCCGGCAATGTGCGCGAACTTCGCAACGTGTTGCAGCGATATGTCACCCTGGGGCATTTAGAATTTTTGGCTCCTGGACCCCAACTCCAAATGGATCCTGTGCCCATCGGCCTCGACCTGCGGAAATCGGTTCAAAAATTGGAAAAATTTCTCGTCAACCAGGCGCTACAGCAATCCGGGGGCAATCGCACCCAGGCCGCCGCATTGTTGGGTATTTCGCGGCGAGCCCTCTTCCGTAAGATGTCCATCTGATTCCGAGTGCCATTGGCGCCCGTTGCCGGGCGATATCGCCCGCTCATTTTTTGTTTTTATTATCAGAATATTATCATCATATTAATATATTTTACGGGCGATTTTGACCCAGGGCCATGGTGCCTTCCAAGCCCATTTAATAAAATAAATTAATGATATCAAGTGGTTATGTTTAATCTCCGAATTGGCATTCCAATTGCTTTATGGTGGCAGCATACAATGTTCTTCAAGAAGTCGATCCGATAAATATTTAAAATCAATTTTTACGGTTTTATCACTTTTCAGAGGCCTCGTGACTCGCCAGGCCCACATAATATGTTGGGATGATTTGTGAAAACTTCGGGCAGGGAGCCGGCAACCATGGAACTGGTCAAAAATATCGCTTCGGGTAAATACTTTATTGTGGTCGATGAGCCCGATGAACAGGCCATTATGGTGATCACCCCCGAAGGCAAGGTCAAAAGCCTCGAACGGCGTTTGTTCGGGCCACAGGTGAGCGTTGAAAATAGTTTTTCAGATCTGGATCGACGACTGACACAGCGTCAATTGGACAAGTATGGCGAGTATGAGGCGTATGTGGACTAAAATTGTAAAAACAGGAGCCTATAATGGATAAAGACCCCTTTGGCAATTTGCGCGATTGGGGGCCGGTACTGGATCAGTTGGAACTTCTGGCGCAAGAAAACCGGCTATCGGATTGCCAGTCCGGCTTGATACGGATTCTTCGATACAAGGGGAACTGGCGGCTTCGAGAGGAGGCGCTCAAATGTGCCGCTCAGATTCAAACCCCGTGTGAGGCCTTGTTTTGTCAGGTGTTGAATATCCTTGCCGACGACAACCTTTACTACGATGCTAGAATATTGGCCAGTGATGCCTTGATTCGGCTGTTGAGATGTTCCGAAAATGGGTGTTCCCAGGATATCGGTCAGGAGCTGTGCAAAATTACGGAAAAGCTGAAAAGTACGCCGCAACCGCCGTTTTTCAACAAGGCGCTGACCCGTCTCTATGCAGAGGTGGATGCTTCCGCCGCCGCGCCTCTGCCGGTACAAGGGGTTTAATCATCTTATCAGTGCCCATCCACGAATAGGCAAATTTGTGGGTGGGCACTATTTTATTGCATTTGCCTGAGGCGATTCCACTATCATGGCCTGCCTCACCACCATGGAGGCCGGCACCAGCGAGACACTTTCCTTGAAGCGGGGTAAAAATTCCTCGAGCACCTGACAGGTGTTGGCATGGGGGTGTGCGATGCCCACGGCGTACCCCTGTTGCTGGGCCTGGTGAATCAGACGCTTAAGTTGGGATCGGATGAAGGCCGGATCATCGATATGATCGATGAAGATGTCCCGTTCGGCAAAGGGCAGTTGCAGCAGCTGGGCCGAAGGTCTCGCAACGGTCTCGGTGGTGGTGCGGCTGTCGATATAGTAAAGGTCGTGCTGTTTCAGGATCGAGAAGACCTGGCGCATGCGGTCGGAGGACGCGGAGATTTTGGATCCCATGTGATTGTTGACACCTTTTATTCCCTTGACCTGATCGAGGTTTGCCCTGAGCTGAGCGATCAGCTCATCGGGGTTCATTTCCGAGAGCAAAGCGCCGGGACCGGGCTTGACGGCCGGGTATTCATTGGGTTCCATGGGTAGATGGAGCATGATTTCAAGCCCCTGGGCGCGTGCCTGTTCGTTGATCTCACGACCGAACGGTGCATAGGGCAACATGGAAAAGGTCATGGGCACATCCATCGCCATAAATCGTTCTGCGATTCGGCGGTCATAGCCGATATCGTCGATGACGATAGCCACCAGAGGGGGGCGGGCTCCCGGCAACTGGGGCAGGCGGGTGGGCGGTTTGGCTGCAGGTGTGCCTTTGGGAAACACCTCGTATACCGGTAACTGGGGGGATTTCACTTCCGGTACGGGCAGACGCTCGTGGGGTTGGACGGCGGCGCTCGGCTGTTCCGGGGCTGTTCCGATCAGCCACTTGGCCACCACGCCGGCAGCCAACACCACCACCACCAGCACGGCGAGGCTGCTGAAGATTTTGAGGAGCTGGAGCGGTAGATCCGGACCTTTGGATGAACGCTTCGTACGTCGTTTGGCCTTGGTGCTCTTTTTAGCCATTGCCCAGTTTCTTGAAAATATCGTATCCGATCAGAATATCGAGAGCTCTGCGTACCTGGCTGTCTTTGACCAGTTGTTCCGGACTCAAAGGGCTCAGGCGGGCTTTGGCCGTGTCCTCTGTCGGCGTTTCGGTCTCTTCATTTTTGGCATCGGGGACCTGTTCGCCTTTACCGGCATCCAGGTGGTTGGCCAGGTCCTTTTCCTTGAAAAGGCGTTCTGCTTCAGAGGGTTGCTCCTCTATGATCCGGTGCGTCACCACGATGTCCGGCTCCACGCCCTTGGCCTGAATCGAGCGGCCGCTGGGGGTGTAATAGCGGGCAATGGTCAGCTTCAAGGCGTAACCGTCGCTGAGCGATTCGATGGACTGCACCGAGCCCTTGCCGAAGGAGGTGGTGCCGATGACGACCGCCCGTTTGTGGTCCTGAAGGGCGCCGGCCACGATTTCAGAGGCGCTGGCGCTCCCCCCGTTGATCAGGACCGCCATCGGATAGGTGCGCGGCGGATTGCTCGGGGTGGCTGGATAGACCTTGGTATGGCGCTGGAGGCGGCCCTTGCTGGTCATGATAATGCCTTCGTCGATGAACAGGTCCGAGATGTCGATGGCCTGGCCGAGAACACCCCCGGGATTGTCGCGCAGATCGAGGATCAGCCCCTTGAGCGGCGGGTCGGTGGCTTCCAGTTTTTCGAGAGCGGCCGTCAGGTCATCGTAGGTGTTCTCACGGAAATGGGTGATCCAGACATACCCATATCCCGGCTGCAGGAGGATCGATTTCACGCTGTGAATGGGGATCACGTCGCGGATGAGTTTAAAATCCAGTGCCTTGGGTTCTCCCTCGCGGATAATGGTGATGGTCACGGGGGTATTTTTAGGACCGCGCATGCGCTTGACGGCATCGGTCAGGTTGTCTGTGGGCGTGCCGTCCACCTTGATGATTTTATCTCCGGCCTTAATGCCGGCACGGTAGGCAGGTGTGCCCTCGATGGGGGAAATGACGGTGACCAGGTTGTTTCGCATGGTAACGTGAATTCCGATGCCGGTAAATTCGCCCTGGGTGTCGATCTGCAACTCCTTGAAAGCGTCCGGGGTCAGCAGGGAGGAGTGCGGGTCCAGGCTGCTCACCATGCCTTGGATGGCATCTTCGATCAGTTTTTTCTGGTCGACTTCGTCCACGTAATTTTTTTCGACGATGTCAATCACGTCTGAAAATATCTTGAGACCCTGGTAGGTCGCTTCGCGGTCGGCGGCAAGATTGCGGTAGGCCCCGGGCAGGAAGAGGGCGGCTGCCAACACGACGATGCCGATCCATATCCAGCGGGAGGTGTTACGGGAGTCAAGCATTGGAGGATCTCCTATCCTTTGTTGATCCACTCCAGGGGATCGATTGGTTTGCCATGGTGTCTGATTTCGAAATGGAGCGCCGGGCCGCTCAATGAACCCGAATCGCCAACCGTGGCAATGACTTCATCTTTGTCAATACGGTCGCCCTTGACCTTAAAGACCTCCTCCAGATGGGCATAGACCGTATAGTAATGGTGGCCATGGTCAATGATCAGCATGTTGCCGAACCCTTTGAACCAGCTCGAGAAAATGACGTATCCCTCCGAAACGGACCGGATCGGTTCTCCCCGTTCGGCGCTGATATTGATGCCGCTCTGGAAATTGACCAGATTGGCCTTTTCGTCCCGGTAAGGGCCGAAAAATGAAATGATCTTACCCTTTACCGGCCAACTGAGCAAGCCCTTGTATTGATCGAACCGTTGGTGGATTCCAAGACGGTCGGGCGCCGGTCGCGCCGTGTCGGCCCCCTGGGGCGGCTCGAACGAGGCCAGTGTGCTGTCCAGGTCCAGGGCGGCCTGGCGAAGCGCCTTGAAGGCCGCCTGTTCGAGCTCCTTTTGGTCCCGGATGTTTCCCAGAAGGGTCGTCCGTTTTTCCTGTTCGGCGTTTAACACGGCGATACGCTGGTTCAGATCGATTCTCAAAGCCTTTTGTTCGGCCCGTTTGGCATTGACCTGTTCCAGCAGTTGTTCCAGGGCGCTCTGATCGGCACGCAGCCGTTCGAGCACCGCTTCATCCTGGCTGAGGATCCGTTCCAGGGACGCCTTGCGTTGAACGAAGTCGTAGAATGAATGGGCCGTGGCCAACAGCTGCACCCTGCCGATCCAATTGAGTTTGTAAAGCGCGCGCAAGCGCTGGGCCGCGTATTCCCGGCCGGCGGCGATTCGCGCGTCGAGGGCGGCGTAGTCCCTTTCGATTTCCTGCGTCTTGGTTTCGAGTTGTTCCAGGGCATGGCGTGTGGCGCGCACCTCCCGGCGGTGCCGATCCAGGGCCTGCGCGGAGGCGTTGATCTCGTCGATCACCGCCTGCTCCTTGCGGCTGACGGCGTCGAGTTGTTTGCGCGACGCCGTCAGCTTGTGCTGGAGATCGTCGGCTTCACGCTGCCACGCCTCGCGTTTTTCGGCAGCCACGCGCTGGTCCGCAGCGAGGGACGTTACGGCCGATTCATCGATGGTGGTCAGCTGGACGTAACGATCGTCCTCAAGGATGTAGCCGGTCTGCCCGGCGTGTTCGATTTTTAGCCACCCCCTTGTGCGACCCAACACCCTGACCCGGCTCTCTTTGGCCAGGCGCAAGACGATCCGATACTCCTTTGCGGGTCCAGAGCGCACATTCAAGTTCGAGACTTGGATCGTGCCCACCTCGGCCGCCGGGGCGTTGCCCGTCCAGACGAGCAGGCCGGCGATCAGGACGATGGCGATATAAACTAAAGGACGATTCATTTCATAAACTGTTTCAGAGAGATCCAGCAGCCCATCCATCCCACCACGGTGCCCCCGGCCACGATCGAAACACAGACCAGAACAGGGAAAAAGCGCAGGGTCAGCAGGCCGCTGGCCAGGCTGGGCTGGAAGTGGCTGCTCAGGGAAAAATAGCCGATGTAAAGTGCGACCAGCCCGATGGTGGTTCCCAGGGCCCCCTGGATCATGCCTTCCAGGTAAAATGGGATCTTGATAAAACGATCGGTGGCACCCACCAGTCGCATGATTTCAATCTCGTCGCGTCGGGAATAGAGTACCAGACGGATCGTGTTGGCCACGATGAAGACGGTGGCCATGAAAAACAGGGCGCCGATGCCATAGCCGGCAATGCTGAACAGGTTGATGATGCTGCTGAATCGCTGGATCCACTGCTGGCCATATTCCACCTCCTCGACGGGTTCCAGGGCCTGAATCCGTTCGGCAAGAAACTGGAGTTGCACACTGTCGCGGGCGGCAGCCTCGAGGGTCACTTCGAAGGCGTCCGGCAGGGGATTTTCTTTGAGGTTTTCCAACAGGGCGGAGTGGTGGGGCATCTGGCCCTTGAGCCGCTCCATGGCCTCTTCCTTGGAGATGTAGGTCGCCTCCTGGACACCGGCGACCCCCTGAATTCGAAATTTGGTGTCCAGCCTGGCCGCTTCGGTGACACCGGGCTTCAGATAGACCATCATGCGGATGCCTTTTTGCCATTGGGTCAGCAACTCGCCGGCATTGATGAAAAAGAGTGCAAATGCCGAAGCGATCAGGATCGACAGGGCGATGGTCACGACCGTGATGGCGGCCAGAAATTGATTTTCCCTCAGGTCGTTGATGGCGCGCTTGAAAAACCGTCTCATTTCAGATCTCGGCCCCTAGTGCAGTTCGTCGGACCACAGCTGGCCGTCCCTTAGTTGCACCACCCGGCTGTTGCGCCGTTCGAGCAGTTTTTTGTCGTGGGTGGCCACGATAACGGTGGACCCGCGGGCGTGGAAGTCATCCAGGAACGTCATGATCACCTCGGCGGCCTCTTCGTCCAGGCTGCCGGTGGGTTCGTCGGCAAGGATGATTTTGGGGTCGCCGACCGCCGCCCGGGCAACGGCCACACGTTGCTGCTCGCCGCCAGAAAGGCTTTGGGGCAACGCGTTCATGCGATCTTCCATGCCCACGGTACGAAGGACGCTGCGGACTTTTTTGTCGATCAGGCGCGGTTTACGGCCGGCCGCTTCCAGGACCAGGGCCACATTTTCATAGACGGTCTTGGTCAGAATCAGTTTGTAGTCCTGGAAAATGATGCCGAATTTACGCCGGAGCACGGGGATGCGCCCCTGACCGATGCGCGACAGGTTCATGCCGTCGATCAGCACCTGGCCCTCGGTCACCGGCTCACCGAGATAGAGCAATTTAAGAAGGGTCGTCTTGCCGGCCCCGCTGCGGCCGGTGACGAACAAGAAATCGTTCTTGAAGATATCCAAGGTGACGTCTTTGAGGGCGAACTTGTTGCCATATCGTTTATGGACATGGAACATTCGAATGATGGCATCGCTGTTGGCTTGGATCATCTATCTCAAAACCCTATTGTATTGACCGCTACCGACAGGCCTGCTAAGAACGGCGCTGAGTTCAAGGAGTGCTGCCCCCAGTTTTCCTTGCTTAGCCTCCACTGGAACCCATCCAACGGCTTCTTCCAAACAGTGGAGGCTTTATTATCTCATAAGTGCTCTATCATCAAGCACTTCTTGAAAATTCGGCGGCTTGAGGCATATAGGAGCAAGGATGAAATCGGAACTGATCGCCCTTTTGTGCGAAAAATCATTCAAATATTCGTCCGAACCGACCTTCAAACTGGTCTCCGGGCGCATGAGCCATTTTTACGTCAATTGTAAACCCACCGTATTGCATCCCCGGGGCATGTACCTGATCGGGCATCTGATGTTTGACGCCATTGCCGATATCCGTCCCGAAGGGGTCGGCGGGCTGACCTTCGGCGCCGACCCCATCGCCATGGCCACGGCCTTCGCCTCCGGGTTGAGGGGTCAGCCCATCCAGGCCTTTTCCATCCGAAAGGCCAAGAAGGATCATGGCATCGCCCGCTGGATCGAGGGCGACCTGGCCGCGGGTGCCCGGGTGGTGGTGATCGACGACGTGGCCACCACCGGCGGATCGACCATCCAGGCCATCGAACGGGCCCGCGAAGAGGGGCTCGAGGTGGTCCGTGCCGTGGTGCTTGTCGATCGCCAGGAGGGTGGGGTGGAGAACATCCGGCAGCATGTCGCCGATGTCCGGGCCCTTATCACACGGGATGAATTGATGGCGAATATTAAAAAAGTTAAAAGTTTAAAGTGTTAAGTTTTAAGTAGTGGGATGTTGCCGATTGTTTATATTGTTTTTTGCGTCCTGGTGTGGGGGCTCTCCTTTTCCGTCACCCGCAGCGCCGTGCAGCAGATTCCGCCGCTGACCCTGGCCAGCCTTCGCTTTTTCCTGGCGGCCGCCCTCTTGTGGCCCTTGACCCGCAAAATGGCGCCTGCACTGCGGCCGACGGACCGTAAGTTGATCTGGGCGCTGGCCCTGAGCGGCATCTCCTTCTATTTCGCCTTCGAAAACATCGGCCTCAAGATGACCACTGCGTCGCATGCTTCCCTGATCATCGCCACCATCCCGTTGGGCACGGAACTGGTTTCGGCCTGGCGCATCCGGAAGTGGCCCGGGGTCAATACCTGGCTGGGCGCCCTGCTGGCCCTCGGCGGGGTGGGGATGCTGGTGGGAAAAGATGACGGCAGCGCATCACTCGCCGGCGATATGGTGATGATGGGCGCGGTGGTCTGTTGGATTGCCTACACCTTTCTGGTGGAACGCGTTTCGGGCCGATATAGTAATTTGTTGATTACCCGCTGGATCATGTGGATCGGCGCCATCACCCTGGTGCCGGGAGCCTTGCTCGAGTGCTGGTGGTACGGCGTTCCGCGACCCACGGCCCTGGCCTGGGGTCAGGTCGTTTTTCTGGGCATCGTCTGTTCGGCCCTGGCCTACGATTTCTACAACCGGGCCGTGCCGGCCCTGGGGCCGGCGGTGGCCAATTCCGCCATCTATTTCATTCCACTGGTGGGTGTGGTCGGCGGTATTGTCCTGCTGGACGAACCGGTCACGGCCGCCTTGTTTTTGGCCGGGGCCTTGATTTTCGGCGGGGTTCTGGTGGCCCGTTTACGGTAGGGAGATGTGATGGTGCGTCAAATAGCAGGCAGGTCGATGGTCTGGGCCGCTATCGCCTGGATCATGGGGGCACAAATGTGGGGCGGTGGTGTCGCGGCCGATGATGGCCGCCGTTTTGTCCATGGCGGAGACGGTCGGATCGAACTGTTCAACACCAAGAACGGCCGTTCTTTTTTAGGAACCTTTCGCCAGGGTGCGGGGCATTATGACCGGCAGGCCCTCGAGGGCATTCGATTGGTGTTCGAGTCGCCCCTGGACGATCCGCTGGCCCTCATCTCCCTGCGGTTGATCGAGTTTATCGATCACCTGCAGGATCATTTTGATCCCGAGGCCCGCATCGAGATCGCTTCCGGATGGCGCAGCCCGACCTACAACGCCAATTTGCGAAAAAAAGGGCGCCTGGCGGCCACCGCCAGTCTACACCAATACGGCCTGGCGGCCGACATCGAGATCCAGGGAGTGGCCTCCGAACGGGTATGGCACTATGTCCGGGAGCTGGGTTTCGGCGGGGCCGGATACTACCATGGTCGCCTGGTGCACGTGGACGTGGGGCCGGCTCGTTTCTGGGATGAGACCAGTTCGGGAGTCGGCTCCGGTCTGTCGGATGACAACAAGCTGATCGGGCTCGTGACCGACTTCGATGTCTACCGGCCCGGAGAAGAGGTGGTGCTGCGCTTTATCCGTATGACCGCTTTCCCCATCGGTGTGACGCCTGAATTTGCCCTGGAGCGGGTGGATGTTAGCGATGGGCCGCGCAAGGCGGCCTGCGGTCGGCCCCATTTCAGCATCGAGATCGACGGCCCTTGTCCCCAGTTTTCATCCATCGCCGAGATGATGGCGATTCGCTTCCGCCTGCCGCAAACGCTGTCTGCGGGCCGCTATGTTTTGCGCGCTTCTTTTTGCCGGTCATACTGGGAGGCCATGCCAACTTCTGTGGCTACCCCGGCGTTCGAAATCGTTCAATTCTGACGGCGCCGTAAAACGCCCAATATCTGCGTTGCGCTCATTCCGTGGTCCTTGCGGCGTACGACAAGTACGCCTCAGGACGCGGAATTTCGCGCGCCTTGATCTTGAACGTTTTACGGTGCCGTCCCGTAGCGGCCGCTGACCAATCTACAGGCAGACCGCTTAGTCTCCAGACTTTGCTTCAAGGTTGGCATTTCATCCTTCGGTTCCTCAGTATCCACGGCCCCGCGCTTCGCAGCAGCACCGCACCGATAATGATGGCACCGCCGATCATCGCCAATCGACCCGGCCGCTCCCCCAGCAATAAAAAGACCCACACCGGATTGAGGATCGGTTCGATGGTGGGGACCAGCAAGGCCTCCAAGGCGGTCACATGGCGGATGGCGATGGAGAACAGGGCGTAGGCCAGGCCGACCTGTACCACCCCGAGGAGAACCAGGCCGGTCCATCCGGCAGGTGAAGGGGCTTGTGCGAACATGAATGGTAAGCCGGCCGCGGCGGCCATCAGGTTCCCGAGGATGACCGAGTGGATCGGGTCGCCGTCTTTCTGTTTGCGCAGGCTGAGGGCCACCCAGGCAAATCCGATGCCCGATATCAGGGCGGCCAGGTTACCCCACAAATTGCCCATTGAAAGATCTTCGGCAAAAAAGAGCACCATGCCCATGATCACCAGGCAGAGGGCATACCAGTCCAGCCGATGGGGTTTTTCTCCCAGGAACCAGTACCCGAAAAAGGCGACGTGCACCGGCGCCGTGTATTGCAGCAAGATGGCGTTGGCGGCCGTGGTCCACTTGTTGGCCAGGACAAAAGAGGTGACGCAGACCGCATAGGCGAACGCGCCGCCGATCACATACCGATCCAGGCGCCAGCGCTTGGGCCGGAAGATCAGGGCCAGAAAGAGTGCGGCAATGGCGCTGCGCAGCCCGGAAACGGCCATGGGCGGCCACTCGACCCATTTGATCAAGAAGCCGCCGCTGCTCCAGCAAAGGGCGGTCAACAGGAGCAGAACGATGGCGCTCGATCGTTGCATTCATTACCGCTTTTCAGGGATGTGATTACAGATTCAGGTATTCCGGCCGCTGATGATCGACCTTGAGTCCCTCGGCGATGCGTTCGAGTACCTTTGGTTTTTCCTCGGGAAACTTGTATCCCTCGTAGCTGTGGGTAAACAACAGGTTCCCATCGCGATCCCGCCAGTAGTTGCCGGCATGATCGAAACAGACCCGCGAAGTGACATCCAGCGCCTCGATCATGCGTTGCAGCTCGATCATCTGTTCATTGGGGGTGAGCATCTGGAAATCGCCCCGCTGGGCCGCCGCGTGAATGGGTGTCCCTGGTATGGTGTAGAAAGGCCGCGACCGGATATAGTGGGGGTTGATGGCGTTGAGTACCCTGGCGGTGTTGATGGCATGGTTTTCCCACATGGCCCGGCCGCCCAGCCCGGGCATCCAGTATTCGGACACTTGGAAACCGGCGGCCATGGCCTTTTGGCCTCCCTTTATGTGACCTTCGGCGGTGACCCCTTTCTTCACCTTTTTCAACAGCTCGTCGTCCCCGGTTTCCAGGCCGATATGCACCCGATCCAGTCCGGCCTTGCGGATGGCGTGCAGCTCTTCGGGCTTTCTCTGGGACAAGGTTTTGGCGCGAGCATAGGAGGTGACGCGAACGATGGAGGGGAAGGTCTTGCGTAAATAGCGCAACGCCTCGACCAATTGCCCGGTCGGCATGATCAGGCTATTGGCGTCCTGGACGAACGCGGTCCTGGCGCCCGACAGCAGCCAGTGGTACACCATGGCAAAGCCCTGGTGGTAGTTGAGTTCCGGATGTCGTTCGATCAGCGCGATGACCGTTTCGCGACGGACCGTGCCGTCTGAACGGCCGCCTTTCAAGTCGTTGCACAGGGCGGCAATGGCATCGATATCGTTTTTTATTTCGTCGACGCTGCGCAGCTCGAACTTTTCGGTTTTATACATGGCGCAAAATTCGCAACGATTCCAAGGGCAGTTGCGGGTGAAACGCACGAGCAGCGAATCACTTCCCCCTTCGCTCGGTGGACGATAGATACCGGTTTCAAAATTATAGCTTTCTGCGGATCGGGTGGACATGAGCACTCCTTGTCATTCTCGGGTCTTTGGTTATCGAGCAATATCATAACCATCCGAGCCGGCAATTCAATCGGATTTCAGATTTGATGGCTATGTAAAAAGTCGCTGTCGGACGGTGACATCAAGATTTTCGGCAGACGACTTATTGGGCATCGCCGGCTGCGGGCAGGTAGACCGAGATGGTTGTACCGACTTCCGGGATGCTGTCGATATCGATGAATCCGTTATGGTTGGCGATGATGCCATAGGCGCTGGAGAGCCCCAGGCCCCGATGTTGACCGAGACCCTTGGTGGTGAAAAAAGGTTCGATGGCGCGTTTGCGCACCGTATCGTCCATGCCGATGCCCGAGTCGCGGATGGTCAGTTTGACACACTTGCCGGTGCGTGCATCCTGATAGTGCTCGCGCCCTTCGGTCAATTCGAAATTTTCGGTTTTGACCAGGATTCTGCCTTTGTCGACAATCGACTGCCATGCATTGAGCATGATGTTCATGACCACCTGTTCCAGTTGTTGGCTGTCGGCCTCAACAGGCCAGAGCGCCGAATCCAGCTCACGAATCAGGGTGATGTGGTTTTCATTGTGGACAAACGATTGGGTCACCGCCTGGATCACGTCGTTGAGATTCAGCTTGGTGACGTTGTATTTGCCGGATTGGGCAAATCCGAGCATCTGGCGGGTGAGTTTGGCGGCGTCCGACACGCACGCCTCGATCCCGCGCAGGTGGTCGCGGCGCACATCGTTCAATCCCATGCTGCGATACAGCAGGGAAACACGGCCCTGAATGCCCATCAGGAGGTTGTTGATGGAATGGGCCATGCCGCCCGACAAGGTTCGCAAGGTGGCCAGGCTCTCGTTTTGGAAATAGTGATGTTCGATCAGTTTCTGGGAGGTGATATCACGTATGATGTTCAGCGTGGCGGGCTGGCCTTCCCATTCGATGCGAACCGCATTGACTTCTCCCCAGAAAACGTCGCCCTGGCGGGTGACGATGCGCAACGGGTACATGTTCAGGATTTTTTCACCCTTCAGGCGCTGTTCATGGCGACGCACCACGATGTCGCGCTCTTCCGGGTGCAGGTATTCGCTGAACGGCACCTTTTCCAGATCCTCGGCCAGGACGCCGCCCAAGGCCAGGGCCTTGGGATTGGCAAAGCGGATCTTGCCGTCTTGCAGGACGAAAATGGCATCGTTGGCATTTTCCACCAGCACGCGGTATTTGTCTTCGGCTTGGCGCAGGGCGTCCCTGAGGCTGGCGACCTCCTCTGTTTTCTGTGCCAAAGCGATACGTTGGGCTTCGTTCTGATCTGCTTTCGAATGCTCTTCCATCGACGCTTCTCCCAGCCTCGTCGAACGTGATCGCGGCAGTGTGGCATGCCCGGGGGGGCCGTTGCGCGATACCCGTCGTAGGGGGTTCGGGTGAGAAACCCACATTTCGGTTCAGGAAATTTCAAATCGGGCGATATCAATAGGTGTCATCTATACCAACGCTGTTCGCGGTGCAAGGGGGGCGGTGAAAAGCCAGGGGGAAATTGGGGCCGTTAATGATTCTAAATCGAATGATGTCGGTAAGATAACCTGATCTTGGGTAGCCGCAACCGTAAATCGGATACCATCCTGCAGGTGCCATGATCGACGCTTTTTCCATATTCATCATACCGCCTCTGTTGTCTTTTCTGTTCGGCGTCTATCTGGCCGTCCTCGCCCTGGTTTCGTTTCGCCGCGTATCGCTCAAGGGACGCGTCTTGTTTGCGTTGGTTTGCATTGGGTATTCGTTGCTGTCACCGGTTTTCATCTGCCACCACTTCATCGACGATGACCAGTTGATCCTATCCATCGAACGCACGGTCCATCTCTTTTACGTTTTTCTGCCGGTGTTGGTTGTGGCCTTTTTTCACCATCTGCTCGGAATTCGTCGGCCGGCCGTGTTGATCGTTATGGCCGTGTTGAGCTGCCTGTTCAGTGTCAGTACCCAGAGCGACTGTTATATCAACGGCCTGTATAAATACGGATGGGGACTTATCGCCAAGGGCGGTGTGGCCTTTCAACTTTTCGGCCTGTATGGCGCAGTCGCGATGGCCTATTCCGTGGTCAGCTTCGTGATCCGTATGAAACGGGAAAACCATCCGACGCTGCGGTTGCGTTTCAAGTACGTGATCTGGTCGTTCGGCATCGCCACGATCTTGACCTTTTTCAATACTCCCGCCATGCACGGCGTGGATTTATATCCGGCGGGCAATTTCAGCTTTTTGCCCCTGGCCCTTCTGGCCTACGGCGTCTTCAAGCACCGGCTGGCGGAGGTGCGGAGCCTGTTGCACCTCTCTTTCCTTCGCGCCATTTTATATGCCATGGTGTTTTTGCCCAACCTGCTGCTTTTCCTCTGGCTTTTCCCGATCATCGCCAAAGCGTCGGAGGCCGCCCAATTCGTTTTTTTGAGCCTCTGGTACCTGTCCAACACCCTCTATGTGATTCCCATCCGGGCACTGGCCCAGCGCTGGCTTTACAAAACGCGCAATGAGTTGCAGCAGGCCGAAGTGTCACTCATGAAAGAGATGCTGGTGTTGGGCGATTCAGGCAGCCTGATTAGTAAGGTCAATGATGCGGTGTGCCGTCTGCTGGCCTTCGATCGGATCGAGATTCTGACCAGTGATGCAACAGAACGGGCTTTGATCCTGCCCGACGGCACGACCTTTCCGCTGCCGGAATCGCTGTACCATCACTTGCGTCACCGGCGGTCGATTTTCGAGGCCTTTTCGGGGAACATGAATGTGCCGGTGACCGCGACGCCGGCGACCCTTCTGGAATTGCTGGCAAAACTCGATGCCATGTATGCCATTGCCCTGGAACATAACGGAAACCTGATCGGCTTGCTGGCCTTGCCGCAGAAACATGACCAGCGGCCGTTGTATGCCGAAGAGGCCGCATTTATAAAAAATATTGCCGGCACCCTGTCACTGGCGCTGTCCAATGCGCGCATGTACCAGCGCATTGCCGGCCTCAAGGATCACCTCCAGAGCCAGACAGAGGCGCTCACCGCTGAAGTCGAAGAGCGGCAACGGGCTGAATCCTCATTGACAGCGGCACAACGCGACCTCGTCGAGGCACACCTGGCCATGGAGAACGCGGTCTTGCAGGCTAACGAGATGACCGCCAAAATGGAGATCAACAACCATGTTTTGATCCAGGAGATGGAGGATCGCAAGAAAGTCGAACAGGCCCTGCGCAAGAGCGAAGAGATGTACCGCCTGATCGCTGAAAACGCCACCGACGTGATCTGGACCATCGATATGGAAGGCAGGTTCACTTTCATCAGCCCTTCGGTTCGGCATTTGCTGGGATATTCCCCCCAGGAGATGTCGGCCCTTCAGATTCCATCGGTGTTGACACCCGAATCGCTGAAGATTGCAACGCAGACCATCGCCGAGGAGCTGGCCCGGACCAGGACGCCGGGCGCCGCATTGAAACAGAGCCGCGCCATCGAACTGGAGCAGGTCAGAAAGAACGGGACGACGGTCTGGACCGAGGTGAACACCCGCTTTTTGATGGATGAGCGCCGGTCTGTCGTCGGGATCCTGGGGGTCACCCGGGATATTACCCAGCGACGCCATGCAGAGCAGGAGTTGATCTATTTGGCCTATCACGACGGACTCACCGGATTATATAATCGCAAGGCCTTTGTCGAACATCTGGAGAGCGAAATCCGTTATGCCGATCGTTATGGTTCCGGGTTGGGATTGCTCTTTTTCGATTTGAACAAATTCAAGCAGGTCAACGACACCTTTGGCCATGAAGTCGGCGACCGGTTACTTATGGGTGTGGCCAAGCGTCTGTTGACCATCGTCCGGGAGACCGATCTGGTGGCCCGGCTGGGAGGCGACGAATTTACCATCATTCTCAAGAATCCCGATATCGTCATGCCCGAGGTGGTCGCCCGACGCACCGCCGAAGCCTTGGCCCGGCCTTATGAAATCGGCGAGGTGGTCATCGATTTCGTCAGCGCCAGCATCGGCATCGCCTCCTTTCCCAAGGACGGAAGATCGGCCGGAGCGCTGATGAAAAGCGCCGACCTCGCCATGTACAGAGCCAAGGAGAGCAGCTCCCACTGGGTGTTTTGTTCCGACCCACCCGTCCAGACCCTCTGATCCGATTCACCCCCAGGACATATTTGCCGGGAAAACTGATTGAAAATCCTTTGGCTTTTTGTCCGAACCCGGGTATGGACTCCTGATGAAAAAATCAAGCCGGCGATCGTCGTGGCCGGCGATACGCCCCTGCATTCTCTTATCGAACGATCATTTTGGCCCATGGACATTGAAAACAGCGTTGATTTGACACCATTGAACACCTTTGGCCTGCACGCGACGGCCGATCGGCTTGTCCGCATTCGCACGGAAGCGGACGTGCAATGCATCGCCCAGCGAGTCGATTTAGCCTGCATACCCAAGTCGGTGCTCGGCGGTGGCAGCAACGTCATTTTGCCCCCGCGTGTATCCGCACTTGTCCTCAAAGTGGAGATCAAGGGAAGGCGGCTGGCCAGCGAATCGGACGATGCCTGGGTCATCGAGGTCGGCGCGGGCGAAAACTGGCACGACGTGGTGGCGTGGACCCTGGACATGGGGTGGCCGGGGTTGGAGAACCTGGCGCTGATACCCGGAACCACGGGAGCCGCACCGATTCAGAATATCGGCGCCTATGGCGTGGAACTCAAAGATCGCTTCGAGGCCCTGGATGCCGTCGATATGCACACCGGCCGCATCGTGCGCATGACGGGGCAGGAATGTGGCTTCGGCTATCGTGACAGTGTGTTTAAACGGGAACTGGCCGGCCGGTTCGTCGTTTCAAGAATCCGGTTGCGCCTGCCCCGCCCGTGGCAACCGGTGATCGGCTATCCGGACTTGAAACGTCGCGCCCAAGGGTTGGGTGGTGATGCGCCCGAGCCTCGGCAGATTTTCGATTGGGTGTGCGACGTCCGGCGGGCCAAACTGCCCGACCCGACGGAGGTGGGAAACGCCGGTAGTTTTTTTAAAAACCCGGTGGTCGATGCGGCCGCCTGGCAACGGTTGAATCGCCATGAACCGGGAATGGTGGCGTTTCCCCAAGCCGATGGAGGATGGAAGCTGTCGGCCGCATGGATGATCGAGGCCTGCGGATGGAAAGGGCGCACGCTGGGCAAGGTGGGGGTCTATGCGAAGCAGGCCCTGGTGCTCGTCAACCGGGGTGGAGGCACCCGGGATGAGGTGCTCGCCCTGTCGGAGGCCATCTGCGACAGCGTCCAGAGTCGTTTTGGCGTGAGCCTGCAAATGGAACCGGTGCGGTTTTAGGCTTTCGCCGCAGCCGGATAATAGGTGGCACAGGCGTCTTCCGATTCCCACGTCGTCACCCGGCTGACCCGGACATCGGTTTCGGAAAGTCGTTTGGCCAGGGCTTCGGCGATGTAGAGGGCAATGTTTTCCGAAGATGGCGCGCCGGGGAAGAGATTCAACTCATTAAGAAATTTGTGGTCCAGGGTATCGATGATCTGTTTGACGCGGGTCTTGAGTTCACCGAAGTCGATCAGCACGCCGGCCGGGTTTAAGCGATCACCGGTCACGCAAACCTCAACCTTCCAGTTGTGTCCGTGCAGGTTTTCACATTTTTTGGCCACCATTTGCAGTTGATGCGCGGCCGCGAAGTGGGTCAGTATTTTGAGTTCGAACATGGTACCACTGCTCCTATGATGATCGGCTATTGAAAGGCTTTGGCCGCCGTATCTTTAATGATGTTTTTCAGCCGCTTGCCCAACTTGGCGTCCTCCAGCTTGGAAAATTCCTTGAGCAGCGCCTCTTGCTTTTTGTTCAGGTTGGTCGGGGTTTTGATGGTCACCTGGACGATTTGATCGCCTTTGCGGCCATTGCGCAACGAGGGGATGCCGTCACCGCGAAAACGGAATACATCTCCGAACTGAGTCCCTTTGGGGATATCCAAGCTCTTTTCACCCTCCAGGGTGGGTACGGTGATACGATCGCCCAGGGTGGCCTGGATGAACGAAATGGGAATCTGGCAGATGACATCGTTTTCGTCGCGCCTGAAAAATTCGTGCGGTTTTACGTGGATAAAAACGTAAAGGTCACCGGGAGGGCCACCCATGGCGCCGGCTTCGCCTTCGCCGCTGAGCCTTAGGCGTGAGTTGTTGTCGACCCCGGCTGGGATTCGGACCGAAACTTTCTTGGAAATCTTTTTCTGCCCCTTGCCATTGCATTTTTTGCACGGGTGGGAAATCACCTGCCCGGTGCCGCCGCAGTGGGGGCAGGTGGTACGGATCGTAAAGAACCCCTGGCTGCGACCGATCTGGCCGGCACCACGGCAATGAGGACAGGTTTCGGCTTGGGTGCCGGGTTCGATGCCGGTTCCGTGACAGGCATCGCAAGTTTCATGCTTATCCAGATCGATGGTGGTTTCCACGCCGAAGGCCGCTTCCATGAAGGTGATACTCAGATCGTAGCGCAGGTCCGCACCCCTGCTGGCGCGCCCGCGACCGCCGCGTCGGCTGCTGAAACCGAAAAAGTCTTCGAAAATATCGCCAAAGCTGGAAAAGATGTCCTCGAAGCCGCCGAATCCGGAAAAACCGCTGCCTTCCAAGCCTTGATGACCATATTGATCGTAAATCTGCCGTTTGCGGGGATCACGCAGCACCTCGTAGGCTTCGGCGGCCTCCTTGAAATTTTCCTCGGCCGCTTTGTCTCCCGGGTTCCGGTCGGGATGGTATTTGAGTGCCAATTTTCGATAGGCGGTTTTCAGTTCGTTATCCGAGGCGCTTTTGGCGACGCCGAGAACTTCGTAGTAGTCTCTTTTCCCTTTCATAAAGCGTTCCGATTGATCCTTGTTGAGAGTCTCTGTTGTGTGTTAGGGATACGGATTCCGGCTATATTAAGCCACAAACGACCCTTGCCGATGGAACGGCCGGCAAAACCCCATCCGCGGCGTAGTGGTCGCATGGGCCGGATCACCGGCCCACTGAATGCTTTATCATTGCAAACGGCATACGTAATCAATGGCGAAAATTAATGCAAGAGCTTAGGTTGTCAATGAAATCGCGGGAGTTGCCATATGTGCGTGATATGTTTAACCACATTGCGCCCCACTACGATTTTTTGAATCGGTTGCTGAGCCTGCGCCGGGATGTGTTCTGGCGGCGGGCGATGGTCGAGGGATTGCGGTTGGCCCCTGGTGCCCGGGTATTGGACGTGGCTTGCGGTACCGGCGACGTGGCCCTCGAGATCGTGCAGCGGACTGGAGAGGGGGTGTTCGTCGCTGCGGCGGATTTTGCACCCCGCATGCTGCACCTGGCCAGACCCAAGGTTGACAATCGCGGTTCCAGAGACTGCATTGCCCTGCTCGCCGCCGACGCTTTTCGGCTGCCGTTCGGCCGAGACCGTTTCGATGCCGTCACCATTGCCTTCGGTATCCGAAACATACAGGACAAAGAGACGGCGCTGCGGCAACTTTATCAGGTGTTAAAGCCCGGGGGTCGGTTGGCGGTTCTGGAGTTGGCGTCACCGGACAGGGGGATGCTCCGATCCGTCTACATGTTTTATTTTCATCGGGTGCTACCCCTGCTGGGCCGCTTGTTCAGCAAACATGGGTTTGCCTACAGCTACCTGCCCGCTTCGGTGGCGAACTTTCCATCGGCCGGAGATTTTGCCGGAATCATGCAGTCGGCCGGATTCGGTAAGGTGGTTTACCGCAAAATGACCATGGGTATCGCGGTGCTGTTTACCGGTGAAAAACCGTGATCGATTCGAGCTTGTCGAGCATGCGGCAGGCGGGGGTGTGATCGAAAAACTGCAACGATAAGGACGGGATATGCAAAGTGCCAATGAGCGCCAGATGAACCTGGGACTGTTGATCATGCGGGTGGGCGTCGCCTTGAGCCAGTTGGTCTACGCCCTGCCGCGCCTCATCGATGGAACGGGGGCCTGGATTTCGGTGGGCCGTGAAATTCGCTTCTTGCAGGCCGATTTTTCCGTTCAAGTGGTCGGTCTGGTGATCCTGGCCGTGGAAATCCTGGCTGCGGTGGGGTTGCTGACCGGTTATCTGTTCCGCGTCTGCGCCTTGTTTCTGGCCGTCGTCTATGCCCTTTATTTTTTCAATTTCATACATATAGGATACAAGACCCTGCCATTGTATGCCGGTGCCCTGGCGTGCGTCTGCCTGGGGCTGCTCTTTTCCGGTCCAGGTCGATTTGCCGTCGCCGTGAAAATCGAAACCAAGTGATTGCGCTTGGCCGGTCCACTGTCGCACGGTGGATCAACCGACAAACAGCTATCGAGGAAACAACATGGCGTCCGCATCTGAAGACATACCCATTTACAATCGCCGCTCGGGCCGAATGGAGATCGAACAGGTTTACGGCCGTAAATGGATGGACCTTTTTTACGGTACACCCTGGGGCCGGGCCGCTACCAGCCGATTGCTGTGCCGGCCGATCTGGTCAAAGATTTACGGCCGGATGCAGCAACATTCCTGCAGCCGCAGTAAAATCGCCCCCTTCGTGGATCAGTATGGCATCGACCAGTCCGAGGTTCGGGTTCCCCGTGACGGATTCGCCAGTTTCAACGATTTTTTTATCCGACAGCATAAAGATGGGGCGCGTCCCATCGACGCCGATGCCACGGCGATGATATCGCCGGCCGATGCGCGCTTGAGCGTTTTTTCAATCGAGGCCGACACGCGGCTGACCATCAAGGACGCCTCGATGACCGTTCCCGAGCTGATGGGGGGTGCCCGTCTGGTTGATCTATTTGACGGCGGCGTCTGCCTCGTCTATCGTCTCGCCCCCTGCGACTATCACCGTTTCGGCTATGTGGAGGATGGCGTTCAGGGGCCGGTGCACGTCATCGAAGGCCCGCTTCATTCGGTCAATCCGCTGGCCTTGCGCCATAAGCCCGATGTGCATTGCACCAACTACCGCCACTGGTGCCTGGTCGAGTGCGCGCGCTGGGGCACCACGGTCCAGGTGGAAGTGGGGGCCATGATGGTGGGCAGCGTCGTGCAGCACCAACCGGCCGGCGGACGCTGCCGGCGTGGCCAGGAAAAGGGTTATTTCCAATTCGGCGGCTCCACGGTGATCGTTCTGGTGGGTCCGGATCGTCTCCGCGTGGATGCGGATATCCTGGAAAAATCGAGCCGGGGCGTCGAAACCCTGGTGCGTTACGGCGAGCGGGTTGGACGCTGGACAGGCACTATTTAAGGATCAACAGGCTCCCGCAGCGCTCCTGGCATGCCACGTGGATTTGAAAGGATCGCGAGGCGCCGCCCAGGACGCGTTCAACCGTGTCCAGTGCTTTTTCCGGTGTGTTGTTGGTTTCGCTCAAGTGCGCCAGGATCACATGGCAGAGACCGTCGTGCTGGATCTCGGCCAGCAGATGGCCGGAGTCTTTGTTGGACAGATGGCCGTTACGGCTATTGATCCGCTGTTTGAGCGGCCAGGGATAGGGACCGTTGACCAGCATGTCCGGATCGTGGTTGGCCTCCAGCACGAGCAGTGTACAATTTTTGAGATGTTGCCGCACCATTCCGGTGGCCACGCCCAGATCCGTGGCGATGCCGACCTTCTGGCCGTTGCGGGAGATGGTGAAGCCGGCCGGATCCTGGGCATCGTGGGATGTGGCAAACGGATGGAGCGCCAAATTATTGATAGCAAACGAACGGCCAATGTGAAATGGCCGGATGTCATGCAGTCGTCCCATCTGGCTGCCGGCGGCCTTCAGGGTATCCGGGGAGATGTAGACCGGCAGCTTGTAACGCCGTGACAGAACCCCCACGCCGCGGATATGATCGCTGTGTTCATGGGAAACGACGATAGCGCTGAGCCGCTCCGGGCTAAGCCCGGCCCATTCCATCCGGCGCTGGATGTCGATACCGGACAACCCTGCATCCACCAGCAGCGACGTGGCCCCATCGCTGACATAGATCGCATTGCCTTTGCTGCCGCTGGCCAGCATGCACACCGATAGTCCGCAAGGCCCGGCTCCGTCCAGGGCGTCCTCTGCATCCATATCAGGCACCCGATCCAGTACTGCCGAATCCACCGGCATTGCGTTTGGTGGTGTCCAATTCGTCGGCCTGTGAAATCTGGGCCCGGCATACCCGCTGGATCACCATCTGGGCGATACGCTCGCCGCGACGGATTGTATAGGGGGCTGTGCCCAGATTGATCAAGCCGATCTTGACCTCTCCCCGATAGTCGCTGTCGATGGTCCCCGGCGAATTGACCACCGTGATCCCATGATGGATGGCCAGGCCGCTGCGCGGTCGGATCTGGGCTTCGTAGCCGTGGGGCATGGCCATGGCCAGGCCGGTGGGGATCAAGGCAATCTGTCCGGGTGCAAGGTCGATGGGATCGTCGACCGCGGCACAGACGTCCATGCCGGCGGCATGGGGCGTCATGTAGCGAGGTAAGGGAAGGTCGTCGTCATGTTCGGGATTCAGGCGTTTGAAGGCAATGAGAGGATCCTGTGGCATGGGGTCGCTACTTTACGCAATCAAGGAAATGTATGAAATATTTTATTAACTTACCGGTTATAAGAGATTTTAGAAAAGTTTTAAGTCTAAAGTTTTAAGTTTAAAGTGAAGGAATGGTGTCATTTGATTGTTGTTATGGATCGAATGGTTTTATTTCAAAAGCTGAAAATGAAACGATCCATTATTCATCGAAAATGGCTTCAAAACGTGTTGCCTTGTCGACCGGCCCGAGCAGGGTCAGGGCGCTTTGATCGCTTTGAAACAGTTGGGCGCCGGCGGCCTGGATGTCGTCTGTGGAGACCGCTTCGATGTTTTGAACCACCTTGTCCACCGGGATGTATTCGCCGAAATTCAGTTCGTTCTGGGCCAACCGCACCATTTGGTTGTCGACGCTTTCGGCGGCCAACAGCAGGTTGCCCTTGGTGTACTCCTTGGCATCCTGCAGTTCATCCGCAGATACGGGCGTGCGGCCGAGTTTCCGGATCTCCTGAAGGATCAGATCGATGGTGCGTTGGATCTGCTCGGCATTGACCGCGGTGTAGACGCCGAACATGCCGGTATCCACGTAGGACATCATAAACGAGTAGACCGAATAGGCCAGGCCGCGTCTTTCCCGTATTTCCTGAAAGAGGCGTGAACTCATGTTGCCGCCCAGAATGGTGCTCAGCAGGGAAAACGCGAACCGACGCGGATCGGTGACGGAAAGACCCTGGGTCGACAGGCAGATGTGGACCTGTTCCAGGGTACGCGCCTGGCAGCTGGTTTTGGGATGGATGTCCGGGGTGGTGCGGGTGGGCAGCGGATGGCCGTTGTGGATGGTGGCGAAGGTCGGTCCGACGAGGTCGGTAAAATGGTCATGATCCACATTGCCGGCTGCCGAGATGACGATGCGCTCCGGATGGTACAGGCGCTGAAAATAGTCTTTGATGGTCTCGGCGGAAAAGCCCATCACGTGTTCCCGGGTACCCAGGATCGAGCGGCCCAAGGGATGATCGCCCCAGAAATCCCCGCCGGCCAGCACATGCACGAACTCCTCGGGTGAGTCTTCGACCATGCCGATCTCCTGAAAAATGACCGGCCGTTCGCGCTCCACCTCTTCGGGGGCAAACACGGAATTGAGGAAGATGTCCGACAGGATATCGACCATGGTCTCCAGGTGGGCATCCATGACGCGCGCATGGTAGCAGGTATTTTCCGTGGAGGTGAAGGCGTTGGTGTGGCCGCCGACGGCATCGAAGGCCTTGGCGATTTCATAAGCGCTTCGGCGGGCCGTCCCTTTAAAGATCATGTGTTCGATAAAGTGAGACAGCCCGCTTTGTTCGTCGGATTCGTCCCTGGCCCCCACGTCGACCCACACTCCCATGGAGACCGATCGAACGTGAGGCATATGCTTCGAGACGATGCGGATGCCGTTGGGAAGTCGGGTTTTATTGACCACCTTGGTTCTTTTCCTCTTCCAGGGCCGCCTTCAGACTGAGCCGGATGCGGCCGTCCTGGGACACCTCCAGGACCTTGACGCGGACGATGTCGCCTTCCTTGACCACATCGGTGACTTTGGCCACCCGCCGGTTGGCCAACTGGGAGATGTGGACCAATCCGTCGGTGCCCGGCGCCAATTGCACGAAGGCTCCGAAATCGGTGGTCTTGACGACCTTGCCTTCATAAATGGCCCCTTCTTCGGGCTCCATGGCGATGGCCTGCACCTGCTCCAGGGCCAGTTTCCCCTCGGCCTCGTTGGTGGCTGCAATTTTGACCAGACCGCTGTCATCGATTTCGATGCGGGTGTTGGTTTCGGCCTGAATGGCGCGGACCACCTTGCCGCCCGGACCGATGAGGTCGCGGATCTTGTCGGGGTTGATCTTGATCGTCAAGATTTTGGGGGCGTATTGAGAAATGTCCTGTCGGGGCTGGCCGATGGCTTCGAGCATTTTGTCGAGAATATGCAGCCTTCCGGCGCGTGCCTGGGCCAGGGCCCTCTGCATGATGTCCCGGGACAGCTCCTTGATCTTGATGTCCATCTGAAGCGCAGTGATACCTTCCCGGGTGCCGGTGACCTTGAAATCCATGTCGCCGGTGTGGTCTTCGTCGCCCAGGATATCGGAGAGAATCACCACTTGATCTCCCTCCTTGACCAGGCCCATGGCAATTCCCGAAACCGGCGCCTTGATCGGTACGCCGCCGTCCATCAGCGCCATGGTCCCGGCGCAAACGGTGCCCATGGATGAGGAGCCGTTGGATTCCAGTACCTCGGAGACCAACCGGATCGTGTAATCGAAATTTTCCCGATCCGGCAGGATCTTTTCGATGGCGCGGGTGGACAAGCCACCGTGACCGATATCGCGGCGGCTGGGGCCCCCGACGCGTTTGACTTCGCCCACCGAGTAAGGTGGAAAGTTGTAATGCAGCATGAAGGGGCGCATCTCTTCTCCGCTGAGGGTTTCCACGCGCTGCTCATCCGGGCCCGATCCTAAAGTGAGCACGCCGAGTACCTGGGTCTCGCCTCGCGTAAAAAGGGCGCTGCCGTGGGGACGGGGAAGCAGCCCGACTTCACAGGTGATCGGGCGGATTTCATCAAACTTGCGTCCTCCGATACGCAGTCCCTCCTTGAGGATCATCTGTCGTGAGATTTTTTTGAGCAGATCTCCCAAAATTTCCATGCATTCGGCGCGGCGCTCGGTGTAGGCGTCTCCCAGGCCATCGACAATCTCCGCCTTCAGTGCGCGCATGGCGCTGTGTCGCGCCATTTTGTCATGGATATCCAGCGCTTGACGAATGCGTTCGCTGGCGATCGCCTCCAATTGGGCGGCCAGGGCCTCGTCCGTTGCCGGTGGCGCGAAGGGGCGCTTGGCTTTGCCTAAAGCGGCCCGAAGCTCTTCCTGGATGTCGATAATCGGTTTCAGGGCTTCGTGGCCGAAGAACAGCGCCTCGAGCATATCGTCCTCGGTGATGATCTGTGCGCCGCCCTCCACCATGACCACACCGGTCTTGGATCCGGCCACGACGAGGTTGATATCCGAGGATTCGATCTGGCTCAGCGTCGGATTGGCGACGAATTGGCCATCGATGCGTCCCACGCGGACACAGGCAATGGGGCCGTCGAAGTGGATGTCGGAAATGGTCAGGGCCGCCGAGGCACCGACCACGGCCAGGACGTCCGGATCGTTCTCCTGGTCCATGGAAAGCACCGTGGCGATCACCTGGGTTTCATAGCGCCATTTTTTAGGGAACAGCGGCCGGATCGGTCGGTCGATCAATCGTGCGGTGAGCGTCTCTTTTTCACTGGGGCGTCCGATTTCACGCCTGAAATAGTTGCCGGGGATTCGGCCGGCGGCGTAAATTTTTTCCTGATACTCAACCGAAAGGGGTAGAAAGTCGGCCGGCCGTTCGTCGTTGGCGGCCACGGCCGTGACCAGTACGATGGTGTCACCGTATTGGACGACGACCGCGCCGTCGGCCTGCTTGGCCACTTTCCCGGATTGGATCGTGAGCGGCTTTCCCCCAACATCGGTTTTTACATTTATTTCCATTCAATTTCTCCTTAAAATATTGCGGCCTTTCATGAAACACACAATCAGCTGCGAGTTGCGGCACCGTACCTAATGGTATTGGGCCGCCGTTCAATTCAATGCAGCGACGACCGGCGACACCGCACCCTTTCGGATGCGTTGGCGCTCCGGTCTATGGCCGCAGGCGTGATCCGCGGACTGGATGGCTATCGGCGAAGTCCTAATGTGTCGATAATCGTGCGATAGCGTTGCACATCGTTCTTTTTGACGTAGTTGAGCAAGCGACGACGGCGGCCCACCAACATCAACAACCCGCGGCGTGAATGATGATCTTTCTTGTGAATTTTCAGGTGCTCGGTGAGATAAGAAATCCGATGGGTGAGCAACCCGATTTGAACTTCCGGGCTACCGGTGTCGGTGTCATGCAGTTTATATTGCTCAATCAGCTGCTTTTTATCCTCTGTTGTGAATACCACTTTCGTGCTCCTCCTTATTGATCAACCAGTTTGATGAGTTTGCTATGAATTATTTAAAAACACAACCATAAACGTAGGTGCCGTCTTCCGGGGACCACTCGATCAGCGCCCTTAACGTGTTGGCCCGATCAACGATCATCAGGGTGTCGGCCGGTGAGCCCATGGGGTCGCGCTCCTTGAACCATTCGGGCTTGAGCGGGCGGCCCTGTTCCATATGGGCGATCATCTGGTCATCGGCCGTCACGGACGGCATGCCTTTCAATGCCTCGGCCATGGGGATCAGCACCTGCCATGGGTCGAGCTCCCCGAGTCGGTCGAGCGTTACGGCCTGATCGAGACCGAAGCCGCTGCTTTCCGTACGGCGCAGCTCGGCCAAATGGCCACCGCATCCCAACGTCTGGCCGATGTCGTGGCATAAGGTGCGCACATAGGTGCCGGCGGAACAGGCCACCTCAAAACGGACATCGGGCAACGCGACCTGCAGGATGCGCAGGGTCGAAATGGTGACCTGACGGGGCGGCTTTTGGACCGGTTTGCCACGACGGGCCAGCTTGTACAACGGCGTGCCTTGGTGCTTAAGGGCCGCGAACACCGGTGGATGCTGCCATTGTGGCCCTTCCAAACCCCGAAACACCGACGCCAGAGACGATTCATCCAGATCGGGCAGGGGCGCCGTGGCGACGATACGGCCCGTGGCATCCTGGGTGTCGGTCGTCGAACCCAGCCGCATGACGGCCTCGTACCGTTTTCCACCGTGCAAAAAGAAGCGCGCCAAGCGGGTGGCTTGATTGATACAACATATCAGTACGCCGGTGGCGAAGGGGTCCAGCGTTCCGGTATGCCCCACTCGGGCGGCTCCCATTTTTTTTTGACTTCGGCCACCACCTTGGCCGAGCTCATGCCCGCCGGTTTATCGACGACGACGATGCCGTTCAGACCGCTTCGCATGCGTCGCTGAAGGCTTCGGAAAGTTGCATGAGCTGCTTTTTGAGGTCGGTCAGGGTGCTGTCGATACTGAATCCTGCCGCCTCGGCATGCCCGCCGCCGCCGAATTGGGCGGCGATTTTAGCCACATCGACACCGCTGTCCGAGCGCAGGCTCACGTGGTATCGCGCTTTGCCCCGGGTGGCGGCGCCATTGTCGCACAACTCATGAATCAGCGCGGCCACTTTGACATCCTCAATGCGGCGGGCATAGTTGATGATGCCATCGATATCTTCGGCCTGTGTGCCAGTTTCGCGCAGCATGCGTTGGCTGAGCGTCATGACGGACAGTTTTCCATTGGGTGAAATCTCCAGCGAATCCAAGGCCAGGTTGAGCAGTTTGATCCGGCCCAGCGAATAGGTGCCGTATACGTGTTGGGCGACCTGGTAAGGATCCGCCCCCAGGCCGATCATCTTTTCGCAGATGGCGAATGCCGACCGGTTGGTGTTGGAAAAACGAAACGAGCCGGTATCGGTCAAAATGCCGGTGTAGATGGCGGTCGCCATGGCGCAATCGATCGGCACCGGCAGCTTCTGGATCAAATGATAGAGGATCTCGGCAGTGGCGCAGGCATTGACATCGATGAACTGAAGATCGCCGAAACGGGTGTTGGTGATGTGGTGGTCGATGTTGATGACCAAACATTTTTTACATATGGCGACCGCTTCGGCACCGATGCGATCGATATCGCCGCAATCGAGGACCAGGGCCACGTCGAATCGGGCGTCCGGGTCCAGGGTCTGTTTGATCTCCTGCACCGAAGGCAGGAAGCGATAGACCATGGGGATGGGGCTCGGGTTGAACAGTTGGACCTTTTTGCCCATGGCTTTTAGCGCCAATCCGAGGGCCAGCACCGATCCGATGGCATCTCCATCCGGGTGGATGTGGGAGGCCAGCATGAAGGTCTGGTGTCGCTTGAGTTGATTAATGATGGTTTGCATCATTTTTTTTCACCGCTTTTAACAACTGCTCGATGCGGGCACTGTAGTCAATGGTTGTATCGTAAAAAAATTTAAGGTCCGGCATATATCGCAAACCCAGGCGTTGGGCAAGCTCGCGCTTGACAAATCCATGGGCCTTTGCAAAGCCGTCCGATGCAGCCTGGCTCGTGTCCGCCCCTTGGGGGGTGGCAAAATAGATCTTGGCGTTACGCAGGTCGCGGCTCATCTTCACGCCCGTGATGGTGACGCCGGCCAGGCGCGGATCGCTGATCTGTTTTTGCAACAGTTCGGCCATGGTCTCCTTGATCAGTTCGCCCACACGGTCGCCGCGCGTATATGGTCTCATGCCAACCCGCTTTGTTATGGTTACAGATGGATAATTTCCATCTCGCTGTCGATCATTTCGGCCAGTCCCAGCTCCTCGACGAAATCGAGGAGCTTGTCGATCTTGGCGTTGATCACCTGGTGATCCGCGCCGGCCAGTGCGAATCCGATCTGGGCGCGCTGATGAATGTCGTTGGCCCCCACCTCGGCCACCGAGGCGTTAAACTGGTTGCGCACCTGATGAATAATCGCCTTGACGATGCCCCGCTTGGTTTTCAATGAGCGGCACTCGTGCAGCCGGAAGGTGAGCACGCCGATGCCCACCACCATATGCGCCTGGGCAGAGGATTTTTTAGCCATGCGCTAAACGACTTCCGGCTTGATCTCCTCCAGATAGTAGGCCTCGATCACATCGCCGATTTTAATGTCATTGTAATTTTCCAGAGCGATACCGCATTCATATCCACTCTGAACCTCTTTCACGTCGTCCTTGAAACGGCGCAGCGAGGTGTTTTTGCCTTCATAGATAATGACACCGTCACGCAATAGCCGACAGAGCTGCCCCCTCTCGATTTTGCCATCGGTCACATAGCAGCCGGCGATGGTGCCCACTTTGGGAATGTGGAACACTTCGCGCACTTCGGCGTGCCCCACGGCATGCTCTTCGAAGGTCGATTTCATCATGCCCACGATGGCATCTTTGACCTCTTTGATGACATTGTAGATGATGTTGTGGTAGCGGATGTCGACATTTTCTTCGTTGGCCATCTCCTGGACCTTGGGATTGGCCCGGACATTGAAGCCGATGATGATGGCCTCAGAAACCGCCGCCAGAGAGATATCCGACTCGGTAATGGTGCCGGTGGCCGAGTGGATGATGTTGATGTTCACCTCTTCGTTGGAGAGCTTGAGCAACGAGTCGCGAATCGCCTCCATGGAGCCATCCACGTCGGCCTTGATAATGACGTTCAGGTCCTTGACCTCCCCCTCCTGCATGCGCTCGTAGAGTTTTTCGAGACTCAGGCGGCTGGTCTTGGCCAGTTCTTTGGAACGCTGTTTCTGGATTCGGTATTGGCTGACCTGCTTGGCATCTTTTTCATCCTTGAGGGCCACCATTTCATCGCCGGCCATGGGCACTCCAGACAGGCCGATCACCTCTACCGGGTGGGAAGGTCCGGCTTCATCGACCTTTTGTCCGCAGTCATCGAGCAGCGCGCGCACCTTGCCGTAGTGTACGCCACAGACCACCGCGTCGCCGGCGCGCAACGTTCCCTCCTTAACGAGAACGGTCGCTACCGGGCCGCGCCCGGAATCGAGCTTGGCTTCGACCACGTGCCCCACGGCCAGCTTGTTGGGATTGGCCTTGAGTTCCAGCAGTTCAGCCTGCAGCAGGATCATCTCCATCAAGTCGTCGATGCCGGTTTGCTGCTTAGCCGAAACCTTGACAAAAATGGTATCTCCGCCCCAATCCTCGGGGGCAACTCCCACTTCGGACAATTGGCGTTGGACGCGATCCGGATTGGCATCCGGCTTGTCTATCTTGTTGACCGCTACGATGATCGGCACCTTGGCGGCCTTGGCGTGGTTGATGGCCTCCACCGTTTGGGGCATGACGCCGTCGTCGGCGGCCACCACCAGAATGACGATGTCGGTGATATGGGCACCGCGGGAGCGCATGGCCGAAAACGCCTCATGGCCCGGGGTGTCCAGAAAGGCGATCTGGCCCTTTTCCGTGCCGACCAGGTAAGCGCCGATATGTTGGGTGATACCCCCAGCCTCGCCAGCGGTGACACGGGACTTGCGAATCACATCCAGCAGGGATGTTTTGCCGTGGTCGACATGCCCCATGATGGTCACCACCGGTGGTCTCGGCAGCAAGGTTTCGGGTGCATCGGTTTGGGTGGTCTGTAAAATGGTTTCCTCCTCGAAGGCGGCGCGTTCGACTTCATACTCGAATTCGGATGCCACCAGTGCGGCCGTGTCGTAATCGATGGTTTGATTGACCGTCACCATGACCCCCATGGCCATCAGTTTCGCTATCATGTCGCCGGCCTTGATCCCCATGCGTTTGGCCAGATCCGACAAGACGATGGTGTCGTCGATCCGGATGCGGCGCTTGATCGCCTTGGCCGTGGTGATCTGGGTTTTTTGGGCCGCCGGCTGGGCTTTGACCTTGCCGCCCTTACGACCCTTTTTGGGCCTGGCACGATCGTACAGATCAGCCCCTTCGACGACTTCTTTTTTCCGGAACGAAATTTTCTTTTTCAGGAACTTTTTGTCTTGCAGGCCCTCTTCTTCTTCGGCCGCCTTCTTCTTGCCCTTTTTCTTAGGCCGCTCGCCCTTGGGCGGCGCAGCGGCTTCTTCGGTTTTCACGACCACCGGTGCTTCGGGAACCGGTTCGGGCACCACCTCGGGCTCAGGTTCCGGCGCCACAGGGCGTTCGGGCAGCTTGATGATTTTGGCCGCCGTCTCTTTTTTCTTTTTCTTGGGTTTGGCCGCAGCCTTGGCCGTGGTCTCCGTTTCGCGGGACGGCTCAGCGGAGGCAACCGTCTCTTCGGCCGGTGCCTGCTCCTCGGCCGTCACCGTTTCGGTTTCTCCTTCCGGCGCTTCGGGGGTTTGGGCCGGTGCTTGCTCTTCGGCCGGTGCCGCAGGCGCTTCCGCGACTTCTTCGATAACGGCCTCGACCTTTTCAGGTGCTTCGGTGACCGCTTCCACCGGCTCCGCCGGTTCTTCCGCGACCGGCTCGACCGGCTCGGACTCGGGCGTCTCTTCCACAGGCGCTTCGACCGCCTCTTCCGCCTCTGCCGGCGCCGTTTCGTCGGTCGTTTCGGCGACGACTTTGCGGCGTCTGCGAATCACCGTGGGCTTGACGCGCTTTTCTTCAAGTTCGGGTGCGGGACCGCCTTGGATGAAATGTCGAATCTTTTCCTCTATCTCTTCATCGATTGCGCTCATGTGGGAGTTGAGGCCAAGATCGAGCGGGCTGATCGTATCAAGCAGATCCTTATTGGTCATATTGAGCTCGCGTGCCAGCTCGTAAACTCTTTTCTTGGTTTGTATCATCCATCCCCCTTAACTTGATTGTCCTTGCCGTCGCTCGGCACAGCCTTCCGTTCTGCTTGCGGCTAATTTTGGGGCGGCACGTCAGTTTCATCCGTATCCCCCTGTGCGGATTCCTGTGCCGCATCAGGTGGATCGGCCTCATCGGCCGACGGTTCGGTATCTGCCTGTGTTTCCGCATCCTCGCTGCCCGATTCCGATGCCGTGGGCGTTTGGGGCGCGTCGGCGGCCTGGGCCTTGACCTTTTTGGCCTTTTTGAGGGCCTCCTGGGCATTGGCGATCAGTTGTCTGGCCTTTTCCTCACCGATGCCGCGAATCTGCACGAGATCGTCGATATCGGCCGCAGCCAACTCCTCTGCGGAGTAATATCCTTTTTCAAACAGCGCATCGGCCATGCTCACCCCGACACCGTCCACCTGAACGAGGGAATCGTAACCACTCTGCATGGCTTGGTTGTACTGGGTTTCACTGTTGACGTCCAGATGCCAACCGGTCAATTTGGAGGCCAGGCGCACGTTTTGACCTCTTTTGCCGATAGCCACCGAAAGAAATTCGTCGGGTACGATCACTTCCATGGAGCGATTTTCCTCGTCGATGATCACCCTGGAGATTTCGGCCGGTGCCAGGGCATTGCAGACAAACTTGGCCGCATCGACGTGCCATGGGATGATATCGATTTTTTCACCCCGCAGTTCCTGGACGACGTTTTGAACCCGGCTGCCCTTCATGCCCACACAGGCGCCGACCGGATCGATATCCGAATCCTGCGACGACACGGCGATTTTGGCACGGCTGCCCGGCTCCCGCGCGGCCCCTTTAATGTCGACGATGCCCTCGGCGATTTCCGGCACCTCGGTCTTGAACAGCATCACCAGAAATTCCGGATGGGTCCGGGTCAAGACGATCTGGGGCCCACGGGTTTCATACAGTACATCCAAAATCAGGGCCCGAATCCGGTCACCCCTGCGGTAGCTTTCGCGAGGCACTTGTTCGCGCACCGGCACGACCGCTTCGGTGGCCCCCAGGTTGACGATGATGTCGCCGCGATCGAATCGCTGAACGATACCGTTGATGATTTCGCCCTTACGATCGATGAAGCTGGAATAGACGGCGTCGCGTTCGGCGTCCTTGAGTTTTTGGATGATCACCTGCTTGGCCGATTGGGCGGCGATGCGGCCGAATGTGCTGGCATCCATTTTGGTTCCCAGGCTGTCGCCGACTTCACAATCGGGATCGAGGCGGCGCCCCTCTTCGAGGGTCAGTTGCAGGTCCGGCTCATCGATCTTCTCCACGACCTCTTTGAACTGAAAGACTTCAATTTCACCGGTTTCTTCGTTGTAGTTGGCTTCAATATCGATTTTAGCGCCATATTTTTTTCTGGCCGCGGAGCGTAAGGCTTCCTCCAACGCCTGGATGAGAATCTGGCGGTCGATGCCTTTGTCGCGGCTCACTTGTTCGACAACGCGTTTAATGTCTGCTATCAACATGCGTTTTCTCCATTGTGTTATAAAAGATGCGCCTTGACGATATCTGCAAAAACGATGTCCCTGTTCTGATCGTTGATTTTGAGGCGAACCATCGTTCCATCAATACCTTCCAACGTTCCGGTGAAATTTTTTTGACCGTTCAAAGCCCTTGCAATTCTAATTTTCACCCGGTGTCCGCGATACCGTTCGAAGTCGCTTAACCGGCCCAAGGGGCGCGATATCCCCGGAGAGGAGACCTCCATGTGATACGACTCCTCCACGTCCAGGGCAACGTCCAGCAGATCCCCCAACTGACGACTGATGCGGGCACAATCGTCGAGGGTGATACCACCGGGCTTGTCCAGGTAGACACGCAGCGTACGGCCACCCGGTTCGCGTTGGTACTCCACGTGCACCAGCTCTACGCCCTCGCTTTGGCACAGTGGTTCGGCCACCTGCCAGACCCGACCGACGATCGGATTGCCCGTGATTCCGACCACGGAAAGCGCACTATCGTCGTTACCGGCCACCATCTGCCTGCCCTCCTGGCGAAAAAACAAAAACGGGCTTGAAGCCCGTTCCCCTGTAAAGTAGATCCTTCTCAAGAAGGATGCGCGTATCCGCTATTTGGAACCGATCATCTGAATCACAAGTTCAAAGCCGCACCTACTTTGCCTCTACTTTACCAAGTTCGGTTCAGATGAAATACCGGACTTTTGGGTGGAGCGGGCAACGAGATTCGAACTCGCGACACCAAGCTTGGGAAGCTTGTACTCTACCAACTGAGCTATGCCCGCTCGCAGAAGCCCTATATAGGACAGCCTTTCAATGATGTCAACCGGTTTCATCGGTTCGTCAACATTCTATCCAAGCATGTCCCTGATCGCTTTCAATTCAGCGTACAGCTCTTTGATGACGGTATCCTTATCGGGGGCCACGGCGGCATCGGAGCGGCCTTTTTTGAGATGCTGGCGGGCGCCTTTTATCGTAAACTTGCGCTCGTAAAGCAAGTGTTTGATCCATAGGATCAATTCGACGTCGCTGCGGCGGTAGAGCCTTTGCCCGGCATCGGTGCGCTGCGGTTTGATGCGCGGAAACTCATTTTCCCAGAATCGCAGCACGCTCGGTGGAACCTGGGCAATGCGGCTCACTTCGCCGATGCGGAAAAAAAGCTTGTCCGGAATGTCGGGCGGGTTTTCTGTCGGTGCATTCATCAGCGCTCCTTTTTACTTTTGGAGCGTGCCGGCGATGGTGACCGGCGTTCCCCTAAAGCTTATCCCCGTCGGGTGGTCATGTCCACTGCGCGCCTGGCGCTTCGGTCAAGTGGGCAGGCCTGCATTGAAGTGGTCTACCAGCCGATCGGTAATGCGTTTGTGCAGGCGGTTCACCTCTTCGTCTTCCAAGGTTTTTTCCCCCGATCGGTAGACGATGCGCAGCGAGACGCTTTTGCGGCCCTCGGTGATGGGGGCACCCTGGAATACGTCGAACAGCCGGACCTCTTCGACCAGGGATTCGTCCATCTGATCCACCAGACGGAGCATTTCCGCCGCTTCTATGGCCTCGTCCAGGATCAAGGTGGTGTCCCGTGCGGTCGGCGGATACTTGGGCAGCGCCGTAAACTGGATCGTTTCCGGAATATGGGGCAGAAGCCGGGCCAGGTCCAGTTCGAAAATGAACGCGTCCTGCTTCAGCTCGTAAACGCCGCACACCTTGGGATGGACCTGGCCGACGAGGCCCACCTCATTTCCGGCCACCATGATTTTAGCGGCAACCCCGTAACGCAAGTAGGTGCACTGCTCGGGCTCGAGCCGCGTAAACCGAACCGGCGCGACGCGCAACCCTTCGAGTACCCCCTCCACGGCCCCTTTGATATCGTAAAAATCGCACGGTACAGGCCTGGTGTGCCACTGTTGATCGATGCGATCCCCGCTCCACAAGGCGACGAGCATGTCCTTTTCAACCGGTTGGCGGTCGTTTCCTTCGCTGATGAAGATCTTGCCGGTTTCGTACAGCTTCAGGTTTCTGGACTGGTAAGAGAGGTTGCGCCGCATGGTTTCGAGCATGCCGGGTATCAAGCTGGTGCGCATGACGGCTTGGTCTTCGCTCAGCGGGTTGAGGATGGCCAACTGGCGGCAGCGCGGATCTGCTTCAGGCAACCGCAAGCGTCGGCAGGAATCGTTGTGCACGAAACTGTAGTTGATCGTTTCCGTGAAGCCCATACCGGCCAGCAGGTCGCGCATTCGCTGGCGTTGGGTCAGCAGTTTGGGCGGTGGCTGGATGGCCGCAGGCAGGGTCGGAAAGGTGACCGGGATGTTGTCATATCCCATGCGCCGGGCCACCTCTTCCATGAGGTCTTCCTGACGGCTGACATCCACCCGGAAGCTTGGGGTCGCCACTGTCAGCAGGTCGTCGCCCTTGATGGCTGTCTCAAATTCAATTTCCGTGAGCAGGCGTGCGATCTCGTCGCGTTCGACCGCCGTGCCCAGCAGACGGTTGGTCGCCGATACGCTCAGTTCCAATGTCGGGGCCTGGGGCAGGTCATAGGTCACATCGATGCACCCTTCGACCAGTTGCCCGTTGCCGATGTCAACCATCAGTTGGGCGGCGCGATCCAGCGCATAGCGCGTGCCTTTCGGATCCACCCCCCGCTCGAAACGATGGGAGGCATCGGAGTTGATGCCCAGGCGCTTGGCGGTCTTGCGGATGCTGATGGGGTTGAAGTAGGCGCTTTCAATGAGCACGCGGGTGGTTCCCGGATCTATCTCCGAGTTCAGGCCGCCCATCACGCCGCCCACGGCCACCGGCTTCCGGCCGTCGCAGATCATCAGCATGTCCGCTTCCAGGATGCGCTCCTTGCCGTCCAAGGTGGTGAAGTGTTCGCCGGCACCGGCGGTGCGCACCACGATGCGATTTTCGGCCAATCTGTCGAAGTCGAAAGCGTGCAGGGGTTGACCGGTTTCCATCATCACGAAGTTGGTGATGTCCACGATATTGTTGATCGGCCGCAAACCCACGGATCGGAGGCGGTCCTGCAGCCAGAAGGGAGAGGGGCCGACCGTAATGTTTTCCACCACCCGGGCCGCATAGCGCGGGCAGTGATCCGGGGATTCGATGGTCACCGAGGTCATCTGTTCGATGCGGCCATGGGTTTCGGGCAGCCGGATCTCCGGGCGCCGGATCGAGGCGCTGTCCAGGGCGGCCACTTCCCGGGCGATGCCGATCACACTCAGGCAATCGGGCCGGTTGGGGGTGAGGCCGATCTCGAGAACCGCGTCGGTCAGCTTCAGGGCCTGGTTCAGCGGCGTGCCGGGCGGCAGGTCGCCCTCCAGCGCCATCAAGCCCGAGTCGTCCGCCCCCAGGGCGAGTTCGGCCGCACTGCAGAGCATGCCTTCCGAAGCTTGCCCCCGAATCGTGCCGATTTGAACCACGGTACCGTTGGGAAGTTCGCAGCCGACTGTGGCCAGCGGGGCCAGCATGCCCTCGGCTGCATTGGGCGCACCGCAGACGACCCGGCAGGTGCCCTGGCCGGTGTCCACGGTGCAGAGCTTCAGCTTGTCGGCATTGGGATGGGGGGAGATCTCGCGGATCCTGGCGACGAGCACCTGGTCCAGGTAGGCGAAACGCTCCTCGATCGCTTCGACCTCCAAACCCGCCATGGTCAGCAGGTGGGCCAGACGATCGACCTCCATTTTTACCGGAACATAATCTTGCAACCAGCTCAAACTAATTTTCATGATCTACCTGCTCGCTTCAAATTTGCCGCGCTAGAACTGTCTGAGGAAGCGGATGTCGTTTTCATAATATCTGCGGATGTCGTCGATGCCGTATTTGAGCATGGCGATGCGTTCGACCCCCATGCCGAAGGCGAAGCCGGTGTACCGGGCCGTATCGTAGCCGACATTTTCCAGAACGGCCGGGTGAACCATGCCGGATCCGAGGATTTCAAGCCATCCGGTCTGGGAGCAGACCCGGCAGCCTTTGCCGCGGCAGATGACACAGAGGATGTCGACCTCGGCGCTGGGTTCGGTGAAGGGGAAAAAGCTGGGACGGAAACGCACCCGGGTCTGGGTGTCGAACATCTGGTGCACGAAGCTCGTCAGGGTGCCTTTCAGATCGCCGAAAGAGACGTTTTCGTCCACGAGCAACCCTTCGACCTGATGGAACATGGGCGTATGGGTGATATCCGAATCGCAGCGGTAGACCTTTCCCGGGGCGATGATGCGCACCGGCGGCTGCCGTTTCTCCATGACCCTCGGCTGAGTGGGAGAGGTGTGGGTGCGCAGGACGATGTCGTCCGACACGTAAAACGTATCCTGCATGTCGCGGGCAGGATGGTCTTTGGGAATGTTCAAGGCCTCGAAGTTGTAGTAGTCGCTTTCCACTTCCGGGCCTTCCACCACTTCGAATCCCATCCTGGTGAAGATATCGCAGATGCGGGTGGTGATGAGGGTGATGGGATGACGTGATCCGGGGGCAGTCTTTCGGCCGGGCAGCGAGACGTCGATTCCCGCCGACTGGTCCGCGCCGTCCCTCTCGATGCGTTCCAGGGCCGCCAGGCAGGCCGCGGCAATGGCCTGCTTGACCTCGTTGGCCTTGCGGCCGGCGGCCGGTCGATCGTCTGCGGGCAACTGGGAGACGGCGCGCAAGGCCTGGGTCATCAGCCCCTTGCGGCCCAGGTACCTGGTATTGATGTCCTGTACGGCGTCGACGGTGGTCGCTGTGTCAATCTCTTTCAGCGCCGCTGCGCGGATTTGATCGATACTCTCCACGATAGTCTCTTTTTGTTCGATGGTTGCCAATATGACCTGCGGCCGTCACTCGAAAGGACGGCCGCAGTATGGGTAGTTTTCCCGATGGGAAAAGCGGCTACTGTTGCGAAGCCAATGCAGCGATTCTGGAAAAACCGGTGGGGTCGGACAAGGCAAGCTCAGCCAGCACCTTGCGGTCCAAAGCGACATTGGCCTTTTTCAATCCGCTGATAAATTTGCTGTAAGACAGGTCGTTCATTCGCACCGCCGCATTGATGCGGGCGATCCACAGGCGCCTGAAATCCCGCTTGCGCTGGCGTCGATCCCGGTAGGCGTAGTTGAGTGCCTTGTCGACCGAATCGGCGGCCGTACGGAACAATTTGCTGCGGCCGCCGCGGAAACCCTTGGCCAGCTTCAACACCTTTTGACGCCGTCGGCGGGCCTTGAATCCTCTTTTGATACGCATGATCTTTCTCCTTATCCGTTGGGCAGCAACCGGCGCACTTCTTTCATGTCGCTGGCCTTGATCAATTGTGGCTGCCGCAGTCCCCGTTTGCGTTTGGGGCTCTTCTTGGTCAAAATATGGCTGGCATGGGATTTGGAAAACGCGTATTTCCCGCTCCCGGTTTTACGAAACCGCTTGGCAGCCGCGCGATTGGTTTTGATTTTGGGCATCGTCCGTTTCTCCTGATAGTGTTGCCGTGTCTGGTGGCATTTCTGCTTTGTATGTGCAAGATCTAAAAAAACAGTTGGCGCGAGCGCCGCATTTGAGGCGCCAAATCCACGCCAACGACATTATCAAACCGGATCCGACTCAGGGACCTCGCATTCGGCTGGTGATTCTATCGCCGATCCTATTTCGGCGCCAGCACCATCATCATGGTTCGCCCTTCGAACTTCGGGAGTTGCTCGACGATGGCAAGCCCCTCCATTTCCTGGGCGATCTGTTCGAGCAGCTCCCTGCCTCGGTTGGAAAGGGCGATCTCCCGCCCTCTGAACATCACCGTCACCTTGACTTTATCCTTACGCTCAAGGAACTTGCGGATATGCCCGAGTTTGGTCTGCAGATCATGGTCGCCGGTTTTCGGTCGCACCTTGATCTCTTTGACCTGAAAGGTCGTCTGCTTTTTCTTGGCCTCTTGCTGTTTTTTGGTCTGCTCGTATTTGTACCGCCCATAGTCCATGATTTTGCAAACCGGTGGATTGGCGGTGGGAGACACCTCGACAAGATCGAGTCCAAATTCCGAAGCAGCCGCAAGGGCCTCACGGATCGCTAAGATGCCGAGTTGGTTACCGTCCGGATCGATAACGCGAACTTCCCTTGCACGAATACCCTGATTCAATCGTGTTCGTTGCGACGAATCATCCTTTGCAGATTTATATTGAGCTATGCCAACACCTCCTAGACTACGGGTTGGGTCGTTTCGGCCCCTACCGACCATTGCCGATATGTAGCCCATTGAAATCAGCGAAAATTTTTAAGGGCTACGCTTCTAAAAGTTTATTTCATTATATAAACACCCGCGGAAATGCAAGAAAAAAAGACGTTGACCAGTGATTCTAACCTAATCCCATTCCTTGAAACCCGGCGTGGGTGAAACGGGTGGCCGATGCCACACGCCAAGCGGTCAAGAGCCAGTAAAATGCACGGCGGGCGACCCAGAAACTCGCTGCGCTCAAACAGTCTGGGCCGCTTGTCCGCCGTTTGCATTTAACTGGCTCTAAGAGCGCAGGCTCACGTGGCCCTGGCCACCTGCCCCACCCACGCCTGCCACCTCCGATGTCATGCGAATTTTTTTATCAAACACCTTTTGTAATGCATTTCCTTCAGGGTGAATCACTTTCAGTTAGAATTGCTGGACGTTGACCTGTTGAACATTCGTGGACGAGCATCCCTTGGTCCCCCGTCAGGTCTGTGTCAATGTGTATCTGGCCAGGTCGCTGTCCTTCCAATAGTCGATATGGGGTTTTCTATAAAAGGATTGAAACAGGGACAGGCTCTCCTTTCGGCAAATGCCGGATATGATGTGCAGTCCGTTGCCGCTGTAAAGCGAGGGCAGCCGGGAGCGGTCGCAGGCGGTACCGCCCCCCATGGCATCCTCGTAGGCGTAGACCAGCGTGCCGATGCCGCTGATCAGAATGGCCCCGAAACACATCAGGCATGGTTCCAGGGTGGCGTACAACACCATGCGACGGCGATCCAGGGTCGCATCAACTCGCTCCAACTGCCGCAAGGCGAGGATCTCGGCATGGTCCAGCTCGCTGGGAAGGGACTGCCGGGTGTGGATCCGTTCTCCTTGGGCGACAATTTCGCCATCGGACACGATGACGCAGCCCACCGGAAACTCATCTTTATCAAGCGCTTGCCGCGCAAGGGTCAAGGCCTGTTCCATGTATCGTTCGTGGTGCATGATTCGATCCTATTCCAAACGACATATGGTGCCATCGCAAGGGCACCGATCATCCACTTCGAACGCCATGACGATCCGGGCCGCCATCTGGGCGTGCAGGTTCGATACAGGCGCCCAGAGGTGATGTTTCAGCCGGTCAACGAGCTGAGCTTTCGAAGGAATCTGGTCAAGGCCCGAAGCCGTTAGGCGTCCCGTGGCCCCGTCGAGGATGTCGGCCTCTTCGCCATTGGTGACGACCACCACGGGAACCTGGTCGGACGCCACCAGTTTGGCCAGCGCCAGGGCCGGCCGGTGCCGCGTGATCAGCGACCCGGGACCGTATTGCAGCACCATGACCATATGGTCGTCCCATTGAACGATGAAAGTGACCGGAACCAAAGCGGATTTCCCGCCGGCCGTGACCTTCACCGGTTGTCCCGAACGAATTTCCGAACGATCATACCCCTTTGTTTCCAATAGTAAACGCGCAATTTTCTGGCGATAGCGCTCGTCGTGGGTGTCGTCTACGATACGTCCGGTGAGGACGTCTTCCAGTTGGCCCAGTATGAGGTGATGGTCATTCATAGCGTTCCGTTGCTGTTACGAGCGGGTTGAACCACCGATGCGCAGGTCCGCCTTGGGGCGGAATTTCAAGTTGCCTGGCAAGGCGGAATGGGGTACCTATGGTCGACATAACAGCCTATATCACATTGGCAGGCGGCTGTTAAATCGATAGTGTGAGCGTCGGCCCTGCCGGAAGATCGAACAGAGACATGACATTACGTGAGGAATTTGAAAGACGCGAGGCCAATTTCATGTCGCCCTATGGGTGCCTGAGCGCCCACTCACGCGGGCGGTGGCGGCCCGAACCGGCCTGCCCGATCCGAACCGCATTCCAGATCGACAAGGACCGGATTCTCTTCAGCAACGCCTTCCGGCGGCTCAAGTACAAGACCCAGGTCTTTCTCAATCCGTCCGGCGACGAATATCGCACGCGCTTGACCCATACGTTGGAGGTGGCCCAGATTTCCAGAACCATCGCCCGGGCCATGTTTCTCAACGAGGACCTGGCCGAGGCCATCGCCTTGGGGCACGACCTGGGGCACACCCCGTTCGGACATGGCGGCGAAGCGGTGCTCAAAGAGATTTTTTCCAGGGGCTTCACCCACCAGGCCCAGAGTGTGCGGGTGGTTCAGATCCTGGAGAATTCAGGCCAGGGGCTCAATCTCACTTATGAAGTGTGCGACGGCATTTTGAGGCATTCCAAGGGATATGGAAAGATCATGCCCGACAACCCCCGCGAGCTGCCGGCTACTGCCGAGGGTTGCCTGGTGCGGGTGGCCGATATCATGGCCTATCTGAATCATGATCTGGACGATGCCATTCGCAGTGGCGTGATCACCGAGAGTGATGTCCCCGAGGTTTGCACCCGGGTGTTGGGCAAGACTCCAGACGAGCGCATCACCATCATGATGACCGACCTGATCACCACCAGCCGGCCCTGCAATGGCCAGATGGTGTGGGACATGACCGACAAGGTCTATGGCGCAATGACGGTTCTGCGCGAATTTCTGTACGAGCGCGTCTATCGTTCGCCGCTGGTGCACAACGAATTCATCAAGGCCAAAAAGGTCATGTCCGAGTTGTATGACCACTTGCTCGAAAACGAGCCGCTGTTGAATGACGAGCTGGCCAAGATGCGCCTGCCGGCTTTGGATGCCAACGGCTCCTCCAGGGAGCGCCGGGTTTGCGACCTGTTGGCCTGCATGACCGATCGATACGCTTTGTCCCTGTACACCAACACTTTTTTCCCTGCCCAGATGCGTTGAGATGAGCGGCAAGACAGGATCGACCATGGACCAACATCGCCATCTCATGGCAGCGCTGGCAACCCTTTATGCCGAAATGGACCAGGCTTACGAGGAAGCCGCGCGAAAAAACGGTTTCACATGCCATGGCTGCGAGGAGAATTGCTGCCGCACCCTGTTTTATCATCACACCCTGACCGAATATTTGTTTCTCCAAGAGGGATTGGGGCAACTTTCGGCCGAAACGCGGCGTCGATTGGCCGGGCGGGCCATTGAAGTGCGGGATCGAATGCAACAGACCGAAGCGGCCGGCAGACCGGTGTCTGAGATGTGCCCGTTGAATGAAGACGAACGCTGCATACTCTACGCCCATCGTCCCATGATTTGCCGCTTGCATGGTGTTCCGCATCGGTTGGAGCGGCCCGGCGGACAGAGCCAGGTCGGTCCCGGGTGCCGTGAGTTCGATCGCCAGTGCGGCTTGCAGCCCAAGGCGCTCCTCGATCGGACCCCGCTCTACACGGCCATGGCCCAACTCGAGAGGCGGGTTCGGGCCTTGTGGGATTATCGGAACAAAATCAAAATGACGCTCGCCGAAATGATCGCCACCATTCTTTCGGACGATGACGGCGGGCCGTTGGCGGCTATGAGAAATGAAATACATCGCCCCTGATCAGATCGAACAGGTGCCCGGTCGGCAAATTCGTCCCGGCGAGCACTTTGCCTTTCGCTGCCACGCGCAACTGTCCTGCTTCAATCAGTGTTGCCGGCACCTCAACCTGTTTCTCTATCCCTATGATGTGCTGCGTCTCAAGAATCACCTGGAGATGACATCGGACCAGTTCATCGACCAGCACGTGGACGTCTTGCTTCGCGAGGGGCATTACTTCCCCGAGGTGCTGCTGCGCATGAGCGAAGAAGGCGACCATCCCTGCCCGTTTCTCACCCCGCAAGGCTGTCGGGTATACCCGGCGCGTCCGCACACATGCCGTCTGTTTCCCATAGAGCAGGGGGTGCTTTTCGATTCGGCCCGGAAGCGCACGACCCCGGTCTACTTTTTTCGGCCCTTCGATTTTTGCAAAGGGCCGGGAGAACCCCAGACCTGGACCGTTGAAGCCTATCTGAAGGACCAGGACGCCGGCACGCATTATCAAATGAACCTGAAATGGGCTCAAGTCCGGCAGCTGTTTCAGGCCGATCCGTGGGGCCTCGAAGGCCCCCGGGGGCCCCGGGCCAAGATGGCCTTCATGGCTGCATACAACATCGACCGTTTCCGGGAATTCGTCTTCGGCAGCAGTTTTCTAAAACGCTATCATGTCAAGTCCACGTTGGTGAAGAAGATACGCCAATCAGACGAGGCCTTGCTGGAATTCGGATTCGAGTGGATCCGTTTCTTCGTGTGGGGCAAGCCGTCCAATCAGATGAAGGTGCGATAATAAAATAACAGGTAGGAAAGTCGGAAAGTAAGAAAGTATGAAAGTTAAGGAATTCTGACTATGGATTAAATTTTTCGCGCAACGCCGATATCGTGACAATTGGTCATTTGTGGATGGGCACTGCTTATGTTTAGGCGCGTTTCATTCGACATCACAGGCCAACCTACGGTTCAGCCGGCTCCGGCATGGGCGCGATCTTCTCTCCCCCCAATACATAGCCCCCGTCAAGGCGCAACACACTGCCGGTCATGAAGGGCGCATCTTCGATGATAAAGCGGACCGCCTTGACCACGTCATCCAAACGTCCGGTGCGCCCCAACAGGGTGTGATCCGTGACAGCGCGACGCTGGGCCTCGTCGAGCAGGCCCCATCCGCGTGTGCCCTGGGCGTGGCGGGTCTCGAAGATGCCCAGCATGATTTCGTTGACGCGCACCGTCGGCGCGCCCAATCGCGCCCAGGTTTCTGTGAGCAGGGAGATGCCGCGGTTGGCGGCAGAGTACCCTTCGTTGAAGAGGTAGCTCGCCGGTCCGCTGCGGCCCACCAATCCAGCGATGGAAGAGAAGTTGATGACGACCCCGTCTCCAGATTGCTTGAGATGGGGCAGCGCGGCCATGAAGGTCCACTGTTTGGCCCGCAGCGTAGTGGCCAGTTCCATATCCCATTGCTCACGGATATACTTGCCGTGGACGATCGGCATGCCCCCGCGCTCGATGTTGTTGATCAACATATCCAGACGGCCGAAGCGCTCGATGACCTGCTGCACCAGGGCGTCCACGGCCGCCGGGTCGGTCAGATCGACCGGTACGATGAGATGCGTCGGGTTGGCCGCCGCCGCGTCCTCCTTCAGGGAGGGCAGGCTTTCGGGCCAATCGTGATAGGTATAGGCGACGCGGACGCCGGCCCGCGCGAGGTCCAGGCCGATGGCCTTGCCGATCCCTTTGACGCTGCCCAGCACCAGGGCCACCTTGTCGGTCAGTTGCATGGTTGCAATCTCCTATACTTCTGCGGGTTGCCCTTTAAGTCTCCTGCCAAAACCATCATTCAAGGGCAAGACCGTAAACTTGGGCCGGCGATGGGTACGCTTTTTCCTAAAAGATCCTGAAAGGTGGACTGTTCGCTCGGATTCCTATCATAGCGATATAGGGTCTTCAAGATGTCTCTAATTTTTTCATTGACCGAAAAATCGTTGCCTCACGACATGGACATTGACATTTTTTCTGGAGGCATGGACGTGCCCCCGTTTTTATGATGCTCTCAAATGCGAGGCTCTCTGCGGAATACTTGGGAGAGTGCTGGGGAGAAGGGGGCGCAATACCCAGTCGGGAACAGTTCTGACCATGGACACCGAGGATGGTTGAAAATCGCGCCGACGAAGCGGTGGTATTCGTCGGACACGGCACGGATCATCCTGCCTGGTGCACCTACACTGCATTGACGCACATGCTTCAGGAACGCTTCGGCAGCAAGGCGCATGTGGGCGTCGTCGAGGAGGGGTATCCCCAGGGCGACGCCATTGTGCGGGCCGTTGCGGCAGCTGGATATGGCCGGGTTCGGCTCGTTCCGCTCATACTCGTCGCCGGGGTGCACTTTGAAGAGGATCTGGCTGGAGATCAAAGCTCGTGGAAGTCGGATTTCGAGGCGTTCGGTATCGAGGTGGTGCTCGAAGGCGGCGGCTTAGGGTTTTATGCGCCCGTTATCGAGCAGTTTTGCCGTCATATGGCCGCGGCATTGGAGGTCATTCCCAGAATCACCTCCCACATGATGAAGCAAGGCGCAGGACTCGTTGTCACCGCGAATCAAAGATGAATTTTTTTTTGGCCATTGACCAACATTGGGATTGTGCGTAGTACTTGCAGCGTTTGCCGACGCGTCGGCATCGATGCTAGTAGGCCAGGCTATGCCGGGCCATGCCGGCACGTTGGCCTGTCCGCAGTGTTTGTCGAGCCGTGGAGGGGTGAAGCGATGGGAAGACTGCGCCGTTTCTATTATGATGTGTTTTCAAACTTTTATGATCTGATCATCGACCTGCACGCCAGCGACCGGAGTGCCGCCCTCAGGCGATTTCTGGTCGACTCGTCGGGAATCAAACCAGGCGATCAGGTTCTCGATATCTGTACCGGCACCGGTTCTGTCGCCTTGATGGCCGGCGAGGCGGTCGAGGGCCATGGCGGCCAGGTGGTGGCCCTGGATTTTTCCCACGGCATGCTGAAAAAGGCGCGGCGAAAGAGAGTGGCAAAGGGCCGGGAAAACGTTCACCTCGTGCAGGCCGACGTCTCCCGTATGCCCTTCGCGGACAAACGCTTCGACTGTGTGACCTGTTCCCATGCCATGTATGAGCTGACCGAAACGGCCAGAAAAAAGGGTCTCGCTGAAATCAGGCGAGTCCTCAAGAACCATGGTTCATTCGTCATGATGGAGCACGAGATTCCGGAAAAGCCGGTTGTAAGATTTCTCTATCATGTTCGGCTGACGACCATGGGATCGAGAAAGAACCGCAGTTTTGCAACGGACGAGAGAACGGAACTGCGTTCCTATTTTTCGGATGTCATAAAAATCCCCTCGCCCACCGGCAGGTCCAAGCTTCTCTCTGCGAAAACGAAAAATGCAGACGCAGCGACTTCACAGAAGTAGACGGCCTTTCCTAAGTCTTTTTGAAATAGTCGTAACGTTATTCTTCCGCCATTCCCATGACATTCTCTCCATTCTAGACATACACCCCGTATGTCTTGGCTTCTATTAAAGTGAAATGATCTTTCAATTTTCGACGGTTCGTGTGTTCGCCGGCCGGTCCTGTCCGCTTGACGCCAGGGCGGCCTGCAGGTTGCGGCGTGTGGCGGCGTTGTCCGGCCTGAGGCGCAGGGCGGCTTGAAAATAGGGGATGGACTGTTCCGGCTTCCCTTGCATGAGGAACAACAGCCCCAGGTTGTGGTGGGTCTCGGCATTGTCGGCATCGATGCCCAATGCGGCCGAAAACGATGCGTACGCTTCCGCAGCCTGCCCCTGGCGCAGCCGGACCAGGCCCAGTTCGTTGAGGGCGACGACGTCGTCCGGCGCCAGGCGCAGGGCGGCTGACAGGTGTTGGGCCGCGGCGGCCGGGTTGCCGGCGCGGGCTTCGGCCATCCCCAAGTTTTTATGGGCATCGGCCCGGTTCGGGGCCAGGGCCGCGGCCTTGCGCAGATGGGGCAGGGCGTCGGCGAATCGGCCGCCTTGGGCCGCCAGCAGGCCCAGGGCCGTGTGGGCTTCCCGATGGTCGGGGTCCAGGTCGAGCGCCTTCTTGAAGGCATTGACAGCATCGTCGATCCGCCCGGCGGCGGCCACGGAGACCCCCAGGTTGTAGTGATCCGCCGGGCGTCCGTTGTTTTGGTCCAAGTGCCTTTCAATCTGTCGAACCTGAATCTCTGCGCAGGCCTGTTTGGCCTGGTCGTTGCCCAACAGGCGGAAGGCGGGCACCAGGGTGGCGGTGCAGTAATTTTTTACGATATTCATATAGCGGGCTTGCCGGTCCTCGCTGAGTCCGGAGGGATCGAGCCGGGCGAAGAGGGGCAGGTGGATCGATGCGCCCAGTTCGATCAGGTTGAGCAGGTTTTCGGCCCGATCATGGCTGGTCAGCAGCGTTTGGGTGGCCGCTGTTAGCCGGAGTCGGTCGGCAGCGGCGAATTCCAGGTCCAGGCCGCCGGCATACAGCCGGCGCGGCGCGGCGTACTCGAGCCGGGGCCGGTCGTCGGTGTGCAGCGGTCCGGGATCGAACAGGTGGGGCAGATCTTCGGTGGCCACCAGGTGGGCCAGGCTGGCGATGTCTCTGATCACCATGTGTCCGGAGCGCTGGGTGAAGGCGAGGTTGTTGCGGGCCGTATCCCAATCCAGGCCGCCGCGGTGTGCGAACCCCAGGAGCAGATAATCGCCCGGCCCGACCTTGAACAGGGCGCCGTCGCCGAACACTGCGGTAAAGGTGCGCCCCAGGAGGTTGAAGGTCTCCCAGTCCATTTCGTAGGCTTGAATCCATTGGGCGAAGATGCCGTGGTCGGTGAGACGCTGCCGGACCAGCTGGAAGAATTCCAGGGTGTAGAGGTTGGCCAGGCCGGCCATCCAGGGGTTGGAAGGTTCGGAGATGATCACGTCGTAGCGCTCGCCGGTCAGGGCCAGGTGGTTGCGCCCGTCCTGGACGATAAGGCGGGTGCGCGGGTCGTTGAGGCAATCGCGGTTGAAGGGCGCAAAAAAGCGCCGGCAGGCTTCGACCACCTGGGCATTGATCTCCAGGATGTCCAGCCGCTCCACGGGGTAGAGCAGCACCTCGCCCGACGTCATGCCGCTGGCCAGCCCCAGGACCATGACATTTCGTGCGCCGGGGTGAAAGAGCAAGGGCAGGTGGCCGGAGAGCGTCTGGGTGGAGCGGTCGCCGTGGGAGGAGGCATCCGCCTTGCCGCTGTTGAACATGGCCCATTCCACGGTGCCCAGGCTGGTGGTCTCCCGCTCTACGGTGGTGAAGCCGCCGACGCCTTCGCCTTGAAAAACCACGTCCTGTCCACGGCGCTGGCGGGCGAGCAATGAATTGCCTTGCCTCAGGGCCGTCCACCAACCGGTCCGCGCCAGGGTGTCCTGCAGGGCGCCGAAATCGCGGTACCAGCCCCTCGAGAGCAGGCCGGGCGGCCAGTCCGGAAAGTGCCAGGCGATCGGCAAGGTGGACAGGAGGATGGTGGCGGCGGTCAGGCGGCCGGCCCAGGGCCGGCGCGCGTTCCGGCTTTGAATGAGCCACCCCAGGCCGGCGATGGCGCATTGCAGGCCGATGGTCAACCGCAGGCCGATCTCCTTGCCGACCAGCGGAATGAGAATGAAGCCGGCCCCGAAGGCGCCGAGGATGGCCCCGATGGTGTTGACGGCATAGGCGCCGCCGATGGATCGGCCCAGGGTGGCGAGCTGCCGGGCGCAGATGCGGTTGACCAGGGGGAAGGCGGCTCCCCAGCAGAGGGTCGGCCCCAGGAGAAGCACGAACAGGAGCAGGGCCTGGAATTGCATCAATCGGGCGTACTCGTGCTGCAGGCTTTGGATCACCTTGGCGAAGAAGAACTGGCTGTCGCCGAGCAGCTGGCTGACCCCCAGGGACAAGAGGGCGGCCGCCAGCTGGGTGACGTGCAGCAGGGTGAGGTCGCGGTTCAGGCGGTCGGCCAGCCAGCCGAACAGCATGCCGCCGGCCGCCAGGCCGATGATAAAGGTGGCCACCACCACGCTGAAGGCATAGACGGTCGGCCCGATGATCAGGCCGATCAGGCGGGTCCAGAATACCTCGCAGGCCATGGCGCAAAAACCCGATACGGCGAAGAGGGTCAGGGCCCACAGCTGGACCCGATCGAGGCTCCGATCGGTTGGTGTCGCACTCTTGCCGGGTTCGGATTTCACTGCGCCGGGGGAGACCGCGGCCCTGATGGTGGTGCGTCGTCGGGCCAGCAGCAGGCAGCATGCGCCGATAACGAGATTCGCGGCCACGGCCGCGTAAAGTGTTCCCGACACCCCCAGTCGCGGGACGAGGACGAAGCCGCACAGCAGGGCGCCTGCGGCCGCGCCGATGGTGTTGAGGCTGTAAAGCGCGCCGGCCCGGGTGCCCAGGGCGTCGAGCCGGGTGACATGGTAGCGGCAAAGCACCGGCAGAGTGGCGCCCATGAGCGTGGTGGGCACCAGCAGCAGTAAAAAGCAACCCGCAAAGGTGAACAGGGCGTAAGCCCAGGGATAGGGCCACAGGTGGGCATAGGCCAGGACGTAGAGCGGCTTGCAGGCCGCGGCCAGGGTTTCGAAGCACAAGGCATAGAGGCCGATGCCGACTTCGATGGCCCCATAGAGGGTCAACAGCTTGCCACGTTCGGTCCAGCGGTCGATCGTTCGACCGGCCGCCCAGCTTCCCAGGGCCAGGCCGCCCATGAAGGCGGAGACCACGGCGGCCACGGCAAAGGGCGCACTGCCGACCACTTTGTCGATCATGCGCACCCACAGGGTCTGGTAGACCAGGCCCGCCGCGCCGGAAACCAGGAAGCAGGCCAGCACCACCGCGGCGGTGCCGGGCCAGACCCATGACCGGGAAGCGCGGCGCAGAAGAGGCAGGCGTCCCATGTTTTCAGTGAACGGTTTCATCAAGAATATGTCCGAAAGTGACCGGCGGCGGGCGCTGGGCCGGGCGCCGACCCGGCGAATTCAGCGGTTGTCGCGCCGTTGCATGCGCCGGCCGCGCCAGCCGTAGAATGTGCCCATGAGGCCGAAGATGATGCCCAACCCTGCCACGGTATTGGCGATGCGGCTGCCCGAGGGACGGGACATCGCCACGGGCGCATCGGGCGGCCGGGTTGCGGCGTCCGGTTCGGGCACCACCAGGTCCAGGGCCAGGCGATGGCCCATGCCGTCGCTGACAACCGCCTGCCAGGGGCCGGGGCGGTCGGGCCGAAACATCATGAGGCCGTTGCGGTCGGTTCGTCCGGTTTGAAAGGCAATGTCGGCATCCGGGCCCTTGATCTCCACGGCAGCGTAGCTCATGGGCTCGCCGTCATCGTACATGGCCGTGACCCGATATCCCTGGGCCGGCGTAATGTGTCCCTCCACGCCGTGGCACCAGGCAGGCAGGGCCCAGATCAGGGTCGACAACAGAACGGTTACGATGGTCCAAACACGCATATCAGGTATTCCTTTCCGGTTTCGCCGGGTTTGAGCGCTGGAAAAAATGATAGACGGCCAGCCCGGCCGCGATGGTGGCCAGGCCGGCCAGGCCGGCCACCGGCCGGCTCTTCAGGGAGAAGAAGATGATCCAGGCGTTTCCCAGGATGAAGATCAAGGGTGTCACGGGATATCCGAAAGTCCTGTAGGCGAGTGCCGCCGCCTCATTGCGCCGGCGGATGCGCATCAATCCCATGACCGTCAACATGGCACACAGCGCCAGGGTAAAGCCGATATAGATCAGCAAGGTTTCGAAGGAGGCCGTGAGCACCATGACGACGGCCAGCGCCGTTTGCAGGAAGATCGCCGCGGCCGGGGTCCTGCGCGCCATGTTGAGCCGTCCGAATATGCTGAAAAAGAGTCCGTCCCGTGACATGGCATAGTAAATCCGCGGGCCGGTCATGATCATGGCGCTGAGCACGGAGAGAATGCCCAGGGCCACGGCGCCGCTGAACAGCTGGCTGATGTTGGCGCCGAACAGGGCCGTCGCCGAACGGGCGCCGACCTCGAGCACGCCCTGCATCTGGCCGGGCGGCAGGGCATAGAGATAAACGCCATTGAGCAGCAGGTAGACAACGATGACCGTGGCGGTCCCTAAAGCCAGGGCCAGGGGGATGTTGCGCTGGGGCCGGACGATCTCGGCCCCCAGGTAGGCGGCCGCGTTCCATCCGCTGTAGGCGAACGAGACGAAGATCAGTGCCACGGCAAACTTTTCGGCCGACAGCGATGTCGTGGAAGCGGCCATGAAGTTGGTCGCCGACCCCTTGCCGAACAGCACGCCGGCCAAGATGAAAACAACGATCAGGGCGATTTTGAAAATGGTCAGGCCGTTCTGGATATTACTGCCCACGTGAAGGCTGTGGTAATGAACCAGGGAGAAGAGGATCACCACCACGATGGCAATCGCGTTCAACCAGGAGAGCGTAACGATCCGCCACTCTCCGATGGCAATGACCACCGGATCGCCCACGGGGATGGACAACGCCTGGAAGCTGTAAGTGGCAAAGGCAATGGCCGCGGCCGCGATGGGCGCTGAAAAGCCGACGAACAGGGAGATCCAGCCGGACAGAAATCCCACCGGCCGGCCGAAACTCTCCGTCAGGAAGACATACTCGCCCCCGGCCCTGGGAAAGCGGGCACCCAGTTCGCCGTAGCACAGCGCGCCGCATAGGGCGAAGATACCCCCGAACAGCCAGCACAACAGCAGGGCACCGGCAGACCCCACTTCCGCCAGGATAAATCCGGAGGTGGTGAAGATGCCGGTGCCCACCATGTTGGCGATCACCAGGATCGTGGCCGAAAACAGCCCGATTTCGCGGCGCAGGCCATCGCCGTTGAGTGGTTTTTTCATCGCCGCCGCTACCGCACTTCCAGGGTATAGGTCACGTTGTACATATACTCGTCGCAAACTTCTTTTTCTGGGTAGTCGGGCTTGTGGGAGAGGATCAACAGCCAGTAGCCGGGCCGGTCCACGCTGATCTCCACCCGGCCCTGGCCATCGGTCCGGGTTTCCACAGGGTAGTGCCCGCCCGAGTGGCTGTGCCCCTTGTTCGAGGTCTTTTGGCCCTCGTCCTTCTTGGGTTCAAACCCGGCATAGGCCGCTTTCACCGGGGCATCGGCCAGGGGTTGGTTGTTATATAGAACCGTCGCTGCAAATGTCCCGCCGGCCTTGACGGCACTGGGATCGGTCACGGGAACCAGCGTCAGGGCCTGATCCGAACCGGCGTCGAGGTTTCTGGCGTCACCGCCGGCGATCAGGACCGCCTTGGCCTCGATGTGAAAGTTGGTGCACTTGACCGCATTGGCGATCGCTTTCTTGTCCCCCCATTTACGACCTTCGGGCGTCATGGTGAAAAAGCCGGGCTTGATCCGCGCCGTCACCACATAGGCGCCCGCTTTCTCGATCTTCAATTGATAGCGGTCAACCGCCGCCTGGACCAGCGGCACCTTGCGGCCGTCGGGATCGATGGCCGCGATGGTTTCCACCCGGTCCGCCTTGACTTCCTGGTCGGTGCGTTCGGCCGGATACGTGTGGCCCCACCCGATGCCGATGTCCACCGTGGATCCCACCGCCGGATAGTAATCCATGGGGTTGAGCCAGAGCATGTGCGCCTGGGCAGCGGCGCAAAGCAGCAGTAGAAGTGTCGTCGCCAAGAATCCAGAGAGTAATCTTTTCATATTTCCCCTTTCAATTTCCTATATGGGTGCAACAATCAAAAACAACATCAAAAACTTTAGCGGCCGCGAGGGCGGGCATAAAACCCGCCCCTACGAGATCCGACAATCATCCAATCGACAGCATACCTTTAACTTTCCTACTTTCGGACTTTCCTGCTTTCATACTCCATTTTTCTAATTCGCCACCCGCCCGCCGTCCGCCAGAAAGTCGCCGACGTAAAGCAGGTATTCGAACGGCATTTTATCCCCGCCCAGTTGAGCCAGGATGGTGCCCAGGGTGCCGCGGGTCACCTGCTCCTCCCGGGCGTAACCGGCCTTGGAGACGATGGCCACCGGCGTTTCCGCTGGATAGTGCCTGGACAAGGCGTCGACGAAATGCTTGAACTCCTTGCGCATGGTGAAGAGCACCATGGTGCTTTGATGCACCGCCATTTCATCCACGGACCAGCCCGAGGCCAGCAGCACCGAATGGCTGCTTTTGCCCTGGGTCACCCCGGCCTGCAGGGCCGCGTTGGCGGCGTTGAAGCAGCTCAGGCCGGGCACCACCTCGGTGGGCAGGTCGCGCAAGGCGGTCAGGGACCAGGAGCAGGGGCCGTAAATCAGGGGGTCTCCGGTATCCAGCATGGCCACGGTCTGGCCCTTGGCCACGGCGTCGCGCACCAGCCGTTCGAACTCCGCCTGCTTTTGGTGGTAGGCCTCGCAGCTCATGCGCTCATTGGCCCGTTCGGCCGGGGTGAGCGTCGCACAATCCTTGCCGTAGAAGGGAAACAGCCGGCCATAGCCGTCCAGCACCTTCTTGCCTTTGAGCAGGGAGGCGTAACGCTTCTGGTACTTGTCGCTGGCAAAGATCAGGTCCGCCTTTTCGATCACCCGCACGGCCCGCAGGCTGGCCAGGTCGGCGTCCCCCGGGCCCATGCCCACCAGGTAGAATCTGCCCGTTCCGGACGGCATGGGCGTTTCGTCGGCATTGAATTGGGCCTGGGCCAGGGCCTTGCCCACGTAGACCAGGGAGAGTTGCACGTCCTGATCCTTCAACCGGTCGCCGATATCGGCCACCGTGCCCATGACGGCGTTTTCCTGACCCACATGACCGGCCCGGCTGACCACGGCGACGGGGGTGTCGGCCGGGTAGGCCGCGGCGAGACGTTGGAGCAGTTTGGGCATATCCCGGGGCATGAAGATGACCATGGTGGCCCGTTCGTGGACGGCCAGCCGTTCGATGGTGTCCGCGCGGCCTTCGCGGTCAAAGGGGGCCGTGATGATGACTTCGCCCAGGCCGGCCTTGAGCACGGCATTGGCCGCGTTGAGCGAGCTGATGCCGGGTATCACGGTGGGGTTCAGATCCTTGAGCGCCTTGATGCTCCACAGGTCCGGACCGTAAATGGTCGGGTCGCCGCTGCTGAGCAACACCACGTGCCGGCCGGATTGGACGGCGGCCTGCACCATGACGATAAATTCCGCCTGTTTGCGGTGAAATTCTTCGCAGGTCCGGCCGTGCCAGGTGCGCTCCGCTTCAGGCACCTGGCGGCAGTCCCGGCCATAGAAGCGGAACAGCACGCCGTAGCCGTCTTCCACCTGTTTTCCGGTAAAATCGATCACGGATGCCAGCTTTTCCCGGGTCTTGGGATTGCAGAAGATCAGGTCGGCCCGCCGGATGGCCTCCACGGCGCGCACGGTGAGCAGGTCGGCGTCGCCGGGGCCGATACTGACGAGGGTGTAGCTGCCGGAAGCATCATGACCTGATGTGGCGGGTGACGCCGCCGGACCGGCGCAGCAGGCGATACCGGCCCATATTAAGGCCAAGAGGATTAAAAAACTCCTGATTTTCCATAACTTGTTGCAGTGCATAGAATTTGTCTCCTGTTGGTTGGAAAATATGCCTCTTTGTCGCCCTTTATCGGAGCTTTTCAGGCGGCTATTGTGATGATGTTAAATCCCAAATTGAAAGCTGACACCAAAGGTGCGGTCAGTACCCGGATGCCCGGAGGAATTGTAGTAATCTTCGTCGAAGATGTTCTTGACCCATACTTTGGCCGTGCCGTTTTCGAAGAATCCGATCTGTTTAAACAACTGCTGCTGAACCCCGAAGTCGAAAACGCTGTATGATGGATTCTCCACTTCGGTGAAAAACCACACATCGGGAGCAATTTCTTCGGAGACCTCGGTGATCTCCTTGTCCTGGTAGTAGTAGTCCAGCATCAAGGTGGTGCGCTCGAACAAGGCATAGCGCAGGCTGGCCGTAATCCGGTTCTCGGCGCGTTGATGCAGTGTGGTTTCACCGGCCGGTTCATCCCCCCGGTTATAAAATTGCTGCCAGGCGTAGGTCAGGCTGAAGGATAGATCGTCTATGATATGGCCGCCGAGAGTGACATCCACGCCATGCCGGTGGACGCGCTCGAGGTTGATTTTATAGTCGCTGTATCTCAGGTTGCCGGCCCCGGCGCCCGAGTAGTTGGCATAGGCGCTGTTGCTGGCGATGTAGTCCTTGATGTCGTAAAAGGCGTAGTTGATTTGCAGAGAGATATCCCGCCAGAGCCTGCGGTCGAGCACCAGGTCGTAACCGATACCGTGTTCGTCCTCCAGCCAGGCACCGGCCGGTCGCCCCTGGGGATTGTAGTCGCCGTGATAATCGGGAGCGCGCCAGATTTTGCTGACACCCAGGGAGAGAGCAGTGTCCCGCAGCCAGGGGGCCACGCCGTCCATGCGCCAGGTGGTGAAGGATTTGGGGATCAGCTCGTTCCAACGGCGATTGATGACATCCTCCCGATTGGGAATGGCGCCGAAGTTGGTCACCCAGATGCGCACATCCTCATAGCGAAGCCCGGCCCTGATATCCACGGAAGGCAGGATGCCCCACTTGTGCTCGATGAAGGTGCCCCGCTTTTTGATACGTTCTTCCTTGTGTTCGTTGATGCCGTCGTCATAGAGTCGTGCGATGTCAAACCCCACCGTGGTGTGATGGTTGGCGGACCAGCGGATATCGTCTTGGATTTTGCCGCCTTGCGCATACCAATCGGTTTCCATTTCGCTGCGTGTCGTGTCCGTTGTACTGGCATAGTACGAGCGATCGCGGAAATCGTGGGATTTGTAGGCCCCGATCTGCAAACGGCCGATGATGGGCAACGACTGCTCGTAGTTGAGGCGGTAGGTGGTAGAGCGGCTGTCCCAGGTCGGTTTGGCGTAGGGGTCGAAGGCCCCGCTGTCCGTCCTCGGGTAGTCCGAATCGTAATCCGAGCCGTCGCTGCTGGGGTTGTTGACCGGCGCCTCGCGGTCGGTATCGGCATAAGACGAACTCAAGGCGAAGAATCCATTCCCGGGCAAAACGACCCCGACTCGTCCGAACACCGTTTGGTTGTCCGTCTCGCTATTGCGCAGATAGCCATCGGTATGGGTGTACTGATAGCCGAAGTCATAGACGAACGCGCTGATGGCGCCGCTCATGGAAGCATTGTTATTCCAACTGTCATAGGATCCGTAGCTGGTGCTGAATTTGAGATCGGGTTTGGCGCTCTCCCGGCGCTCGGGTTGGCGGGTGACGAAATTGAGAACCCCGCCGATGGCCTTGCTGTCAAAGCGGGCCGAGTGGGGCCCGGGCAGCACTTCGACCTTGTCAATCAGAAAGGCCGGCAGGGTGGCGTAATCTACGATGTTGGAGGACTTGCGGCCTCCGGTTTTGAGGAGCGTCAGGTCGTCGATGGCCGTGACGAAGCGCGTGGCGTCAAATCCGCGCACATAGATGCTGTCGATCCCGGGGTCGAAATCGGAATCCCCCCGGAAATCCACGATGGCGTGGGTCTTGAGCACATCCACGATGCTGCCGGGAGGTGCCATGGTGGCGTACTTGTCCAGTTCGATGACGGTTTTACCCGGGCTCGTGGTCAACCCCGGCGCCCCGCCCTTTTCCTTGACCTCCAAATCCTCGAGGCGCTCCACATTGTCCGCCGGTGTTTCCGTTTCCGCTGCGCCGATGCCGCAAATCATGAGCACGCCCGCGACGACTGCCAATAAAACCAACCCCATCCGTTTCATAACCAGTTCCCTCCTTTTCATAGTTCCAGTTGCCAATTCAATGCGATGGGTGGGCGCCCCCGAGTTCATGTGTTGCCGTGATTGACGGCGGGGTTTCGTCGATGCTAAATTTGCAAGTCGAAGCCCCCGGTCACCGGGAGTTTCACCCCAAGGGCCGTCGCCGCATCCCTGGCCGGAAGGCGGCGGTCCTTTTTTTCTGCTGTCCGTTCAGTTGCCACTAGAGAAACAGGCAAATGGGTCATTCGTGAGGCGTCAAGATCTAATCCCCCTCGGGGATGAAAACGATCTTGTGATCCACGAGGTTCATGCCCTTGAGGCGTCCCCGGATGATCTTCTGTTCGCCGAAAATCGTCACCATCCGAAAGGTGTTGTTTTCCTGCGGTTCGATCACATCCACGGATTCCAGGATCATCTCTTCCGCTCCATTGCGGTCCAGATAGACATTGGCTTCACACATGGTTCCATACCTCCTTGATCTCTTTTTCCACCAGGCGCTGCACGAAATGGGGCAGCGGTTCGCTGACGATGCCGACGATCCGGGTCCGCTCCTGGGAGAGCGGCAACAGGATCTTGAGGGCCGGACAGGATGTGACGGCTTCGGCCATGCGCGGGGTCACCTCGCCAAGCATGGCGTTGGCCCAGGTGATGGCGATGGGGCCGACGATGCAGTCTGCCAGGGGTACGGTGTGGCAGATGGCATTCTCCCCGGAGGCGCCCCGGTTGGCGCCGGCCTTGAGCATCTGGGCCGTGGCGATGGCGTTGGTGCCCAGGGCGATGAGTTCGATGGTTTCGCCATAGGCGCCTTTCAGATATTTGATCAGGGTGGCGCCGATGCCGCCGCCCTGGCCGTCGATGACGCAGATGCGTTTGTGCAGCGTGAGGTTCATTGGTTGCCTAATTGATTTTCTGCAGTTGTCGCATGGCCAGCAAGGCTCTCTGACGATGGGGTTTAAAGTCGGCGGCTTTTGTAAACGCTCGTCGGCTGGTATCGATGTCGTTGGCCTGCCACGCGGCATAACCGGCCATAAGCCATGCGTTCCCGGCCCGGGAGTGGTCTTCGCGGGCCGCACGCAGGTAGGCCGCTGATGCTTCGTCATACCGTTTTTGTTCATAGAGCAGGTCGGCCCTGAGCATGAGCAGTTCCGGGTCCTTTCCCAGGTCAGGCGCGCGGTCCAATTGGGCCAGGGCGGCTTCGGGCTGCCCCAGGCGGCGGTAGGCCGTGACCAGGTTTTTCAGCATCTCTTTCATTCCTTTGGCGTCGTCGGCGTCGGCCAGCATCTTTTCATAAATCGGTGCCGCCTGGCCGGGAATGCCCAATTGGAGGCTCAGGTCGGCCCACAGTTTCCGTTCTTCTTCCGAAAGTGGGGTAAGGTATCCATAGATCGTCATGGCCGCCAGGGCGTCGGCATAGGCGCCATCGCTCAGATCGAGCTGGGCGGACATCTTCCACCAGCGCGGCTCGGCGGGGGTCTGCCGGGTGAGAGCGCGGGCATAGCCCCGGGCCTTGGCGGTCATCTTGAGCTGAACATATTGATAGAGAAGAACTTCCTGCCAGCGGACGCGTTCTTCACCGGTGTGTCCGGCGATCAACGCTTCGATGTGGGGCAAGGCCCGCTTCGCCTGGCCGTCGGCCAGCAGGGCGTGCACCCAGTGGGATTTCCAGGACAGCTGGATCTTTCCGGGATGACGTTCGAAAAGGCGTTCGAAGGTGTCGATGGCCGCCTTGTAGTTTTGGGCCATAAGATCGGCGGCGGCACTGTAGTAGAGGTGCTCGGGCTGTTTTTCGGCGCAGCGGTCGTAGGCTTCGCGGAAATGGTCCGCGGCGGCGGCATGTTTGCCCTGCTCGTAGCAGGCCTTGGCCAGGTTGAGCCAGGCGGCGGTGAGATCCGGCTGACGCCGGACCGCCTGCGCTAATGCGGCTTCGGCCTGGGCGTAGCGCTCCTGATAGAGACGGCAGTTGCCCAGCGCGAAATAGACCATGGGGTGGTGGTGGACATCGTCGCCCGCGGCGGTTTGCGGTTCGGGTCCGCCCTTGGCCTGGAATTCGGTCAATCGTTTGACCGCGGCATCATAATTTTTCTGATCGATCAGGCGCCCCACGTCATTGAACACCCATCGCACGGCGGCCGGCAGCTCTTTTGCATCTTGTCCGGCTCCAGCGGCCATCCCAGGAAGCGTCATGAGCACCATGACGGCCAGCGCCGTTGCGATGCATCGGTCGATGAAAGGATGGATTGAAAATTGGCAAAGACTTTTCATGGCTTTAATCCAGTGTGAAGTGGATGGTGGTCTCGGCCCACACGCGGACTGGCTGCCCATCCACCGTTCCAGGTTGAAACCGCCATCCGGAAACACAGCGCAGCACCGCCTCTTCGAAGGTGTCGGGCGGCTGGGCATGGATGATGGTGGTCTTCTCCACCGACCCGTGTTCGTTGACGATGAAGCGCACCGTCACCGATCCTTCGATGCCCCGGCGTTTGGCGCCCAGGGGGTAGATCGGCGGCATGCGCGTGAGGGTGATCAGGGGCTGGTCCAGGTCGCCCACGCCGAAAAGATCGCCGATGCCCAGGGCCTTCAGGTTGGTCTCCAAAGGCGGCAAAGCGATCGTGTCCGGACCGCCAGGCAGGCGGGCGTTGATTTCGAACGGCCATACCGGCCGCTGCAGGGCGGCGCTGTTGAGGTCGGGTTGCGGTGCCGGCTGCTGCCGTTTTACCTCGGGGGGGCGAGGCGCATCACGCGAAATCGGGCTTTCGGGACGTTTGAGGCGAACCACCTGGATCTGGGGCAGCAGCGTATCGAACGTGGGCTTGGCCGGCGCCGAGTGCAGCAGATGGGGCATCAGCATGAAGAGCGCCAGATTCAACCCCATGGCCGAAAGCAATGCCCATGTCCAGGCGCCGCGGTTGCGTTGGCGAAGAATCTGGCGATAATCGTTCGGACGGCTCATGGGGCGTTTCCCCCGGGCAGGCTGGCGGCCAGCGAGACATTCTTGGCCCCGGCCATGCGGCACCCGTCCATCACTTCGATGGCCATGCCCGTGCTGCTGGCCCGGTCGGCCACGACCACCACGGCGCCTTCGGGGTTTTCGGCCAATGCGCGCTCCACGTTGGCCCTTACGGCGCGGACGTCGATTTCGCGGTGATCCATGTAGATGCGGTTGGCCGGATCGATGGCGATTAGGATGGTCGCCTTGGACTGGCTGACGGCGGTGGCGGCAGTGGGCCGGCTTACTTCGATGCCGGTCTCCTTGACGAAGCTGGTGGTGACCAGGAAGAAGATCAGCAGGATAAATACCATATCGATGAGCGGCGCGATGTTCAGCTCGGTAGCGCTGCGGCGGCTTCTGCGGGTGGCGGTGATGTTGAGCAAGGTGACCCCCTTCGGGGATGAAAAAGAAGTTTAAAGTGTAACGTTTTAAGTCTAAGATTCTAAGTTTAAAGTGAAGGTATTCTGTCGATTTGATGAGCGGCGTTGATCTCCATATTGAGTCACGCCCGCCCATTGTGACGAATACTTATATGCTTACCAACTTCTCCCCGTGGGGCGGGCTTTAGTCCCGCCCGGGATGATCGCAAACGCCTACAAATGCCGGCGCAAATAGTAGCCGACCGTCTTGACCCGCTGGATCAGGTTGTCGGCCCGGCGATCGAGAAAACCCTTCATGTAAAGGCCTGGAATGGCCACCAGCAGGCCGGTCTGGGTGGTGATCAAGGCCTCGGAGATGCCGCCGGCCATGGCCTTGGCGTTGCCGGTGCCGAAGACGGACAGCACGTCGAAGGTGGCGATCATGCCGGTCACCGTGCCCAGCAGGCCTAAAAGAGGCGCGATGGCGGCCAGCACGCCGATCAACGCGAGATAGTCTTTCATGCGCCGGTTGATGTGCTGAACGCGCTCATCCAGGATGAAACGATCCAGCATGCGGTCGCCGCTGCGGTTTTCCAAGAAATCGGCCACCAGCAGCGATACGATGCCCCGGTACTCTCCGGGATCGGGCATACGCTGTTGTTGAATATGCTCCCAGGCCGAACGGGCGCTCATCGTCTTGCGGTACAAGCGCCTGAAAAAGAAGATGCGGTCCATGATCAGGACCCACATGAGCAGGCTGACCAGCACCAGGGGCAGCATTACTACGCCGCCGTCCTGCAGGTAGGCTTCAAGTCGGAACCAGGTTTGTTCTAGTAGTTGAAGCATTTTTTATTAAGTTTTAAGTGTAAAGCTTAAAGTGTTAAGTGAAGGAATTCTATCAATTGGGAGATTCGGGTGATGCAATCAACGACGAAAAATCAAATCGATATTTTTCCTTCACTTCAAACTTTAGACTTTTCTTTTCTCCCTATTCTTATGAACAATATTGACCAGCGCCACCGCTTTTTCCTCCATCTGTCCGATGCGGTTATCCACCGAACGGTTGAGCAGGGTGTGGGCCAGCATGATGGGGATGGCCACGGTCAGTCCCAGCATGGTGGTCACCAGGGCTTCGGAGATGCCGCCGGACATCATGCGCGGATCGCCGGTGCCGTGCTGGGTGATGACGTGAAAGGTGTCGATCATGCCCGTGACGGTGCCCAGCAGCCCGAGCAGGGGCGCGATGGCGGCCAGCATGCCTAAGGTCGATAAAAAGCGCTCCATGGGTGGAATTTCGCGCAGAATCGCCTCCTGCAACGCGTTCTCCATCTCTTCGCGCGCCATCTTGCGGCAGTTCAGGCCGGCGGCGACGACCCGTGCAATGGGTTTCCCGCGGGCGGCTTCGCACAGCTGATGGCACAGGTCCCATTTCTGTTCGACGACCCGGGCGGCGATGCCGTTCATCAGGCGGTCGCCGTCCAGGTGTTTGCGCCACAGGAAAACCACCCGTTCGATGACGATCACGATGCCCACGGCCAGAATGGCCAGGATGGGCCAGACGATGATCCCGCCCTTTGGAATCTGCTGCCAGAGGCTCAATTCATGGGTCAATTGACGCAGTGCGCCCCCACGGGAGACGTCCATGGGGACCGCATCGCTCGATCCGTCCATGTAGTCGTCCAGTTGGCGTTGCATTCGCCCGGAAGGCAGACGCGAAAGCGCATAAAGGTTGCGGCTGGCGGGGGCATAGGTCAGAAAACCCGCCTCGTCTTCGATTCTGTAGGCCGCAGTGAAGTTGCCGATGGTCAGGATATCGGCCTCGGCCTGCAGGCCGGTCCGGTCGGTTATCGTGCCGCTTTGGATAGATACTTCTCCGCTGGCCTGAATCGTCTCGAAAAGCAGAGCGATCATTCGGCGGATGTCGGCCATGCCTGGAAATCTCGCCTGCTCGGCAATCGACGCGAGAAAAGCGACATCATGGTCTATCATCGCGCTCTTCAGGTTCTGTTCGATCAAGGCCAGCAAGTCCTTGGCGTTGACTCGGATGACGCCCACCAGTTCCCGCACCATGCCGTCGCTTTCGGCCAGGCGTTGGGTGAGGTCTTTCTCTTCGGCCGTCAGGCGCTCCATTTCAGCGCTGAGCCGGCCGACTTCCTGGTCGAGCGTCTTGTGCCGGGCTTCGAGCTCGGCCAGCGCTTTTTTGAGCACTGTACGGTCCTGGCCGATTTTTTCGCGGCTTCGGGCCGCGGCCTGCTCGGCGGCGCGTTGCTCTTCGGCGGCGCGGTCGATGAGCGCTTTGCGGGTTTCACGGGCTTGGATCTGCGCTTCACGCATGTCCTGGGCGGCCGCCTGGGCGGCCGGGAGATTCAAGAGGAACAGCATAAGGGCGCCTGTGAGCCATCGTGGAGTCCGTTTCATCGGATCGCCATCCTTCCTACGGGCAGGTTGAGCAGTTCGACGGGCTGCCGTTTGGCCCCGATCTCAATGGCGGTTTCGATGGCCGCGTTGTAATCGCGCGGCAGGGGTTCCCAGCGGGAGGTCGCCACGTTGAACGCACCGCATTTGCGAAGGTCCAGGGTTTGAAAAAAGAGGCTCATGCGTCCCAGTCGGAAGACATGGACCAGCATCTCCTGATCTTCCACGGTGATGGTCTCCTGGTGGACTTCGATGGTGTTGCCGTATTCAGCCTCGATCGTCAGCGCCTCCATCACCTTTCGGAATTTTTCGCTGACCGCGACTTCAGGATCACCGGACAGTTGCGACAGCCGTTCGATGCGCGCCTGGCGTTCGGCGCGCAGGAATGGGAGCCCCGAGGCCACGAAGGTCTGCAGTTGGCCGATGACCTCTTCGACCAGGGGGGCGGATGCCGGCGCCGATCTGCTCGATATCGGCGAGCTGTTGGGCTTTGGCGGCGATGCGCCCGCGGGTGTCTTGGTTGGACTGCTGCAGCGCCGTCCGGTGGGTTTCGAGCTGTGCGATGGTCTGCTCCAGGGCTTCGTATCGGGCCATCAACTGATCACGTTCGGCCCGCCACTGCTCCTCTTCCGCCTGGGTGGTTTGCCGGGTGGTGATCGCGTTGCGCACCGGTTTTTCGATCCGCTCGGTGACCTCGTCGGACCCCACTGCCGTATGGGATCCCAGCCACAACAGAAAGGCCAGAATCCAAGAGATTAAGATCTTCGACGAGCGCATGTATACTCCTTTTTCCTCCTCATCGCGGGGTATGGCCAAAAAAAAATAAAAAGGCCGGGAGATCGACGATTGGGATTCTTCCCAATGCGACCTTCCCGGCCTCGGTGTCCTTCTGTATTCAGGGCAAAAAGCCTGCGATGCCTTTTGCCGCTATTCTATCGCCGCATATCCCCTTTGAGTCAGGTTGGTTTACCAGGGGGGCGGCCGATTGTTGCTTTTTTGTTATACGAACCAGGCACTTTCGTAGCACCTCTTGGAACGGCCTCACAAATACTGGATGGAAACGGCACTGTCAAGACAAAGTTGACGGCATGGTCAGCGTCCAACAACGGTATTAAATACGATATGCGTAGCGTGTCTGCAGGGCCTAGTCCTGCTGGCCGAATAACGCCCGCTGCAGCCAGGCCATGGCCCACGAGAGCCATTGGTGGTCATCCTCCCTGTCGGGCATGGGGGGCAGGGCGTCGGTGTCCATGGCCGGCAGTCGGCCGGCCTGGGCCTGATCCTTGAGTCGCTCCAGATCGTAAAACGCCATGACCGCCCATTGCCGTTGCTCCGGGGCCAGTGGGCCTGGACGCAATCGATTTTTCAGAGCGATGAGTTCCAGCATGGCATCGCTTGCATCCAGACCGGCCCGGGCGCCCTGGGACTCGATCCACTGCCGTGCGGTTTGGGTCGGCCCCTTTTCGAAACCATGGCAGTGGGGCTCCTTGAGCAGAGCGAAATGTTCGCTGATGCGCCCCTCGATTCGGGAGCGTTGGATGGCCCGCGCCACGGGATAGAGCCGGCAGGAGGTGGGGCGGGCCGGATAGACGCTGCAGCCTTGGGTCGTGACGAACGGGCAGTGCCGGCCGGCCCGGGTCGCAAATCGCAGGGAAGCCACCGGCAGGCCCGTGGCAGGTCCGCTATACAGCATCACGTGCTGTTCCTGGATCTCTTGCCAGGAGAGCTTGAGGTAGCGCCTCAGCTCGAGCACGTCGAACGGCGTCAGGGCTTGATTGAGATCCTGGCAGCACTGGTTGTAGCAGGCGATGCCGGGACCGCACGTGAAACGGAAAGGTTCGTCGGGTCCGAGGGCGAGCAGTTCGGGTTCCGATGTCGGATGAGCGGTGTCGTTTTCCATGGCCCGGGTTCATATCCGCCTTTGGGTCGATTGTCAAAGGGTGCCAGGCATCGGCAAGAGAAAAAGCTATGTGCTCTTTTTTCTGGCAAAGGTCGCCGCGTTGATTCCTGCCACGCACCCTTCTCCCACCGCCTTGGCGATTTGCCACGGCGGTCCGCACACATCACCCGCCGCGTAGATGCCGGGGATGTTGGTGGCCTGCTGTTTGTCGGTCTGTAAATAGCGCATCTCATCGTCGAGCATGATACCCAGGTTGGTGGCCAGTTGAATCAAGCCCTTGGCCCCCAATTCGATGAAGACGCCGCCCACCGGAATGGTGCGGCCGTCCTGGAGTTGGACGCTTTTGACCGCTTGATCGCCTTCGATGGCCTTTACCGTTGCGCCCAGGTGGATCCTGATCGAACTGCTTTCGAGGCGTTTTTGCAGGGCATCCGATACATCGAGCCGGTCGCAGATCAGGTGCACTTCTTTGGCGATGTCGGTCAGCGCGAGGGCCCCGTCCACGGCAGCGCTCTCATTGCCAATCACCGCGACATCTTCGCCCCGGTAGAAGTTGCCGTCGCAATCGACGCAATAGCTGACGCCCTTGCCCAGGAATTCTTTTTCGCCTTTGGCGCCCAGTCGGTTTCTTTGGGTGCCGGTGGCGATAATCAAGGCATGGGTTTCGATTTTGGCGCCATCTTCGGTTTCAAGTTCAAAACCGTCGGCGTGCTGTTGGATCGACAGCACATCCGCCTCCGAGAATTCGGCGCCGAAACCGGCCGCTTGCTTGCGCCCGGTGCTGAGGATTTCATTTCCAGCCACATTGAAGATGCAGCAGAAGTTTTCAATGTGGGCGTGATACATGCTGCTTTTATTCTCCTTGCCCAAAACGAGCACCGAGACTTTTTTGCGCGAGGCATGAATGGCTGCCTGAAGGCCGGCCGGTCCGGTGCCCAGGATAACGACGTCATAATGGAGTTTGGCGTTCATTCCGTCCTCCCGGTCTTTTTTGGATAGATAGTGTTTTTTCGATGCATTTAGTCCCATATACTGAGCATCTATGTCAGAAAGGCAAGTGAAACAGGATCCTGCTGCGGATGCGCCCTATCGGGGGCGAAGCTTGCTTCGCGGTCGATTCGACTTATATTGGCTTTGAATTTTTGCACCCAATAGAGGAGCGGACGGTATGGATAAACCCAAACGATCCACCCAGGCGGATCACCAGGATGGAGATGCCTGCAAGCTGGAAATGGATGCCTGTAAAAAAATGAAGGCCCGCGTGCCCGAGCTGGCCGAAATGATCATTTCCCAGTGCAGCGACCATGATTGCTACACCCACATCGAATATGAACCCATCCCAGCGGAGGCCTTCGTTTCCGATTTGATCGACAAGTTTCGGGAAATCATTTTTCCGGGGTATTTTTCGCGGGGCAAGCTCGATCCGGCCAACATGAAATACAGCATCGGGCAGAGTGTATCGGTGTTGTTCGATATGTTGTCCGAGCAGATCACGCATCATGTGCGCCATGATTGTCTGCGATATGACCTGCCCTGCAGTGAATGCGAACATAGTGGTCAGGCTAAGGCGCTGGCCGTTCTGGAATCCATCCCCCGGATCCGAAAGATGCTGGCCACCGATGTGCAGGCCACCTTCGACGGCGATCCAGCCGCCAAGAGCCATGATGAGATCATCTTCAGTTATCCCGGCATTTACGCCATCATGGTGCACCGGGTGGCCCACCGTCTTTTCGAGCTGTCGGTTCCTCTGTTGCCCCGCATCATGAGCGAACACGCTCACAGCTTGACCGGCATCGATATTCATCCGGGAGCCACCATCGGCCCGCGTTTCGTGATCGACCACGGCACCGGGGTGGTCATTGGTGAAACGGCCGAGATCGGCACCAACGTGAGGATCTACCAGGGCGTCACCCTGGGGGCGCTGAGCCTGCCCAAAGATGCCGGGGAGAAGTATCGCGGCAAAAAGCGCCACCCCACGATCGAAGATGATGTGATCATCTATTCGGGCAGCACGATCCTGGGGGGGGATACGGTGATCGGCGCGCGTTCGGTGATCGGCGGCAACGTGTGGCTGACCGAATCGGTGCCGCCCGATACCACCGTGATGACGGAACACCCGCGCCTGATCTACAAATCGGCCGGCAATTATGCCAAAGGAGATGCATCATGAAGATATATGAGACCATCGGTGCGACCATCGGCCACACGCCTCTGGTGCGCCTGAAGCGGATCGCACCGGAAACATCGGCCGAGATTCTGGTAAAATTGGAATACCGCAACCCCCTGGGCAGCGTAAAAGACCGTATTGCCGATTACATGATCTCCGAGGCCGAACGTCAGGGGCTGATCGATGATCAGACGTTGATCGTGGAGCCGACCAGCGGCAACACCGGCATCGGTTTGGCATTCGTATGCGCGGCCAAGGGCTATCGGCTGTGTCTGACCATGCCGGAAACCATGAGTGCGGAGCGCCGGAAACTGCTCTACCATTTGGGAGCCGAGCTCGTATTGACACCGGGACCGGAAGGCATGGGAGGCGCCATTGCCAGGGCGCGAGAAATTGTGGCGGCGAACGCCAACGCTTACATGCCCAACCAATTTGAAAATCCAGCCAACCCCATGGCGCATCGGGAGACCACCGGCCCAGAGATTTGGGCGGACACCGAGGGGCAAGTCGATTTCCTGGTATCTGGGGTGGGGACCGGAGGCACCATTACCGGCGTCAGTCAATACATCAAAACCAAGCGGAAGGATTTCAAAGCCATCGCCGTGGAGCCGGCCAACTCGCCGGTCCTGTCCGGTGGCGCCAAAGGTCCTCATAAGATTCAAGGTATCGGGGCGGGGTTCGTTCCCGCCGTTCTGGACCGCAGTCTCATCGATGAGGTCGTTACCGTGGGTGATGAGGCCGCCTTTGAGACCGCCCGTCGCCTGGCGGCCGAGGAAGGTATCTTGTGTGGAATCTCTTCGGGGGCGGCGGTGTGGGCGGCCCTGCAAGTGGCCCAACGTTCGGAGAATGGGGGCAAACGCATCGTCGTGATCTTGCCAAGCACCGGAGAGCGGTATATAAGTACCGATTTGTTCAAACCGGACACTTAGAAGCATTTATTAAATAATTGACATTTTGTTGCATTTGTTCCATGTAAGCGCCTGTTCGAATTTGAATGGGCCTTATTTGTTAAATGTCTTGAATGGTATGGTCGTGCATCACCTGCTGTGGATGGTTGCATATTGGCTTTACGAATAATTTGAGTATGAAATCAGTCAGGAAAGCGAAGAATGGGAATTCAAGAACGAAAGGAACGTGAAAAAGAAAGGCGGCGCCAGCAGATTATCGTGGCTGCCAAACGGGTGTTCTCGGAAAAAGGCTTTAATAAGGCCACCATGGAAGATATCGCCAAAGAGGCGGAGTTGAGTCCGGGCACCTTGTATCTCTATTTTAAAAACAAGGAGGAGCTATACGCTTCGTTGAGTCTCAGGATTTTGCAGTACCTGCATATCCGGGTGTCCCATGTGATCAACCAGACCGAATTGGACCCGTTGGCCAAGCTTGCCGCTCTGGAAGAGGTCTTGTTTGATGTCTATGATTTCGATCCACTGATCATCATCAATATGTTCCATCTGCAATCCAGTGAAACGCTTAAAAATCTATCCGAGGAACTGATCGAGGAGATCAAAAACCTTTCCCGGAACTCCATCGGTGCCATTGCTAAAATTTTTAAGGAAGGTATCGATGCCGGCATCTTTATCGATCGGCATCCTGTGGCTTTGTCCGATATCTGCTGGTCTCTTTTTTCGGGCGTTGTGTTATGGGAGGCGAGCAAAAAGATTATCGACGAAAGGAAGGATCATTTAAAGTCGACATTGAAAATAGCCTTCGAGATCTTCGATCAAGGCATCATCATTCAGAAAAAATAGTCGGGGCTTTTTCAGGAAGCGAAGAACACGCACCTGCCGGTCCGGGTGGAGACGCGAGTCATCCATCCGGTCCGGCAGGTTTATTTCGAGCTTTCCTGAAATCTTACTCCGCGGGATGGCATTGGATACAACCGGTGGGGCCGGTGGGTTTGATGACGGCGCCGGCCAACTGCATGGCCTCGGCCTTGAGGTTCTCTTTTTTAATCTCTTTGTGGCAGCCGATGCAACTGCTGTGAAAGGCGTTTTTGTAATAACGAATCTTCTGTTCGGCATCCGCGGTGACACGCCCCTGATCATCCTTGGGAAGTTCCGCAAGGTCATGGCATCCCGAGGTGCCGCAACTGGTAATGGGGGTTTCAAGATCCCATTTGTGGTGGCATTGCTGGCAACTGAAGCTGAAATGGACGGCATGTGGAAAGGCCACCGCAGAGCGTTCCGGCTCATCGGTCAGGGGAGACAGGGTGATCTCTCCCATGGGCACACACATTTCCTCTTCAGCCGATACAGCCGGTCCCCAGATCAATATCAATACCATCAATCCTGTCGCTAAGGCCAATGTGATTTTTTGCATGTTATCCCCCCTCTGGCGATCTGAAGAAAATTTCCTGCCCGCTATAGTATGTTCAGACTGAATTTTCAATCAAAAACAGGTGCCGTCACCGGAAGCGTTTCGTGATCGAAAGCGTTCAGGGGCGCACGGCGCGTACGGCACCGCACTCGTCCTGGTTGCGCTGAATCCGCTGGAAATAGGTTTCCGGTCTAGTGGTCACCACATCGGCCACGGCGTGGTATCCCCGAACATAGACATCGGCGGTCCAGTACCACTCGGCCTGCGTGTGCGGGAAAAACGGTTTCTGCTTATAAATGGCGGCCAGCTCGTTCGCGGACGGCATCCGCCAGTCGCCATATCCTCCCAGACGCAAGCCGCGAAGGTAGTCCTGCGCCCCTTTGAAATCGACGCAACCCCCCAGCGCATCGTAGGAGTCGGCCAATGCCCAGGTCAATCCAGTGGTTTGATCGGTCACGGTGCCGTTTCCATTGACCCGGTACCGCGTCGACCCGCTGAGCTGGCGTTCCATATCCTGCTGCACCTGTTTGACCCGGCGCAATTGGGCGGCCCGCTGTTCCGCTTCACGCTGGAGCCGCGCTTTTTCCGCCTGTTGTTGTTCTTCTATCTGGCGTTGATGCTGTGACATCCTGCGCTGGGCTTCCAGCTGGTTCATCAGATCCTGGGCTTCGCCGACATAGGGGCTCGACAGGTTTCGCTTCAGATAGCCATCGACTCTTTGGATGCGATCATGGAGCCTGTTGTTGGCATTGGTGGCGTAGCTCTGGACCGAAAGCCATTGACGCTGAAGTTCCAATTTCAGGGCCAGCGCCTTCAGTTCCTCCTCGATAACCGATTTTTGCGTGGTATCAGGATTTGCGGCGAGATAGTCCTGGTATGCCCGATAGGTCGTTTGATAGTCTTTACCGGCCTCTTCACCGAGTTTGCGCAATTGTGCCAGATCGCGCTTGTCCGTCAATGCTTTCATTGCCAGCCGCGCTTCGTCCGCCAGCGGCAGCCCCTCGAAGCTCGCGATGAATTCTTTATAGCGCTGGATGCAGAACTCCCACCGTTGGTTCTGTTCGCATTGGCCGTCTTCTGATTTGAGATAGTTGAGATGCTGCTCGCCCATTTCACGAATCAGGACCGTGACGTCCCGATGATAACGGCCGCCCGGAAAGCGTTCCAGATAGTTCTTGTAGACCGCCAATCTTTTGTTGAGATCCATCCGGGCGGCGCGCTTTAATTCTTCGTAGTAGTATTGATCGACCAGTTTCTTGATATCGGAGATGGCGTCGTTGATTTGTTCGGAAAAGGAGCTGTTCGGATATTTTTCCATGAACCCGGCATACAATTCGACGGCAGCCTCCTCGAAATGATCGTCCACCGGCAGGCTGCTGATCTGCAGGGTGACCTTTTCGAATTCCTGTTCTTCTATTTTTTGTTCGGTCTCTTCGATACGGGACTGGATCTCTGCAGCGTGGGGTGTGCCGGGATGGGCTTCCAGAAAATCGTGAAGAAGTTTGAGCCGATCCTCCAGGGAGGTCACATCGTCCGCCTTCGCACTGGCCTGCTCCCACTGATCCGCCGTGTCGCGGGTGTTCATCACGTGGAGGGCGACCACCGCGGCGGTGCCGGCGATGACCACCACGGCCAGGGCGATGGCGAACAACGTGATGAAACTGCGCCGCTTGCGCGGCACTTTGGGACCCGGTGCACGCTCGAGACGGACCAACCGTTTTTGGGGCTGGCTGCCGGCGGGTTGCCCGGCCCCCTTTTTCTTTTTGGCAGGCGGCGGCACAGGGGGGCGTTCCAGGGGGGACGTGATATCGTCCTTGATCTTGAGGCTCTCCATGAGCACGTGCATCAACGGCTGCTTGATCTCGTCCGTTTTAGATGCATCTGCGGGCGCGATTTCGATGGTCGCTTCATCCCAGGCAATGATGCGATAGGCCGCCTCACGACCCGTCCATCGGTCGTGCTCGGCCGCGATCAACTGACCTTCCAGGACATGCAGGGTGCCGGCCTGCCCGCCCGAAGTGATGCGCAGGCTGAAGGTGGACTGCTCCATTTCCGACATTTGCAGAAAAGAGGGCAGGCCGATGCCATGAATCTGCCCGCCAACATTGGTATCCATCTTTTCAAAAGCGCTTTGGGTCACACTGCGTTTGATGAGGGTTTCCAATTGCTGATAATGTTCGTCGATCATCCAGTCGGAACAGTATCCCAGATGGATCTCCACCTTGGCTTTATTGCGGCGCCAAGGCCACAGTGCGCCGTAAAATTCACCGGTTTTCAGCGGCAATAAAAACAGGGATTGATCCTTTTCGATGCCGCCCAGGTACCGAACCGAGCTGTTTTTGCGAAGTTTGCGCGGCAGGGGCTTATCGGCGGATTTCACCGGGGGGCCGAAAAAATCAGACAGGATCGCTTCCAGCTGATCGATGGACAGGTTGGTGGACAGGTTGGTGCAGGTGGCCTGGTACAAGCTGCGGGATTCTTCGTAGAAGCGCTTGCTGATGTCCGGCATTGCGTCCAGTTTTCTGGCCAGGTCGATGAACGCTTCCAGTATGGACGTGTTCGCCAGGAGATCGGCAATCTCGTCGCTGTCGCCGGTCAAGATGTCCGTAATAAGTGTTGGGGGCATGGACACTCCCTGTGTTTATAGCCACCTATGCACTGAATAACCTGCTGAATGTGCTCATTTTTTATCCGGATCAATATAGGGAAAAAGTCTTGTTTTGTCAAAGGGAACCTGCAACCGGCCTCAGGCCCGGCGGCCTTTAGGATGTCGGCAGGCATTGGGTGTGACGCGGCCATTATGCCAATTGGATGATCAGCAATTGGGTAGTGACGGCCAGGATATGGAATAATACGGCCGGCCAGACGCTTTGGGATCTTTCTCTGGCAAAACCGGTCGAAATTCCCAACAATAATGCGCCGACAATGGTCATGGCCACATCTCCCAACGCGATGGGTCTCATGTCGAGCCGGCAACAGTAGAGAAAGGTGAGGGCAAAAGCCGCATAGAGAATGGCACCGCCGAAAATCGGCCAGCTCAGAAACCATCGCGAGTCACAGCGTTGAATTCTGTTGTCTTGAGCCAATAGGCCATGGGCCAGGCTTCGGAAGAGCAGTTCAAGGGTTAAGGGCGACAGCACCAGACCCACTGCCCCCAAAACCATCCAATCCCCGGATAGGATGAGATCTTTGGAGATCCATGACCCGCCGATGATGCCGCCGGCCAGTGCCGCCGGCAGCAGCAACCACCATTGTTTGCCGATCGGCAGATTCCATCCATATTGCCAGGAACGACCGTACGCAACGAACATCAGGCTGATGGTCAAACCGATCAGCAACGCGAGAATGAAACCGAAATCGGGTGAAATCCACGGCAATTGGAGATTTTCCTTGCCCAACCATTGGGCGGGAGCCCAAATCAAGCGCACGATATGAGCGATCAGCGTGATAAAACCCACCAATGCCGCCGTGACGGCGAGGCGATAGGCCTTTTTGGCCCAATCGGGCTTGCGCACGGCATCGCGGCAGGCCTGAACGAGATCCAGCGGCGTCAGTGCCGTTCCAGAAGTGCGCGGCGATCCGCCGATATCGGCCGCCCCGCCCCATTTGTTGCCGAGCGTGCGGCATCTCACCGCTGGATCCACGAAGTTGAGCCGGTCGTAAACATCATCGAGGGTCAGCGGCATAAACAGGTCCATCTGGCGAACCGTATAGCTCGCAGCCCCCTTTTTCAGGAAAACCACACCGAGCCGATTGCTGTATAATTTGTTCAGGTGGGGTTCAATTTCGTAGATTCCCATATCGGCCTCGACCACGGCGCAGATGCGCTGGTCGGTCAAATCGATGCGGGCCAACTCTTCAACGCCTTGATAATCGGCGAAGTCACTGGGTTTATAGAAGATCTGATCAATTTTGTGCAGGGTTCGGACGGTGTAGCTGAGATAGTCCGATTTGTCCCAGACACCTTCTTTTTTGATGGCGAGCTCCTCGCTGCGCAGATGATCGACCACCCGTTGAATTTTGCGCATCAACTCCGGGGGGAGGGCGCTGAGTTCCTTGAGTTCCAGCCCCAACGCGTCGATCACCCCCTCGTAACGCACCAGGGCGAATAAAATGCGGCGTTGGGTGCTATCCTGGCTGCCGATGCGCGCGTGGTTGAGAATGATCCAGATGGCCATCAGGGTATCCAGATCGGGCTCGTTGGCGAAAACATTCCACTCGCGGCCTTGCAGATCCAGCCCTTTCATGTACATCACCAGCGCCTGTTCGCAGGTGGAAAGGGTAAAGGCTCGCACACAGCCCTCATGGTGGTCAAGGTTGTAGACTTTGCGCTCGTGATCCATGAAGGGCTCGCATTGGGCCACACCATCGAGAAAAATCGTGCCTGATGGAGATTTTTTAGCCACGGAACCCGAAAACGATAGACCGTTTTCGATATGCACATTCAGGTTCGGGGCTTCGAGGCAGGTCAACACCCGGTCATCGCCGCTGGTTTTGATAATATAGCGCTCGGGAAGGTTCGGCGATATTCCCGGCCGGACTTTGTCGAAGGAACTGGTCTGGTTGGGTCTGGGATCAGGTGCCGGGGCGTCACCATTCAAATGGTGGGCATGGTTTTTGTCGGCAGGAGCGCTCATTTAAGATCCCCATTGGCGAAGGTACCCGGTCATTCTGACGGCCTGTCGCGAAATCAGCTATTGTACAGTGTGCTCGGGTTTTGATGCCAATCGTTGCATTTCGTTCCAAGGCGTTCGGTTTATGCTATATCCCGTATCACTCCACCCAACCACTGAACGCGCCCATCGCGTGTCCAGTATCCATAGCAGCCGATCAATGAGCGGTCAAGACTGATCCGGTCAGATAGGCTGCCGTAAAGAAGCACTCGGGTGTGGGTTCTTAAAAACAGATTGCGCGGCATCATGGTCTTGTCATATGAGTCCGTTCCATATGACGTATCTGGTCTCGCACTCCTTGAAGACGTGCCGAGGATTTCATCATCGAGCGTCACGCACTGGAGTCGGGATCGCGGCTGGTCGAATAAAGTCATGAATCGAACAGAGACCTCATGGAAATCTATATTCTTGCATTAGCGCTGCTTTTTTTGTTTGCGGTGGTGGATCTGATGGTCGGTGTCAGCAATGATGCCGTCAATTTCCTTAACTCTTCGGTGGGTTCACGAGTGGCCCCGCGGCAGGTGATCCTGGTGGTGGCCAGCGCGGGCATTCTGGCGGGGGTGACCTTTTCCAGCGGCATGATGGAGGTGGCGCGCAAGGGCATTTTTTACCCCCGTTATTTCATGATGCCCGAACTCATCGTCATCTTTCTGGCGGTCATGCTGACGGACGTGGTGCTTCTCGACCTCTTCAATACCTTTGGACTCCCGACCTCCACGACGGTTTCCATCGTTTTTGAACTTCTGGGAGCCGCCATCGCCGTGTCGCTGATGAAGATTTTCGACAGTGGTCAGAGCCTGCTGGATCTGGCCCATTACATCAATACGAGCAAGGCCCTGGCGATTATTGCCGGTATTTTGCTGTCAGTGGGCATTGCCTTCGTTTGCGGTGTCCTGGCCCAGTTCTTCACCCGTTTGCTCTTCACCTTTGATTATAAAAAGCGGTTAAGGCGATATGGCGCCGTATGGGGCGGTCTGGCGCTGTCGATGATCACCTATTTTATTCTGATCAAAGGGGCCAAGGGCGCCTCATTTTTCACACCGGAGATGCTGGCGTGGATCAAGACGCACACCTGGACCATGCTGGGTGGCGGCTTTATTTTCTTTGCACTGTTTTTTCAATTGCTCATGCTAACGACCCGCATCAACATTCTCAAACCGGTGGTATTGGCCGGAACATTCGCGTTGGCCATGGCGTTTGCGGCCAACGACCTGGTGAATTTTATCGGTGTTCCCCTGGCCGCCCTCCACGCGTATGTCGTTGCCAATGCCAGCGCCGCGCCTTTGACGGTGTTGATGGCTGCGCTGGAGAAGCCGGTGCACACCCATACGCTTTTTCTTTTGGCCGCCGGCGTCGTCATGGTGGTGACCTTGTGGTTGTCGCGCAAGGCGCGCACCGTGACCCGAACGGAACGCAGCCTGGGACGGCAGGAGGAGGGGCTCGAACGCTTCGATTCATCCCATCTTTCCCGGATCATCGTGCGCATGACGATGCACCTGTTCGAAGCCTGGCAAAGGATCTGTCCCGTGAGAACGCGGCGCTGGGTGCGGCAACGGCTCAACGCGACCGGCTATCAACCCGAGCCCGGATATGACGGCAAGGTGCCCGATTTTGACCTGCTGCGGGCCAGTGTCAATCTGGTGGTGGCCAGTGCCCTGGTGGCCGGGGCCACCAGCATGAAACTGCCGCTTTCGACCACCTATGTCACGTTCATGGTGGCCATGGGGTCGTCCCTGGCCGACCAGGCCTGGGGTCTGGAGAGCGCCGTATACCGGGTCACCGGGGTACTGGCGGTGATCGGCGGCTGGTTTTTTACCGCGCTTACGGCCTTCAGTATCTCTCTGGTCTTTGCGTTTGCCATCGGTTACCTCGGCGGCTTTGCCGTTTTCGGCCTGCTTCTGTTGGCCGGATATGTGTTGTTCCGCAATTTAAAGCTTCACGGCCTTCGGGAAAAGGCGCTGCAAGAGCTTGACCTGTTGGATTTGAAGCGCGTAACCGATGCGGACTTTGCCGTGCGTACCTGCTTCGAACATAGCGGCCGTTTTCTGGAGGTGGTGCAAGACGATCTGGCCACCTGCTTTGACGGCGTTCTAACCCAGGACCGCAAGCAGCTCAAAGCGCTGCGTCGTCAAACGAGCAACATCCAGAAATGGTCCAACATGATCGTTGCCAATATTTTCAAAACGTTGCGGCTGCTTCAACGGGAGGACATCAAAAAGGCCGGGAAGTATGCCTATGTCGTTTCGGCGCTTCAGGAGATTGCCGAAAGCCTGCGCGACCTGATCCTGCGTTGTCACGTTCACACCTCGAATCAGCATGCCGGTCTGCTCCCCGAACAGCGCAAGGACCTTCAGCAGGTGCGAAAGAGCGTCGAAGCCATGTTGTCCCAGACCGCCGCCATCCTCAAGTCCAGGACCCCGTTTGAATACCGTGAGGTGGCCGCCCACTATGTGGATCTCAAGCAGTTCCTGGAGCAGTGCGATCACCGTCAGATCGAACGAATTCACTCGGGTCAATCCAAAACCCGTCTAAGTATCTTGTTCTACGGCATTAACAACGCCTGCTTGAAGATCAGTGAACAGACGCTCCAATTGTTGACCATCTTCGACGAAACCTTCCACATGGCGTCCAAAAGCCAGGAACCCGATCGTTAATCGGCATGATACGGAAAGATCCATGTGCCCACCATAACAGCTGATGTCGGCTTGCTTATTTTACCAACTCATCCGGATTCCTAAACCATTCCGTCAAAATTCATCATCGAGAATGATTGACACCTGCGGCCGAGGTGGCCTATAGGTGTAAAAGCCGATAGTGCCGAACAGCGTTCCCCTTCCAGCCGTTTTTTAGGGCGTGATCCTCCGTAATTCAGAATTACTTTTGCCCATATGCCGAGCGCATCAGCCGTGTATTCCAGGAAATTTTAAAGCTCTGGGATCGGGTATAGCGCCTTGTTCGTGGGGGAATTTCCTTCACATAATTGCACGATAAACGAAAGGAGCGGATCGTATGAAAAAGATGAGGTGGGTGACAATCGCGATGGTGCCCGTGGTGTTGGCGCTTTCTGCCTGTACAACTTTGAAAGCCACCGGGCGTCAGGCCAGCGCCACGCTGGACAAACACTATCAACTCGAATCGCTGGCGCCCGATTCACCCTTTCCCGGTGTGAACGGAGCGACCATTGGATCGGACGGCCACCTGTACGTGACCCATACGGGCAACGGCACGGTCACCCGAATCGATTTGTCGACCCTCGAACCATCGACCTTTGTCCCTCCCTCGGGCGCTGTATTCATTCCGGATGACATCGCCGCGGACGACAAGGGGAACCTCTATGTGACCGGCACCACCCCCCTGGTCGGCGAGGTCTACCGCATCGATCGTTTCGGAGCCAAGACGATCATCGCTGACGGCATGGCGGCGCCCAACGGCATCGAATACAATCCCAACAACGGCCGGCTGTTCGTCACCGAGTGTTTTCAAGGCAACCGGGTATACGAGGTCGATCCCACGGGCCGGAAACCTGCGCGCCTGTTGATCGATAAGGATGTGATTCCGGTGCCCGAAGGGTTTGGATTCGATCCCGATACCAACGATCTGGTGATTCCGGACATGGGTACCGGCAAAATTCTGCGAATACACCCGGACACCGGGGCGATCAGCACTATTGCCGAAAAATTCGTCACCCCCATTGCCCTGACCATAGGTGCCGACAAGATGATCTACATGCCGGAATTGGCCACCGGCATTGTCTACCGGGTGAGCCTCGACGGCAGTCGACGGGAAAAGCTGGCCCAATTGCCGCCAGGCCTGGACAACGTGGCGATCACCCCCCAGGGCCGTCTTTTCGTGACCAGTTACTGGAACGCCACCATCTATGAGGTCTCTACCGATGGCAGCGGTCAATTCAAACAGCTGTTTCCCAACGGGCCCAACCAGACCCTCGGGGTCGTGGTCAAGGAGGGTGCCGTGTGGGTGGCCGATGCCATAATGATTCGTAAGGTGGCCGATGGACAGTATGAGCCAACCAAACTCAATGCCTGGGCATCCCATGGCATGCCGTTGACCCTGAGCCTGGCCGATGGGCCGGGCGACCAGCTTTTCTGGACCGACTGTATTCATGGCGTGGTGGCTATGGGCAACCCGATCAACGGTGAGTTCAAACCCGTGGCCGGTGGCTTGAACCGACCTGCTGCCGCCTTAATGAATCCCAAGGCCCCGCAGCTCTTTGTGGCCGAATATGGGGCCGGCCAGATCACTACCGTCAGCCTGACGGATGGTTCCAAATCCGTATTGGCCGAAGGCTTGGAGGGGCCGCTGGCCCTGGCAATGGTGGGCGACACGCTCTATGTGGCCGAGAGTAAAGCCGGGCGCGTCAGCGCCATCGATTTAAAATCGGGTCGCAAGGAGGTGTTCCTGGCCTCCGAGGTGGGCAAGCCGGGCGCCATTGCCCATGACGGACAAGGCAATCTGCTCGTTCTGGACGGTGCAGGCCAAAAGTTGCTCCGTGTGGATCCCAAGACCCGGGCCCTGTCGATGGTGGCCGCCCATTTGCCGGTGAAGTATGCGACGGTCGGCAGTTACCCGGTCGTGGAGTTTCCCTTGTCCATGTTCGTCACCCCGAACGGCGATATCTATCTCAACAGCAGTGACCGAGGATTGTTTTGCCTGAAGCAGCGCGTCAAGTAATCCATCGGGATCAAATTAAAAACTGGTCCGGGCGTAAAAGTGGAAGCCCGGACCAGTTTCAGCGGTTCACCTGGATAAGGGTGAGGCAGCCGGGTTTAATGGGTAGCATTCAGTTAGAATAGCCGATGGTTAGGCGGGAACAAACCGCAACGTCAGTCGCAAATCGCACTGCCCGTTTTGTCCGACAGCCAGGTGTGAATCCAGAACAGGCTGGTTTCGACATCGGCATCGGCCAGGCGGGCGCTTTTTTCAAGATGCGAGACCACCGTTTGCGCTCGTCGCGTATCTTTCAAAAGGGCATAGATCTTTGCGCTGCGCTTAAAAAAGTCTATTGCCCGGAGGTGCTGGTCGACCGCGGCATAGGTCATGCCGATGGCCTCCAGATCCCGGGCGATATCGTGGGGAACATGCTTTGCTCGATCCAGGGCCAGCGCCTGATCGAATCGCGATCTGGCCTGGTCCGGTTGATTGTTTTGCATGAACAGGTGACCCATCGCAAAATAGATGCTGCTGAGAATATCTTCTCCACCGGAGCCAGATGCCTCCAATGCCGCTTCGAGATAATCCCGTGCCCGATCGTGCTGCCCCTCATGAATGCACCCCAGCGCCAGGGTTTTCAGGTAAAGCGCCTGTTCCCCGTTTGTTTTTTTCAGGTCTGCGGCCCGGTCTAAAGCCAAACGGGCCTCTCGTCCGCGATTCAGATTCATCAACGCGGCCGCCTGGTTGCTCAATGCCCGGGCCAGGCCGGGGTGATGGGTGTCAGCCTGGGAAAGGTCGATGGCATCCCCATACACCCGCAAGGCGCTCTCCATGTCATCCAGACGGAAGTAGGTGTCGCCGATGCTGTTGAGGGCCTGGATGACGCCCGCACGGTCATCGGCCGCCGAAAAGAGTTGATGGGCATCCAGGAAGTAATCCATGGCCCGGAGGTAGCACCCCCTGGCAAACAACTCCGTTCCCTGATTGAGATAATAGATGCTGTTGCGGGTCTGTTCGGAAACACGCTGCGGCGCAGGCCCGGCGGCACAGGCCGAGCAAATCAGAATGACGAGCAGCAGGGAAGATAATTTGCGATCCATGGTCGACTCTTTTCTCTTTTATAAAATAGAATGGTGTCTATCCGGTTTGCAGTTTCTCGATGGGCGGCAATACCGGGAGTTCAAAATGAAAGGTGGCGCCTTGCCCCAGTCTGCTCTCCACCCAGATGCGCCCTTTGTGATACTCGATGATGCGTTTGGTGATGGCCAGGCCGAGGCCGCTGCCCTGAGGCCGGCCGCGATCCGTGGATGGGGTGATTTGACGGAACTGTTCAAAGACCGCGTGTTGATCTTCGGGACGGATGCCGATGCCGTTGTCTTTGACACTCACGTGAAGTTGATGGCGGTCGTGGGTCAGGCGGATGGCGATGGTTCCGTCCTGCGCCGGGCAGAATTTCACGGCGTTGGAGATCAGGTTGACCATGGCCTGGATCAATTGATCCCGATCTCCGGAGAGGCTGGGCACGGCGGGTGGCAATTGCAGATGGAGGCGAATTCGCTTTTCATTGATCAATTGGCGGGTGGCGCCCACGGCCGCGTCAATCACCTGGATCAGATCCACGGGTGCGGCCTGCCATTGAAGCTTGCCCGATTCGATTTTCTGGAAATCGAGTACCTGGTTGATCAGCCGGGAGAGGCGATGGATCTCGTTGATCATGATCTCCAGGAACTCTTTCTGCTCCATCGGGTTGGTTTCGGGGTAGTCCCGCAGGATTTCGGCAATGGACCGGATAGAGGTTAACGGGGTTCTTAGCTCATGCGATACCGTGGAGATGAAATCATCCTTGAGCCGGTCCAGCTCCTTGAGCCGTTCGTTGGCCGCTTTCAGTCCGGCCGTCACTTTTTCCAGTTCCCGGCTGTAGATGATGACCTGGCGGGTTTCATCCAGGATGTCCATGACTTCCTGGACGCCCAGCGGCTCCTCCTTGACCACCGAGGAGACCATGACGCGCGCCGAGGCAGATCCGATGGCGCCGGCCAATATTTTTTCCGCATGGGTGACAAATCCGGGGTCTGCCTTGAGGGTGAGGCCCCAATCCATGTTGCGGGTCTGGGCATACAAGGCCAGTGCTTCTTCGGTGCGCTCTTTGCCCAGAAAACGCTCCAGCAAGGATTTGATATCCGGAATCAATGCTGTGCCTCGCCAGACTAATGTTTCTTCGGTTTCCGAGGAAAAACGGAACACATCCACGAACATGGTGGCCTGGGTGTGTTCCAGGGCCGAAGGCCGGTCGAACAGCGATACGCCCACGTAGGTAAGGGTATTGATCATGAGGCTCCATACGACGGCGTGCGATACCCGGTCCAACCCTTTCAGCCCGAACAATGAAAATGGGTTGAGCCAGGCAATACCCCAGGGACCTTGATCGATAAAGGAATGAGAGATGATCCCGGCGGCCGCCAGTGAGGGCAGCACCAGGGTGTAGCCCCAGATCACGAAGCCGGCGGCCATGGACCAGAGGGCGCCTTTTTGCGTGCCGCCTTTCCAGTAGATGCCGCCCAGCAGGGCAGGTGCGAATTGTGCAACGGCGGCAAACGACACCAGGCCGATGGAGACAAGGGTGTAAAACTCTGCGGTCAGATGAAAGTAGATGTAGCCCAGCAAAATCACCAGAATGATCGCCGCGTGGCGGATGGCGATCAACCAGGTGCTCAGATCGGTTCGGCTGGCCAGGTTCAGCGATCGCAGATGGAGCAGCAGCGGCATGACCAGGTTATTGCAGATCATGGTGGAAAGCGCGATGGTTTCGACGATCACCATGCCGGTGGCCGCGGACATGCCGCCGATAAAGACCAGCAGGGTCAGGGCCTTTTGCTGGCTGACCAGGGGCAGCTTCAGCACGAAGATGTCGGCATCCACGGGCTGGCCCGCAAAGTGGAGCATGCCGGCCATGGCCACGGGGAGCACGAACAGATTGATGGCCAGCATGTAGAGCGGAAAGAGCCAGATGGCCTTTCGCAAATGATCTTCTTCTACATTTTCGATGACCGTGATCTGGAATTGGCGTGGCAGCAAAACGATGGCCAACATGCTCAGGACGACATAGACCGTCCAGTCCATGTAGGCGTCGCCCCCCTGACGTTCGAAGGTAAACAGGTCGACCAGATGGTCATGGGTTGCGGTCTGGGAAAAAAGATCGGCAAAACCGTCGAACAACCCATAGGTGACAAAGAGGCCCACTGCCAGAAATGCGATCAGTTTGATCATCGACTCCAGGGCAATGGCCGCCACCAGGCCTTCGTGTCGTTCGGTGGCTTCGGGTTTGCGGGTGCCGAACAGGACGGCGAAAGCCGCCAGCAAAATGGCGACGTAGAAGGCCGTGTCCTGGAAAAAGGGCATCCGCCGAACTACTACATCGCCGCTGGGGAAACTGCTCATCACCTGAAAACTGGTGGAAATGGCCTTGAGTTGCAACGAGATGTAGGGGACGATGCCCAATACGGCAATGATCGTCACCGCGCCGCCGAGCAGGATGCTTTTGCCATATCGCGATGCCAGGAAATCGGCAATGGAGGTGATGCGATGAACCCGGCTGATGCGCATGATCTTGCGCAGCACCAGCCATCCGAGTGTGACCATGAGGGTCGGTCCAATATAGATGGAGAGAAAGGCGGGGCCGGAATGCACCGCCCGGCCGACACTGCCGTAGAAGGTCCAGGCCGTGCAATAGACCGCCATGGAAAGGGCGTAGACATAGGGGCTGTTGATGATGCTGCGGCCCGCATCGGCCCGTTTGTCACCGTAGTAGGCGATGGCGAACAGCATGCCGATGTAGCATATGGAAACAAAGAGTATGGTTTCGGTCGCCAGCATGGTCATTCGGATTGGGTTGACATGGCAGAACCAACGAAGCTGCCGATGGCTACATCCCGCTGGAACGGGACCTTGCCGTAACGCCCACCAGGACGATCAACAGCGCCCAAACCACAAAAATATAGACATAGAGCAACGGTACGCCAAAGACCCTGCGCGGCACGTCAAACAGGGAGAGCAGTGGATAGTTGAATGCCAATACCCCCACAATAAAGAGGTAGGTAAAGCGTTGGGCGCGGGTCCTGCTGCTTTTCATGGGGTGTGCCTTCCAGCCCTTGTGCAACCGCGTCGCTCACGCAGCCCGATGAGAAGGCGCGGGCGCACATGTTGATCGGGCAGGGAATGAATGGTTTGAAAAAATATGAATTGTCTTCAAAAAAGATTTTTGATATTTTCAAAATCATATGGTCGACTTTAATTGAATTGGGTCATAGAGTCAATCGGGCAATCCGATGGATCGTGGTATCTTAATCGTTCCTTATGCCGATTGAAAAGATATAGCGCCATGACACAATCTACCATCTTGATCGTCGATGACGAGATCAGCATTCTGGTACCGCTTAAATTTCTGCTGGAGAAGAACAACTTCAATGTGGCCTTGGCACAGAGCGGTAAGGATGCCTTTGACGCCATCACACAAAAAAAGCCTGACCTGATCATTCTGGATATCATGCTGCCGGATCTGGATGGTTACGAGATTTTTCAGGTCATCCGGCAACATCCTGAATGGAACGATATCAAGGTTATTTTCCTGACCGCTAAAAACAGGGATGTGGATGTCGCCAAAGGACTGAACCTGGGCATCGATGCTTACATCACCAAACCATTCTCCAATGCCGAGTTACTGCGTGAAATCAAACGACTGCTTGACAAGGCCCCGGTTGCATGACCATCAAATCAATATGATAGACACACGACGCGTTTGAACCCCATATGTGGTGTTTTGTTCATAACTTTGAACGGAAAATAGGCAAAAAAAGCAACAGGTAAGGTATTGGAACGCCCATGCGAGGATCCCCGGGTTCAAGATTATGAACAGCTGTCGAATTTTATCAATATTTAATAAAAATAACATGTTATAAATTTTCAAGTCGCTTTTGAGTTCAAAATTTTAAACCCTGACCTCACACAGGTGGGGCGCCATGGCCGATGGAAGGTTTGCAAGTATCTGTTTGAAATTTTATAACCTATTGAAACAATAGATAAATAATAGCGAACAGAAGAACAGGCGATGTTTTGACACGCAAATGGCAAGCAGCTTGCATTATCCTAAATTGCCAAACCAATAGTTTTTTCATCTGTTCTCCTCCTTTAACGGCCAAATGATGCCAATTCATTTGGCCGTTTTCTTTTGGATGTTGCCGAATCCATTGCCTCCACGATGGGTTCGGCATTCGACACAATTCATGAGGTGCGAGGGAACTTGAAATCTTTTGCATGGATCGCCGCATGGATATTGGCTGCCGGTGCCGCGTTCGCAGCGGACAGTGCGACAGTGCAACCGGCCCTTAATAACGTCACCCTGACAGGTTATACCCGCAGCAATACCACGCAGATCCTTGCCTCGGAAGTTTCCGGCAAGGTTCTCCATGTTCATTACGATGTGGGCGGGGCGATTGGAAAAGCACCATTCCTCGAAGTGGACCCGGTGTTCATCGATTTCCAGATCGAGCAGACCCAATGGAGTCTGGAAAAACTCCGCGTCGCCCGAGAACGAAACGCGTCGCGGGCCGCTTACCTGGAAAAGGAGTTTCGTCGCATCGACCGGTTGCATGCGGACAATGTCGCCACCCAGTCCAACTGGGATGCGGCCGCCGAGGAACTCGCCCAGGCACACCTGGCCTTGCAAGCCACCGATGTCGAACTGAAAGCATTATCCGTCCAACTCGAGGAGCTTAAAGAGCGACGCCGGCGTTACCGGCTTCCGGCGCCCGAGGGATGGATCGTGGTGCACCGGCAGGTGGAGCCGGGCGAGATCATCGCCGCCGGGACCCCTTTGGGCCAGGTGGCCGATTTTACCCGGCTGGTCGTGCCCTTGTTCGTATCCGGTCCGGAGTTGGACGCCCTGCGGGAACCCGAGCGATTGAGCGTCACCGTGGCCGGACAGCCCGCTCAGGCCAGAATCAATTGGGTCAATCCTGAGTTTGACGAGCGTACCCGCAAATGGGCCGTCGAGCTCGCGTTGCTGGATTACCGGGGGGAAGCCATGGGGGGGCTGTTGACAGAACTCACTTTCGAGGTCGCGACCGAAGGGTTGATGGTGCCACGGTCCGCCGTCGTTCAACGGTATGACAACCCCTTCGTGGTCCTGCAGGCCGACGGCCGCAAAGTGCCCGTCGTCGTAATGGGGGAAACCGCCGATCACGTGTTGATCGCCGACCACGGGATTTTGAAACCGGGCATGGCCTTGCGGCAGGGAGCGTCACCGCCGGCGAAATAAGCATCTAACCCTTTCAGGAAGCTGCAGATCCCCATGATGCCCACGGTCGTCAAATACACCCTCAAGCAGACCGTTTTCATCAATGTCTTTTTCGTCATCCTGGTTGTAGCCGGGGTGTTCAGCCTGCTCACCAATCCCACCGAGAACCTGCCCCTGGTCGATATCGGCAAGGTCTTCATTCACACAGTATATTTTGGGGCCTCGGCCGAAGATGTGGAGCAATTGGTTACCCGTGAAATCGAAGAGTCCCTGGAGAGCATGGAAGATGTGGAGTATGTCCAGTCCAACTCCTATCGCAATTTTTCCTCGGTCCAGGTCAAGTTCATCGACGACACGGATTACCAGGAGCTTTACAACGAGTTGCGCTTCCGGGTGCTGAATATCAAAGACGAACTTCCCCAGGGGGTCGATGAGCCTGATTTCATATGGATCGATACCAACATCTGGATGCCGGTGATCATCGTTCACCTCAGCGGCGATTTGCCGCCCCAGAGCCTGGAGCGCTATGCCGAGGAGCTCCGTGCCACCTTGATCAGCGTGCCGTCGGTGAGGGACGTGGATATCGAAGGGGAGCCGGAAGATGAGTTTCATCTCTCCCTCAACCCGGAACGCCTGCGCCGATTCGGGGTCACCTTCAGCCAGGTGGTTCAGGCCGTATCATCGGCCAGCACCAAGATTCCTTCGGGCCGGTTTCGCACCGGCGACACCGCCTACATGCTCGATGCCGGCATCCGTCTGCGCAGTCAGGATGACGTGCTCGATGTGATCGTGCGCCGGGATGGGGACGGCAACTATGTCCGCGTCAGGGACCTGGTGACCAGCGCCCGCCTGCACTATCGGGACCGGATCACCGTGCCCTCGGTCAATGGCCATACGTCCGTCCGTCTGGTGGTGACCAAGGAAGAGAAGGGCAGTGCGGTCGCCATCAGCGAACAGGTCAAGGCGCTCTCCCGCCGTTTTGGGCAGGTACATGCCGATGAAGGCCTTCAGGTCGTGTTCACCAACGATTCGACCATTGAGATCAACGACTCGATCCGCATTCTGGGAGGCAACCTTGTCCTGGGAATGGCGCTGGTCGTGCTCGTGCTGTGGCTCTCCCTGGGGTTTCGCAATGCCATGCTGGCCGCCATCGGCATCCCCTTCTCCTTTTTGTGCGCCATTGCCATCATGAAGCTGAGCGGGGTGACCATCAACACGATCAGCATCTTCTCGTTCGTGCTGGTCACCGGCATTCTCGTGGACGATGCGGTCATCATCGTGGAGAACACCTTCCGCCACATGCAGATGGGTAAATCGAGGCGCCAGGCCATCATCGACGGGGCCTCGGAGGTGATGCTGCCGGTGATCAGTTCGGCCCTGACCACAGCCCTGGCTTTCCTGCCCATGCTGATCATGACCGGCAGCACGGGAGATTTCTTCGCCATCATTCCCAAAACCGTCAGCTACGCCCTGGCCGCCTCCCTGCTCGAAGCGCTGTTCATCCTGCCCATCCATATTTTCGACTGGGGTCCCAAAAATGCCGAGGCCCTGCCGGTGCACGAGGACGAAGATGCGCCCTTTGTCCATCTGCAGAGCGGCCTGTTCGGACCCACCTGGCGCATCTACCGCCGGGCCGTCGTCTGGGTGCTCGACCACAAGGCCGCCGCATTGGTCGGTATCAATCTGGCTTTCGGGTCGGCACTGGCGATTCTGCTGCTCTCCATGTTCGGCATCGCACCGCTGATCAAGGTGAAATTTTTCCCGGGCAATTATTTCCGCTACCATGTGACCCTGCAGACGCCGGCCGGCACCGCCCTGGAGCGAACCGATGCCATCGTGCATGACCTTTCACGGTTCATCATTTCCCTGGGGCCGCAGCAGGCCGATTCCACGGCCGGTTACACCGGCTATTACGAAGACCAGGACTATGTCCGCCATTATGGTGCCAATTACGGCCAGATCGTGGTGACGCTCCCGGAAAAGCGGGTGCGCGATTTCCCGGACAACCCTACCAACGATCCCATGCAGCACCTGAGTTACATGCGCGAACATATCAATGCCTATGTGGCCGAGACATACACCGGTGATCCGGCGCGGCCCGCCGTTCAGATTTTCGAGGAGGGCGACGGACCGCCCACGGGCAAACCCGTCAATGTCCGGGTCCAGGCCGAAACCATTGCGTCGGCGATTGAGGCGAGCGGTCGCCTGCTGGCCGCGATGCGGCAGGACGGCGATCTGGTCGATCTAGTGGATCTGGGAGACAATCGTCCGGTGCATCATCGCACCGTGGCGTTCGAACCCCGCCAGGAAGCGGTCTACCAGTATAATCTTTCGGCGGCCCAGATTACCGCCATCGCCGCCGGGGTGCTCAACGGCCATATGGCCGGGCCGTTCAGGGCCGCGGATGAAGAGGTGGACTTGATGGTGCGCCTGGCCCGTTCAGATGACCTGGTCAGCGACAGTGCCAGCTTGTCATCGCCTTTGGACATCTTGTCGGTGCCCGTCATCGAGGACAGCGCCGCCCCCATCTATCTGAGGGACCTGGTGACGGCTCGCATCGTGGAGGAACCCAATGTGCGGTCGCGCTACCAGGGCAAACCCACCATCACCATCAGCGCGGATATCCGAGCGGGATCCAAACTTTCGCCGGCATTGGTCCAGAATAAGGTGCAGGCCCATTACCAGCAGCTGCGCGCACAAATGCCGGGGGTGGCAGTCTCTTTCGGGGGTGAGTTCGAGTCTACCACCAAGTCCTACATCTCTCTGGCCATAGCCTTCAGCATGGCCTTGCTGGGTATTTACATGGTGCTCGCCTCCCAATTCAGGGACTATCTGCAGCCATTGTTGATCCTGACTGCGGTGCCATTTGCCATTATCGGCGTGGCCTACGGCATCTTTTTGACCCGTACCCTGTTTACCATCGGCAGCTTCATCGCCACCATCGGCTTGTCGGGCGTGGCCGTGAACAACACGATCCTGCTCATCGATTTTATGAACAAGCGCATGCGTGCGGGCAGAGAGCTGCGGCAGGCCATATTGGAATCTTGCGCCGCCCGCATCCGTCCAGTGCTGATCACCACCGTCACCACCCTGTTGGGCCTGCTGCCCATGGCCATCGGCATCCCTTCCAAATCGATCTCCTGGGCGCCTATGGCTACGGCCTTCGTCACCGGCTTGTGCAGTGCCACACTTCTGGCCCTGCTGATCACCCCGGCCAACTATGAATTGCTCGCTCAATGGAAAGGGCGCTGGCGACGGCGCCGGTTCAAACGGTTGCGAGAAAAACGGAGAAACTGATCGTCGCCCGGCAACAGCGAACAAAAAGGCCCGGCGGAGAATCCGCCGGGCCTTTGCAATCGAACGATCAGGATCAAACAGAAGTTAACCCTGCTCCACCTCTTCCTTGACCCCCACCGCCATTTTATACAGCACCGTCAACACCAGTGCGCCGATGGCATACACGCCGATGGTGATGACGATCTCAGGAAAAGTGGGCGCATACTCGTTGACTTCGTGCAGGGGGTTGGGCACAAAACCACCGGAGATCATGCCCAGGCCCTTGTCGATCCAGGTGCCGGCGATGATCACGGCACAGGCCACGGCCAGGGTGGCTTCGTTTTTGCGGGTCACCGGGTTGACCGTGAGAATGATGCCGATCACCATCAACGCCATGGAGGACCACATCCAGGGCACGAGGGCGCCATGTCCATGAAGCCCCACGAACAGGTATTTAATGTGATCCATGTGTTCAGGGATATTGCTGTAGAAGGCCACGAACACTTCGCAGAGGAAGAAGAACACGTTGATACAGATGGCATAGGCCACGGTTTTGCCCAGGCTCTGGATCTGCTCCTTGCCCGGATCGAACTTGGTGGTGTTGCGGATGAAGAGGCACAACAGCACCAACAGGGCCGGACCGGCGGCAAAGGCTGAACTCAGGAAGCGCGGCGCCAGGATGGCCGTCAACCAGAATCCGCGGCCGGGAAGGCCGCAGTAGAGAAACGCCGTCACGGTATGGATGCTGACGGCAAAGGGGATGGAGAGGTAGATGATCGGTTTGAGCCACTTCTGGTAGTGCACCCCGTTGCGCTCGGCTTCCAGCACGTTCCATCCCACGATCAGGTTGATCAGCAGGTATCCGTTGAGCACCATGGCGTCGTAAAAGAGCACGCTGTTGAGCGTGGGGTAGAGCAGCACGTTGAAACCGCGCATCGGTTGCCCGAGATCCACGATGATGAACAGCAGGCACATGATCAACGCGGCGATGGCCAGAAATTCACCCAGGATAGTGACGCGGCCGTAAGCTTTATAGTCGTGCAGGTAGTATGGGAGCACCACCATTACGCCTCCGGCGGCCACGCCCACCAGGTAGGTGAAGTTGGCGATGTAAAAACCCCACGACACATCCCTGCTCATGCCGGTGATGCCCAATCCGAACTGGAGCTGCCAGAGATAAAAGATGAATCCGGCTCCGATGACACCCAACAGGGCCACGATCCATGTCCAATACGTTTTGTTTCCTCTTATGGCTAATTCAAGCATACCCACCTCACACGATATAGTAGACGCACGGTTCGGTGCCTAAGTTCTGTTTGCGTCGAATGGTGAAATTCTCACGCAGCACATGCCTCACCTCGGAATCGGGATCCGCCAGGTCACCGAACACGATGGCGCCCTTGGAGGCCTCCACGCAGGCCGGCATCTGTCCCACGGCCAGCCGCTCCTCGCAAAAATTGCATTTTTCCACCACACCCTTCATGCGGCGCGGGTACTTCAGGTTAACTTCCTTGATAAACGGCTGCGGGTCCCTGAAATTGAAACTACGCGAGCCATAGGGGCAGGCGGCCATACAGAAACGGCAGCCAATGCAGCGATGCATGTCCATTACGACAATACCGTCTTCCCTCTTGAAGGTGGCCTTGGTCGGGCATGCTCTGACGCAAGGCGGGTTTTCACAGTGGTTGCACAACACCAGGTAGGGACGATGCTCGACCTCTTCGCTGGTGAAACGGTTGGCGCTGCCAGGGAAGGCGTTGTGGAAATGGGTTTCCCATATCCATTTGATTTCGTGGTGTTTGTCGGTGAAATGGGGCACATTGTGGACCGAATGGCACGCCTCGATGATCGGCTCCAGGTCCGCGGCGGTTTTAAGACGCCGGGTGTCGATCACCATGGCCCATTGCTTGGCGGTCAGTGCTTTGGGACCTTTGTGGAATTGCATCTCGGTCCCATGTCCTTCTGCGGCGGGTGCGATGGCCTTGATCGCCGGCTGAGCGCCAAGCCCCAAAGCGGCAATGCCCGCCATTTTCATGAAGCTTCTGCGGCTGCTTTTCATTTCATCTCTCCTTGGGGGTTATCGATATGGCAATCCCAGCAATAGGGTCGCACGGAAGCATAATTGTGACAGCGATCACAAAATTCCGCCTTGTTGCTGTGGCAGTCCAGACAGGTGTTCGACAGACTCATGTCAAAGGTTTTTCCCTCGGGGTTGACAAATTCGCGTTCCAACCCGCGCACCACCTTGAGCCGCCAAAGATCGAGCAGTTGCATATGCTCGGTTTTCATGAAGTCGGTGGGCATGACGCACTGCTTGGCCACCTTTGCCTTCTCGGTCAGCACCACTTCCGGCGCAGGGGCAGCGGTTCCCATTTTGACCAGCAAGTTGTACCAAAACGGGGAAGCGAACAGGCCCAGGAAGATAATCAAGCCTATTACGATCCATTTTTTACTCATCGGCGTCCTCCATTCCCGGCAGCGGCTCGCCGCGCAGGTCCGTGGTTCGTTCTTGTTCTCCCGGCAGGATCAGGGCGTTGGCCACCAGTTCGTGCAGGCCGGTCACTTCCACTTCCGGCACCCAGTATTCCATCAACGGGGGCAGCGCGGCCCGGTCTATGGCGCAAACGCAAGCCAGCATGTTCACGCCGAATTTCTCGTGGACATATTTGACGGCGTTGGCCCGTGGCAAACCGCCGGCCATGCGCTCTTCCATGTTCTCGCCGGCATTGAGTCCCGATCCGCTGCCGCAGCAGAATGTCTGCTCGCGGATCGTGTTGGCCGGCATTTCATAGAAGTGGTTGGCCACATTTTTGATCACGTAGCGCGGCTCATCCAGCATGCCCATGCCTCGGGCCGGGTTGCACGAATCGTGGAAGGTGATGATTTTGTTGTCGTTGCGCTTCGGATCCAGATCGAGCTTGCCGTGTTTGATCAGGTCGGCGGTGAATTCGGCGATGTGCACCATTTTGGTCGACTTGGCGTTTTCGAATTTGGTGCCTGTGATGGGATTGACCGGTTCTTCCAGGAAGTCGGCCGGGCCGTTCATGGTGTCCATGTACTGGTGGATCACGCGCCACATGTGTCCGCACTCGCCGCCCAGGATCCATTTGACGCCCAGGCGCTTGGCCTCGAGGTACATCTTGGCGTTGAGCCGTTTCATGGTCTCGTGGGAGGTGAAAAAGCCAAAGTTGCCGCCCTCGCTGCCGTAAGTGCTCCAGGTTACGTCCAGTCCGTACTTCTCCTTGAGGAAATGAAACAGGATCATGTACCCCATACAGGAGTAGGTCCCCGGGTCGGCGAAAACGTCACCCGATGGCGTGATGAAGAGGATGTCGGCGCCCTTCTTGTTGAAATTGGGTTCCACCCGGATGCCGGTGATCTCTTCGATGTCATCGACGAAGAAATCGAGCATGTCCTTGAAGGCGTGGGGCTGAATGCCCAGATGGTTGCCGGTGCGGTAGCAATTGGCCACTGGGGTGGCGATCCAGTCGATGTTCAGGCCGAGCAGGTTGAGCAGTTCTCGGCCGAAGATGGTGATTTCGGCTGTGTCGATGCCGTAAGGACAGAACACGGAACAGCGCCGGCATTCGGTGCATTGAAACAGGTAGTACCACCACTCCTTGAGCACTTCGGCGGTCATGGGGCGGGCACCGTTCAGGCGGCCCAGCAGTTTACCCATTTTGGTGAAGTCGTTGCGGTAGACCGAGCGCAGGAGTTCAGCCCGAAGTACCGGCATGTTCTTGGGGTCGCCGGTGCCGAGAAAGAAGTGGCACTTGTCGGCGCAGGCCCCGCAGCGCACACAAATGTCCATGAAGACTTTGACCGAGCGAAACCGTTCCAGGCGCTCCTTGAAGCCTTCATGTAGGATTTGCTGCCAGTTGTCCGGAAGCTGCCAGTCGTCTTCAATGGGGTTCCACTGCCGTGCGTTGGGCAGGCCGAGGTATTCGACGCTTTTAGGATTGGCCGCATAACAGTACATACCCTTGCGGATTTCGGTGGGTACGTCCATCCACTGTCTGGCGGGCGGACGATGATCTATTTGAGCCAAAAAATCTTCGGCTTTGGGTGTTTCATCTGCCATGATCGTTTACTCCTTTTCCTCTTCCGCGGTCGGTTCTTCAGGCGTGGGTTCCGGCATCTTGTCCACCGGCAATCCGGCTTCGACCATTTTTTCGCGGAACTCGTTTTCGTAGGCCTCGTAAGTGTGGACCTTCACCGGGTAGTTCCACGGGTTGACGTGGCGGACTTCGCGGGTGTTGGCCGTCATGTTGCGTGTGGGACTCAGGAAGACGCCGCCCATATGCATCAGCTTGCTGAAGGGGAAATAGGCCAGCAGCACGCTGACAAAAAACAGATGAATGTAGAACAGTGGGCTGATGCCCTCCGGGATGGTGGGGTGAAACGTCACCAATCCCATGGTGAGCTCCTTGATATTCGCGATATCCACCTTCGTGAAGTAACGCATCAGGATGCCGGTGAAAGCGATGCCCATGATCAGAAAGAGGGGGAAGTAATCCGAGGCCAGGGAAATGTATTTGACTTTGGAGATAAAGAGGCGCCGCAGGAAGAGATAGGTCACGGCAGCCAGCAGAACCAGACCTGACAGGTAGATGCCCGGAAGTCCGAACTGGATCAAATCATATGAGATTTCCACCCGGAAGAAGCTGTCCACGCTTTCGAGCATTTGCAGACACCAGGGGACCGGTTCCAGGAAAAATCGAAAGTGGCGCAGCACGGTGACCAGAAAGGCGTAATGGAACGCCAGGGCGCCCACCCAGAGGAAGATCTCCAGGTTGTAACTGAACCGCCCCTCATGGGTCAGCTTCATGCGGGTGTTGCGGAAAAGTGAACGAAATGTCAGGATTTCCAGAGCCATCCGGATGAAAACGCCGAACTTGGTCGAGGGGTTGTCGATTCGGGCCGGTTTGATCCAGTCCAAAGACTTTTGCTGACCGCAGGTGGTGGGAATGGCAAAGGGAACGGCCGACCGCGCCCAGCCCATCATGCGCCTTGCGACACCCACCATGAAAACCAGGACGGCCAGATACGGCAAGACAATCCCGAAAAGCCAGGGTAGACCCAAGGAACCCACCCAGGCGATCAGGGCCAGCACGAATACCGCCAGCAGTGATGACATGTAAAATTTATTCATCTACCCGCACCTCACTTTTGACCCCGAAACAATGGTCGGGGCCCGCTATATGAAAAGGGTTTAAAACTGATCAGGCAACTGAGCGACGTCCGCTCCGGGCATCTTTCGATCCCGGAGATCATACGTTCGTTCAATTGCCTGGTGGGACCGGGTTCAATCATCCTCCGGCTCCTTTATCAAACCTGCTTTTGCAAACGCCTTGAACGTGCGTTGCTTGGTTTCATTGGCTTTCAGATCGTAAATTTTTTCACGACATTGCATGAAAAGATCAAATGCAATCAGCGCAAGCTGGTCGATAAGGTGGTCGATGTGGTCCATTTGATCGGCGTCGGTGGGTTTCACGGTACATTTTTTGCGGATAACCTGCTTCAGATCGAAAACGAAACCCGTGGCCTGGGAGGCCGTAAAACTTTGAATGGCGCGGATGCGGATAATCGGGTCGAGGGCATCCCGGGCGGCTTCTCTATCCAGTCCTTGCCCGAGAAGATCGACCAGGATGGTCAGGCTCCGGTAGGTGGTCTGACCGACCGGATTTGCGAAGGGGTCTTTTTGCTTAGCCAGAAAATGGGCCGTTTCGGGAGGGTAGGTGTTGATTACCCGTTCAAACCAGCTCTGGGTCAATGCATCTTTTTGTTTTTCCAGCTGCGCGATCAATTCCATGGGGCTCAATTCCAGAATTGTGGAAGCGAATTTCCTCGCCCTGCTTCCAAGCTCGATACAAAAGGCCCTGGCGGCGCTTCCCTGTTGTAAGATGGTCAACCGAATTAAAGACCGACCTATAGTCAAGATGGTATCTCATGTCAAGAATAAACGGGGTGGGGTTTTGTGGTCGGCTGTAGCGAATTTGCCTTTGTTTTAAGGGGGTAACGGCACAGCCGAGGATGCTCTAAAAGAGATGGCCAGCCGGCGGGTTGTTGGCGGGTGAGGCGGGAGCCCTTCCGATCCCGGTTTTTTAGATAGTCCCGTTTAGCGGTACTTGCTTTTCCATGCGTGTTGAAGGCTTCGCCGTGCATCGGCCAGGGCGAGATAAAATGCGCCGACAGCCAGTTCCGCGCAGTGGTAGTGATTTTGGGGCAGTGTCTCCAGGTATCCGGAAACCATTTCGGGGGTGATGTCCCATGCCTCGTCCAGCGGGCGTTTTTCCGCCAGGTCGATGACGGCATTGGCGCATGCGTTGGTGTTCATGCATCCATTGACGGCATAAGAGATCGTTTGCAGCCGGTCATCCTTTACCATGAGGAAAAATTCCACGGTATCACCGCATTCGCCGGTTTTTTTACCATGTCCGTCAGCCCGGTGTACGGTCTCTTGACGATCGGCGCGAAACGCGCATTCGAGGAACTTCATCGAATGGCTCTGCCAGAAATCGTTGTTCGTTTCGTTCATCTGCATTTAAGGGCTGCCCTATGTTGTTTTAGTACGGCTCTTCGGCCAGTCGGCCCACGTTACATGGCGGTCGTATTCCGGCTCGCAACGGCCGCACCATATGCCCACGCCTGCCTTTTGTCAAATCTGCTGCTTGTCGATCCGGCTGTTTATTGATCTGTTTTCCGGGGCTTCGCCACAGACTTGCCGCTTTTTGCCGGCAGCAGGTCGATGATCGTGATTTCGGGGGGGGCAAGGACGCGAATCGGTGGACCCCACGTGCCGGTTCCCCTGCTGGCGTACAGGTAATGCTTTTCGGCGATGTGGTAGAGGCCGTCTGACATGGGATAAATAAACCTGACAACCAGGGTGAACGGGAAAATTTGGCCATTATGGGCATGCCCTGAGAGCTGCAGGTCGAAGTAACCGATTCGATTCCCATCGAAAAGGGGGCGGTGTTTGAGCAATACCGAAAATTGTTCCGGGGATATGCGGGAGAGCAGCTCATTTTCTTTTCCACTGTTCGGGTGCCCATCCAGGGTATCGTCAACCCCGACCAGCACGATGCCGTTGCCGACATCGGCGCGCTCGCCGCGCAGTGGCTTGAAACCGGCTGCCCGCGTGAAGTCCATGGATCTTTCGATGCCGAAGTAATGCTCATGGTTGCCGCTCACGGCGAATTTGCCGATCCTGGCCGGCAGGGCGCGCAACGCCGCGGCGATTTCCTGTTCCCCTCGGAACGGCCCGTCGATCAGGTCGCCGGTAGAAACCAGGATGTCCGGCTGTGCCTGGCGTATTGCCGCCAGGATCGGATGCAGGCGCCCGGGGTAGAGCATCGGCCCTAAATGAAGATCGGATATCTGCACGAGGCGCACCCTGTCGACCGTGTCCGGGATTTTGTCGCTGCTGAGGGCTACCTGTTCGATGCGGACATGGTAGGCCGCGTAGGCGCCATAGATCATCACGCCGCCCGCACAGATCGCCACCAGGGCGAGGTTGTTGCGCCGCAGCATCATGATATTGGTCCAATCCACATTGAAAAACTGTTGGAGCCCGCTGACGATCAAATGATAGAGGTCCAGAGGAATGGCCAGACAAACAAAAAGAAAAAGGTAGGCCATCCACAGGTATCCGATCCAGGTCAACGCCAGAGAAAAGATCGGGTATCCCTGGGTGAGCATTCTCGCATTGATGGGCGCCGTCATCAAAAACAGCAAGACCACCACCAACAGGATGTAGCTCCACCTGTCGAGATAGAGGGCGCGCCTCACCTTGATCAGGATATAGAGATGAAGCGAGCCGTATATGCAGAAAAAAGCGGCCAGGAAGATGACCCAGCGGCTCAGTGACGCCATATGTGTTCCTTCCGGTCCACCCTGTGGAGAAATTTACAGAACCGCGCCGTTGCGACCCAACCCAAGCCGCGGTGCCCGCCCGAGCAGGCCCACAGCCACGCTGCAAACGGTGACGGTGTCAATGCCGTCGGTTTGGATGTTTATCCCATTTTACCCATGAAATAAAGCCAGGCACTACCCGGCGGGACGCATGAACTCTCGCGTGATCATGGTGGCATACGCGCCCGGCGGCAGGGTAAACGCCAGTTCCAGGCCGTTTTGCTCTGATCGTACCGTTAGATCGTCGACGCGCAGGACGGCCTGGCGTCTGGCGCCGGGGGCCCTGAGGCGTTTGAACGTATCCAGATCCAGATCAAAGCGGTTCAGTACCTGGGCTTCGAATTCGGCCGCCGGATGGCCGGCTGCCATCATTTTGGGCCCGAATATCGGGCCGGTGTAAACAATGGCGCCCCTTCCAAACCTTTCCATCGCTTCGTCCACATCGTCTACTACGAACAGCCCGCCGGTATCTGTTTTTTGGGCCACATCGCCGGCGAGAATTTGATGGTATTGATTCCGGCCGATTCTTTCCGTCAGCCAGATGTTAAAAAGCGCGCTTTGAATGACCGAGACCAGGAAGGCTTCCTGCTTGCCGCGCGCGGGCCGCTGTCGTTCGACCAGTTGCATGGCGCGGTCGATGTTGGCCTTTTCGATACCAAAGCGCTGTTCACCATAGAAGTTCGGGATGCCGTTGTGACGAATGGCTTCGGCAATGGCCGTCGCCGCATCGATGGCGCCGGGGGCGGTCTGTGTGATCAGAATGCGAAATCGGTTGCGGGCCACATGGCCTGTCTTGAGTTTGTTGCGATGGCGCTGAACGGAAAGGATGGTGAAGGGCAGTTCGGTCAGGGTGGCTTCGATCCGGTCCATCGGCGTGGACATGGACAGGTGCAGTGAAAAGGTCTGGGTGGTGACTGCCTGCTTGTCTTTTCGCCCGCCCCATCCCACCTCCATGCTTTTCAGGCCGAAACACCTGGCCAATGCCGCCGCCACATCGGCCGTATTCCAGCCGGCCCGCCGCAGGGTGACAAATAGGTGCTCGCCCTCCCCGCAGGGTGCATAGGGTAAGATTTCCTCAACCTGGAAATGTTCGGGTGCCGCCTTGATCTCTCCCCCCACGCCGGGAAGATGGGTGGTGGTGTAGGGCAGGTGGTGGAGAATCTCTTTAACAGACTGGATATGTGAGTTCGGTATAACCATACAGGTTCTCTTTAGCTCAAGTGGGAATGCGAATAAAGAACAATCCACCGAACCTCAAGCCCGAAGGTACATCATCTCAGACTGGAAATGAACTCTCCTACGGCATCCACCCCTCTCTCTTCGACTATCCGGATCGTCTGGGTACCGATGACCGCGATGTCGACCTTACCGGTGAGAAACTCGATATCCGCCCGATCCTTGACGCCGAATCCCAGGGCCAGAGGCAGTCCGGTCACCGCTCTGCAGCGCGCCAGATAGCTTTGCAGCGTGTCTGAAAAGTCGGTTTGCAGGCCGGTGACCCCCTTGCGCGCCACGCAATAGACAAAACCTGCGGCGTGTCTGGCGATCTCACGCATGCGGGTTTCGCTGGTGGTAGGCGCGAAGATAAAGATGGGGGCGAGATCGTTTCGGTTCATGGCCGACAGATAGGTGTGACCCTCTTCATGAGGCAGATCCGGCACGATGGCACCGCGCAGCCCGTCGGCGGCCATGTGGTCGGCAAAACGGTCTACGCCGTATTTGAACAGGATATTATAATAGGTCATCAACAGGAACGGGATGTCGCACTCGGCGGCGGCGCGTCGGGCGAAATCCATGCAGTCGCTCACCGTGATGCCGTTGGCCAGAGACGCCTGATTGGCCCTAAGTATTACCGGACCATCGGCGATGGGCTCTGAAAAGGGAATCTGCAGCTCCATGAGGTCCACACCGGCCGCCACCATGGCGCGGACGATGTCGAGAGATGCTTCCAGGGAGGGGTAGCCGATGACGATGTGGGTCATCAATAAAATCTGTTTTTGCCGCAGTCGGCCGCGAATATAAGCTTCGAGCATCTTCGAATTCCTTCAGGTTGTGCTCATCCACAAACGGCCAAATGGCCTGTTTGTGGCCGGGCGCCAGGTTGAATGGGTTGGAAAGTGGAAAACCTTTCCTACTTTCCGGTTTTTTTATAGCCGTTTGCCTTTTCACATATGAAGGCCTGCCACTTGGGATCGTCGAAGGCATCGGCGATCGTGAAGATGTCTTTATCGCCGCGGCCCGACTGGTTGATGATGATGATCTGCTTCGGTCGCATGCAAGGGGCCTCCTTGAAGGCTTGGGCGAAGGCGTGGGCCGACTCCAGGGCCGGAATAAGTCCCTCCTTGCGCATGGTCAGGTCGAGGGCCGCCACCACCTCGTCGTCGGTGGCCGCTTCGAAGCGTGCCCGGCCGGTTTTTTTGAAATGGGAGAGGATGGGCGACACGCCGATATAATCCAAGCCGGCGGCGATGCTGTGGGTCTCGCGCATCTGGCCTTCGCTGTTTTGCAGGAAATAGGTTTTGTATCCCTGGGCCACGCCGATACTGGCATCGGGCGCCTTGAGCCGCGAGGCATGCAGGCCGCTGTCCAGCCCCTTGCCGCCGGCCTCGACGCCGACCAGTTCCACCGGGTCGTCCAGGAAGCCGGAGAAAAGCCCCATGGCGTTGGATCCGCCGCCCACGCAGGCGAAGACCTTGTCGGGCAGGCGGTTTTCCGCCTCCAGAATCTGCCGGCGGGCCTCCTTGCCCAGGATCGATTGAAAATAGGTGACCATTTCCGGAAAGGGATGCGGCCCGCAGGCCGTGCCGAGAACATAGTGGGTGGTGTCCATGTTGCTCACCCAATCCCGGAAGGCTTCGTTGATGGCATCCTTCAAGATCCGCGTGCCGTTGGTGACTGCCACCACCGTGGCTCCCAGGCGTTCCATCCAGAAGACATTGGGACGCTGGCGCAGGACATCCACCTCTCCCATGTAGATGGTGCAGTCGAAGCCGAAGCGGGCCGCCATGGTGGCGGTGGCCACGCCATGCTGCCCGGCCCCGGTTTCGGCGATGACCCGGGTTTTGCCCATGCGTTTCACCAGCAGGCCCTGGCCCATGACGTTGTTGGCCTTGTGGGCGCCGGTATGGTTGAGATCTTCACGCTTGATGTAGATGCGGGCTCCGCCGAAGTGATGGGTGAGACGCTCGGCGAAGGTCAGCGGTGTGGGGCGTCCGGAATAGTTGGCCATCAGCTCCTGGTAGGACCTCCAGAAGCCCGGATCGGACTTGGCCTTCTCGAAGGCCGCCTCCAATTCGTCAAAGGTGGCCGCCAATATTTCCGGCAAGAAGGCCCCTCCGAATTCATCGTAATATCCTCGTTTATGCATATCCGGTCCCTCCAATGGTCTGTGAAAAGACGAATTGATCCGTTCGACACCAAAGTATGGCATAGACGCCGTTTGCGGTTTGCGGGAAATGGAGCCAGCGCTTGACCATCAGGAGGGGTGTTTTGGCGGATACCCCCAGGTAGCCGGCGATGTGATCGTCGGGGTAGCTGACAGAAAAACTCTGTTTTCCGCCGGTCGGGCGAAGGTAGTACGTTTTCTCTGCGATGGCGGACAGCGACTTTCCGCCCAGGTCCATTTGATCGATGCCGGCAAAGAGCGTGGCATGCAGGTAGATGTCCTCCACCAGCACCGGCGCACCGGCGACGCGGGTCAGACGGTAGAGGGTGTAGGCCTGTTGGTCGCTGAACGGGTTGTCGCCTTGGCTCGATATCCGCTCCAGGGTGGCGGGGGATAGTATACGGGTGTCGACGGAGACGCCGGTTTTTGCAAACGATGCACTGGTCCCGTCCAGGGAAAAGAGGTCCACCTCTTGTTGGGGGTCGCACACATAGGTGCCGGAGCCCCGTTTGCGGGTCAACAACCCCCTGCGGACCAGCAGATCGATGGCCTGTCTGACCGTGGGCCGACCGAGGCCGTGCTCGGCCACCAGCTTGGGCTCGGATGGAATGCAACTGCCGGGACGATAGGTCCCGTTGCGGATGCCATCGGCAATCTGGTCGGCCAATTGCCGGTAGAGCGGAATGGGGGCGTTGGGGTTGAGCATGGTGTCCATTTCCTTGAAATCGTATGGCAGAGGATATGCTGGAAATTTGTAAAGTTGTCAATACAAATTTTAGGGATACCCTATCTCGACCACCGCTTTTGCCTTGGCATGTCAGGCGGGCTCGTGATAAGCATTTGGCTTTCTTCATACAATTCGATCGGGGAAAAAGAATGCAAAATGCGCGGGCTGCCCAAATACAGACGATCCTGACAGACGCCTATCTGTTTTTCACCAGCCATATCAAAACCATAATAGCCGTGTGTCTGCCATTTTTGTTTGCCGCTTCGTTTTTTGATTTCATCTTGGCAAAGAACTTCCGGGAGACGCCGCTCGCCATTTTTTCACCATTGGCGCTCAATTTGCTTATCTATCCCCTTTATACTGCGGCACTGATTCAATTGATGGCTGCGCGGGCCCGTAAAGAGCAACCCGGTAACGGTGCGTTGATCGTCGCGGCACTGCAGCAATGGTTCCCGTTGCTCATCCTTAAAACGGTCTCGGTGTTTATCATTGGACTGGGAATCAGCATGCTGATCCTGCCGGGAATATGGTTGGCCGTGCGGTTGGCGTTCGCCGAATTCCACCTGGTCTTGTTCGGTGTGTCGCCTAAGGTGGCCATACAAAAAAGTTTTGCAGACACCCGCAATCATATCGGTCTCGTTTTTGTTCTGCTGTTTGTCACCTATGTACCGATTTTCATCTTGGGGCTGGGGGCGGATTCTATAGTCCAGACCCTGACCGGCAATGAGTTTCTTCGCATCGTGGTCAATACGGTGTCATCCTTGATCGCGCTATTTGTCCACGTGGTTCTTTTTCGCGCCTTTATGGATGTGATTGCCGAACCAGCCCAGGCGCCGCCGCCACCCACGGACGGCCCGCAACTTCCCTGAGGTCATTCGCGGCTGCGGTCGATGCCGGCGACCATGATCGAGTGATGGGTCCCATTCGATAGGAATGTTATCATGAAATTTTCTCAAGCCAGACAGGGGCGGATCTTCGTGATTCGCCTGGAAGATGGCGACGTCGTGCACGAGACCATCGAACGCTTTGCCCGGGAGCAGCAGGTCCGGGCCGCCGCCCTCATCATCGTTGGTGGCGCGGATACCGGGAGCCGATTGGTGGTGGGGCCGGAAGAGGGGCGGGCCGACGTCATCATTCCCATGATGCATCGACTGGACGAGGTTCACGAGGTGGCCGGTACCGGCACCCTTTTCCCGGACGAGAACGGAACTCCGCTGCTGCACATGCACATGGCTTGCGGCCGGGAGGGCAAAACCGTGACCGGATGCATCCGCGAGGGGGTCAGGGTATGGCATATCATGGAGGTGATCCTTTTTGAACTCCTGGACACCGGGGCCCGGCGTGAGGCCCAGCCGCCCATGGGATGGAAATTCTTGCGACCCTGACATGCGCCGTTATCCGCCAATGGCCTGAAACACCCCATGTTCCCGCAGGATGTTGAGGCCGATGGCCAGCAGGACCAGCGCGCCGATGGCATCGGCATAGCGCCGGATCAGCGCGGCTTTGGCCACACGTTTGCCCAGGTGCATCCCCATGGTGGTGAATGCCGCGGCCACCATGCCGATGATCAACGACGGCATCCATATGGAGACGTTGATCATGGAAAGACTCAGGCCGACGGCCAGGGCATCCAGGCTGGTGGCCAAAGAGAGCATCACCATGGTCGCGCCTCGCGTGGGGTCTTTGGGGGATTGGGAATCGTCGCAGTCGCTGAAGGCTTCCCGCAGCATGCCCTGGGAGACGAAGATCAGCAGGGCAAAGGCGACCCAATGGTCGTAGCGTTCGATATGCTGGCGGATGGTCAGGCCGGCCGTCCAGCCGATAACGGGCATGGCCGCCTGAAAGAATCCGAAATGCCATGCCAGTCTGAAATTCTGGCGCAGGTCGACCCTCCCCAGTTTTATGCCGGCGGCGATGGCCACGGCAAAGGCATCCATGGCCAGGGCGATGGCGATCGCGGTGATGTTAAAGAGGGTCACGGCGGCTTTCCCCATGAGTTGAACTTTGCCGATCCGCAATGATGATTATTTTCCCGAATCGGCAAAAACGAACGTATGACATACTCTTATCAAAGGATGGATTCAATGGACAAATGGGAAGAGAGACTATCCTGTGCGTTGGCGTGCCATCGCTGCGGCGCGGCCCTTGGAAAGGACGACAAGCGCATCCTGTCCGTTTACGACCACGAACCGATTTGCATGGCCTGCAAAAAAGCCGAGGAACAGCGGCCCGATTACGAAGCCGAGTCCCGAGAAACCATCGGCCGGTGCATGGCCGAGACAGAGGTCCTGTACAGCGACCCCGGTGGTTACTGCCTGCATCATTTTTATCCATTTACGTGCAAATAACCCTATCCTAACGCGACCCTAACACGACGCTAACCATTTACAGGTTAAAAACGTCAATTCGACCGCCACGCATGGATGGCGTCTCCGAGTCTGGGGACCCGAGCCGGATAAAAGGGTCGGATAAAAACCTGATGGATTCGTAAGAACTCGTTGCCAGACGGCGCCGTAAAAGGTTCAAGATCAAGGCGCGCGAAATTCCGTGTCCTGAGGCGTACTTGTCGTACGCCGCAAGGACAACGGGATGAGCGCAACGCAGATATTGGACTTTTTACGGTGTCGTCAAAACCTACGAAGGGTTTGGATATGGGCAAGGAAACCATCCTGGTCGTGGACGACGAAGAGGATATTCTCGAACTGGTGCGGTTTCATCTCAGCCGTGAGGGGTATGAGGTGTTGTGTGCCGAAACCGGCGAGGAGGCCTGGCGTCAGATCAAGTCCCATCACGTGGATCTGTTGGTCATCGATCTGATGCTGCCGGGCATCGATGGCCTGGAGTTGACCCGCAAGTTGAAAAACGACTCGCAGACCCGCCAGATTCCTGTGGTCATGCTAAGCGCAAAGGGCGAAGAGGTGGATATCGTCACCGGGCTCGAGTTGGGGGCCGACGATTATGTGACCAAACCCTTCAGCCCGCGTGTGCTGATCGCCCGGGTGCGCGCGGTTTTCAGGCGTCGCGCCGCACCGGTGGCGCCCGACGACGAAATCATCCACATCCATGGGCTGCACATCGATCGCGGCCGACGCAGTTTGTCCATCGGTGACCAGACGGTCGATTTGACCTACACCGAGTTTCAGGTGCTGGCCTTTCTTGCCGGTCGACCGGGTTGGGTCTTTACCCGGTCGCAGATCGTGGATGCGGTCCGCGGTGACGACTACCCGGTCACCGATCGAAGCGTGGACGTGCAGATTGTCGGGTTGCGAAAGAAGCTGGGCGACAAGGGACATTTGATCGAAACCGTCCGGGGGGTGGGGTATCGGTTCACTGAACGCGCCGCATAGCATGTTTCCCACGCCAATCCGAAAAACCTAAAACTCAAGAAACTCAACGAGCTCCATGCACCCGAAAAGGAGGGGGCATCGAGTATGATCAAACGCAGGCGCCTGGTCTGGCAGCTGTACCCCTCTTATCTGGTCCTGATTCTGATCGCCCTGCTGGCCACCGGTTGGTACGCCTCATATGCCATGCGATCGTTATACATGTCCCAGGTTCGCCAGGACCTGCTGCACCAGGCCCGTTTTCTGACCTATCAATTGTTGCCTTTGATGGCACCACTCGATCAGCCGGCACTGGATCGCACATGCAAGCAGGCCGTACTCGACATTCCCACGCGATTGACGGTCATATTGCGCGACGGCCAGGTGGTCGGCGATTCGGAGACCGATCCGCTTAGGATGGAGAATCATGGGGATCGTCCCGAAATCGAACAGGCCTTGGCGGGCCACATCGGGACTTCCCTGCGCTACAGCGATACCCTGGGCCAGCAGATGATGTACCTGGCCTATCCGCTGAAGCCGGAAGCGGGCAAGGCAGAGGCTATCCAGGGCGTCGTGCGTGTCTCCCTCGCCTTGACGGCCATCGACCGGCAGTTGGATGCCTTTCGGCTGCGGTTGGCCATGGGGGGCATCGTCGTCGCCGTGCTGGCATCGTTGGTTTGCCTGGTCATCTCGCGACGCATCAGCCGCCCCATCGAAATCATGCGCCAGAGTGCGGCCCGTTTCGCCCAGGGTGAGCTATCCCACCGGCTGGTGCTGCCCCAAACCGCCGAGTTGGCCGGGTTGGCCCAGGCCTTGAATCAGATGGCCCAGGAACTCGAACGGCGTATTCAGGCTATCGTGCAACAGCGCAACGAAAGCGAGGCAGTGCTCTCCAGCATGGTGGAAGGGGTCGTGGCCCTGGATGCCGAGGAACGCATCACCCATTACAATGCCGCCGCCCTGCGTCTGTTGAAAGGCAGCGCCGAGTCCCTGCAAGGACGCAGCATCCAGGAGGTGATGCGCAACCGCGAGTTGCATCACATGGTTCGGGCCACCCTGGACTATGGGGATGTGGGGCAGGGAGACATCGTTTTGTATCAAGCGGGCGAACAGATCCTGAACGCCCATTGCACACCGCTCTTCGATGACCAGGGGCGTCGCGTGGGCGCGCTGTTGGTCATGAATGATGTGACGCAGTTCCGACGGCTGGAAACCATGCGCAGCGATTTTGCCGCCAACGTCAGCCATGAGATCAAAACGCCGCTGACCGCCATTCAAGGGTTTGTGGAAACCTTGTGCCAGGGATCTGTTGCCGATCCGGAAGAGGTCAAAAGGTTTTTGGCGATCATCGAGCGGCATGTCAAACGGCTCACCGCCATCGTAGACGATTTGATGCAACTGGCCCGTATCGAGCAGGACGCCGAAAAGCCCTACGTGCGCCTGGAAAGTGTTCCGGTCCAGCCGATCCTGCAGGCTGCCGTGCAGTTATGTCAACCCGGTGCCGATGAAAAAGCCATGACCATCGACATGGTGTGCGAGGACACGCTGAAGGCACGCCTCGATGCCGATCTGATGGAGCAGGCGATCGTCAACCTGCTGGACAACGCCGTGAAATATAACCCGCCCCACAGTCGCATCGAGCTCTCCGCCCGCGCGATGGACGGCCGGTTGCACATCCAGGTTAAGGACGAAGGCATCGGGATCGCCAAAAAGCACCTGTCCCGGTTGTTCGAGCGCTTTTACCGGGTGGACAAGGCCCGCAGCCGCCGGATGGGCGGTACCGGCCTCGGCCTGGCCATTGTCAAGCATATCGTCCAGGCTCACAGCGGTCAGGTCACGGTGGAAAGCGTGCAGGGAAAGGGCAGCACCTTCACGATTGTTTTGCCCGCCGTGTCGGAGCGTTGATGCGATCGGCCAACGGCGGATGTCGCATCCTATTTTTCGGCCCCTCACTCATTTGGCGCTTGACGTTATTGCAACGGTTTGATATGGTTGCAAATCCAAACCGGTTGGCGGTAGTGCGGGTACAATGGTCGATCCGACCCTCCCCGTTGCCTGTGAAAATTCCGACAGCCCGGCACCGAGGGGGCGACACCGGATGTTGACCGAGCAGGAAAAACTGGACAGTCTGACGCGTCTGGGGATCGAGTTGAGCCAGATCAACGATCTGGACATCCTCATGGAACGCGTCTTGACCCGCGCGCGCCAATTCGCCAATGCCGATGCCGGATCGATCTATATCCGCCAGGAGGACTGGCTCAACTTCTCATACACCCAGAACGATACCCTTCAGAAGAAGCTTCCCAGAAATGAAAAACTGATCTACTCGACCTTCAAGATCCCCATCGATACCAAAAGCATCGCCGGATATGTCGCTGCCACGGGGCGCACCTTGAATATCCGGGACGTGTACCGCCTCGAGGCCACCCTGCCGTACCGCTTCAGCAAGCGGTTCGATGAAACCGCGGGATATAAGACCCAATCGGTCCTGACCATCCCCCTGGAGAACAGCAATCGTAATATTTTGGGTATACTGCAGATTATCAACACCCAGGATGACGAAGGGCGCATCACCGAATTTTCCCATCGGGACGAACTGATGATGCACCATTTCGCATCGGTAGCGGCCGTTGCCCTGGAACGCGCCCAGATGACCCGCGCCCTGATTCTTCGCATGATCCGAATGGCCGAAATGCGCGACCCGCGCGAGACCGGTCCTCATGTCAATCGGGTAGCCGGCTTTGCGGTGGAAATCTACGAGCAGTGGGCCCTGCGGCATCACATCGACCATAAAGTGATCGACAAAAGCCGTGACGTTCTGCGCATGGCCGCCATGCTTCACGATGTGGGCAAGGTGGCGACCTCGGACCTGATTCTAAAAAAGCCGGCGCGGTTGAATGCCGACGAGTATGAAGACATGAAACAGCACACGATCCAGGGTGCGCGCCTGTTCGAGCAGCAGCAATCGGATTTTGACGAGGCGGCCGGTATCGTGGCCCTGAATCACCACGAGCGATGGGACGGCAAGGGCTATCCCGGCCATGTCGATTTCCGCACCGGCCTTGCGATCAAGGGATATACGCTGCCCGATGGCAGCGTCCGCGGCAAACAGGGCAACGAAATCCCCCTGTTCGGTCGTATCGTGGCGCTGGCCGATGTTTTCGATGCCCTAAGTACCAAGCGGACTTACAAAGAGGCTTGGGATGAAAGCGACATTCGTGAACAGATCGAGAAAAACGCCGGCACCCATTTTGATCCCGAACTGGTCGAGATTTTTTTCAGTCGCTACGAGATGCTGCGATCCATCCAGAAGCGCTATACAGAGGAAGCTTGTTAAAGACCGGCGCCTCCTGCCCGGGCACCATGTCATCCATCCTGAATGAGGACCGAATCAATGTAGGGCAGACGCTTGTAAAGCGACTAAAATGCGTTAACTTACGGTGCATTGAAAAAGTGCCGGATGGTTCAAGGCCACAACGAAGAGGCAAAAGAACGCCCGTCGACATCGATCCGGACAGATGGGCGGAAAAGTGCGTTTACGCTTTTCGATCGCCGTAATGACCGGTTGTGTTCAAGCATCGGCGGGCGAAAATCGAGTTCATTCCATATCAATCGTGAGGATGGGCGATGAGCAGAGGGATCAAAGATATCAAGAAGGACATATTGGATCAATTCAGGGCCATTGAAGGCGAAGAGAACGACACGCTTCCGGAAAACTGGCTTGTCGAGGAATATTTGCCTTTTTTAAACGGGTACGAGAAAAAAGACTTTGAAAAGGCAATCAAACAATTGGCCGCCAAGGGATTTGTGAAATACGAGATGAAGGGTGCCATTCCGAGGCTGAAGCTTACGGAAAAGGGGGCCAACCTAATCCATTAGAATTAAACAAGACCCATGCCCCAATGGATAAAAAGAACGCTCGTCACCATCCTTTTGCTGGCGGCCATCGTGTTGGCTGCCCGAGGGGTGATCGATCGAGGGCTGGGGTGGTGTGGGTTGAACCGGCTGACGGAAACCAACACCCGCTATCTCGACCGTGCATTCGACAGTGCGCTGGCCGGGTTTATGATTCTTTCGGGGATTAAGAGCGGCCTGGCAATTGTCGAGGGATCTTCGGTGGGTGTAGGGGTTAACGTCGAGCTGGGCGATGTGGTTCAGCCGGTATACGATTACGTGGACATCGCCTGGCGAGCGGCCATGGCCGGGGCCAGCGTGATTGCCTTGATGCAGTTGGCGTTACAGGGCCTCGCCTTGGTCGATCACTGGGCCCTGGCCTTGTTCCTAGTGATGTGGATTACCGCCTGGCTGGCCGCCGGCCTCTGGCCGCGGCGCTTTCAAAGACACGCGATCCTCAAGGCAGGCGTTCGTTTCACCGCTACCCTATGTCTGGCACTCTATCTGCTGCTACCGCTGACCATTTCAGGCGCCTCACTGATATCCCAGCGGATTACCCAACCCCTGCACGACAGTTCCCAGGCCCAATTCGAAACATTGGGTTCCACCCTCTCTCCAGAGGGGCTGTATAGGCGTTTTTTCCCGGAGGGCGAGGATGCGGATGAGACCTCTCCCTTTGATTTTAAGGGTAAAATATCCAAAATGGGCCGTGAAGTAAAAGCCCTGGCCGCCTTTCTCAAGCTGGAAACCGAGCATCTGGCCGCCACGACGCTCAAATTGATCGCCGCCTACTTGTTCGATTGCATTCTGTTCCCGCTGTTCTTCGGCTTGATTTTGATGACCATGCTGAAAAGCGGCGTGCGTTATCTTTTCGAGTTGGATCGGACCTCATCCCCTTGACCGGGCCTTCAATCCTCGCCCTTATCCCCAGCCAGCGTACCCCGTCGGATTGTTCGTTCACCATACCTTTCGGCAATGGCGTCGATGGCGCGGTCCACCTTCTCCCATCGAACGCCTGAATGGCCATGGCTCTCGGGGAAAAGGGATTGCTGCACAGGTTGCGACGCGGGCTGCAGGCCGCCGGTGCCGACACCGATCAGGCGTACATCCTGGCTCAGCACGAAGTCGTTCAACAGGCTGATGGCGGTTTGATAGATGGCTTCCGATGCCTGCACCGGACGCGCCAGTGTCTGGCTACGGGTATGGCGTTTGAAATCGGACGTCTTCAGTATCAGTGTGACCGTGCGTGCTCGCATGTCATGACGCCTGAGCTGGTGGGCCACCTTTTCGGCGTGTTCCAGCAGATGGCCGGCCAGGGTGTTGCGGTCCCGTGTGTCCTGCGCCAATGTCGTTTCGCTGCTGATCGATTTGGCCTCGCTTTCGGGAATCACCGGTGAGTCGTCCCGGCCGCTGGCCAGGGCCGCCAGGCGGTATCCGAACTTGCCCAGTCGTCTGACCAGTTGGTCAATGGAAAACAGGCGCACCTGCCCCAGGGTGTAGATGCCGCAGTCGTTCAGGATCTGCAGGGCGTGGTGTCCCACGCCGGGCACCTTGCCGATGGGCAGCGCGTCGATAAACGAGGCCACTTGATCCGGGGTGATTTCGGTCAGCCCATCGGGCTTGCGCAGGTCCGAAGCGATTTTGGCAATGAATTTGTTGGGAGCGATACCCACCGAGCAGGTGAGACGGGTTTGGCCGTGAATTCGGTTTTTTATGGCCAAAGCGGTTTCCCGCGGCGTGCCGTGCAGCCTCTGGCAACCGCCGATATCCATATAGGCCTCATCGATGGAAATCGGTTCCACCAGGGGGCTGAACGAACGGAGGATATCCATGATGTGTCGTGAAAGTTCACTATACCGCTTGCGGCGAGGCGGCACGACAATCAGGTGCGGACATCGTCGGAGCGCCTGAAACATCGGCATGGCCGAATGGATGCCGAATTTGCGTGCCTCATAGCTGGCCGCCGCCACCACACCGCGATGCGAACCACCCACCACCACGCAACGGCCGAGCAAGGCCGGGTCATCGAGTTGCTCCACGGAGGCAAAAAAGGCATCCATGTCGATATGAAGGACAGTTGTGCTTGCCATTTGTTACAAATTTGTTATGGTGTGGGGCCGTGACGGCAGATTTGTTGTTAACCTCATGAACGCGAGTGGTCAGTCAGATGAAACCCATCGAGGAAATCACCCTTTTATACGAGATCAGCCAGGCCCTCAACGAGCATCTGGAACTGAAAAAATCTTTATATAAAGTCTTGGATATCCTGTCCAGTTCGATGAACATGGTGCGCGGCACGGTCTCGATCCTTGACCCGCTGCACAACGAAATCAATATCGAGGTGGCCCACCACCTGTCCTTGAGCACCATCGAGCGCGTCAAGTATAAATTGGGTGAGGGCATCACCGGCCGGGTGATTCAAACGGGCAAGGCCGTGGCGATCCCCAAAATCAGCGAGGAGCCCATGTTTCTGGACCGCACCGCCGTGCGTAAGAAATTGAAGGATTACGAGGAGCTTTCATTTATCTGCGTTCCAGTCAAAAAGGGCAACCAGGTGGTCGGCGCCCTGAGCGTGGACCGCCCATATGATCAGCACTATTCCCTCAAGGATGGCCAGAAACTGCTCTCCGTAGTGGCCACGATGATCGCTCAGCACGTGATCAATTTAGAAACCATCCGGCGGGAAAAAGAGCAACTGCGCGCAGAAAACAAACGGCTGCGCGACGAGCTGGAAAACAAGTACCGCGTGACGAATATCGTCGGCAACAGCAACAAGATGCGCGAAGTGTTCCAGATGATCTCCCAGGTGTGCAAGAGCAGCGCCACGGTCCTGGTGCGCGGGGAGAGCGGCACCGGCAAGGAACTGGTGGCCAATTCGGTCCATTACAACAGCCCAAGGGCCAAGGGGCCGTTTATCAAGGTGAACTGTGCCGCCATTCCGGCCAATCTGATCGAAAGCGAACTCTTCGGCCACGAGAAGGGGGCCTTTACGGGGGCTATCAAACAGAAGCTGGGCAAGTTCGAGTTGGCCCACAAGGGAACCCTTTTTCTGGATGAGATCGGCTCCATCGGCCTGGATGTGCAGGCTAATCTGTTGCGCGTGCTCCAGGAAAAGGAGTTTGAACGGGTCGGCGGTCAGCGGACTATCAAGGTCGATGTGCGGATAGTGGCCGCCACCAACAAGAATCTTGAAAAGGCGGTCGAAGATGGTTCATTTCGCGGGGATCTCTATTACCGGCTCAACGTCTTTCCCATATACATGCCGCCCTTGCGGGAGCGCAAGACCGACATTCTTCTGCTCGCCGATTTTTTTCTCGAAAAGTACGGCAAAGAAAACGGCAAGGATATCAAACGGTTTTCAACACCGGCCATCGACATGCTGATGGATTACCACTGGCCGGGCAATGTGCGCGAATTGGAAAACTGCATCGAGCGTTCCGTGCTGTTATGCGACGGCGGTGTCATTCACAGCTACCATCTGCCGCCCACCCTGCAAACGGGAAAGGAATCCGACACGCTGCCCGAACTCTCCCTGGAGGATGCCGTCGCCAACCTGGAAAGAGAGATGATCATCGATGCCTTGAAAAATACGCGGGGAAACATTACCGAGGCCGCCAAGGTGTTGAAGACGACGGTCCGAAAGTTCGCCTATAAGGCCAAACGCTATGGTGTTCAATACAGCCATTACCGTTAGGCGGGCTTGCCGCACTCCTTGCAGCGGCCGTCCGGTCCGATGACGCCGATACAGTTTTCATCTGTGCACAGTCTGCGTTGTGCCCATTCATCGTCGGAGGCGGCCGTCTCGTCATCCGGCGCAGGGTGATCATCGATATCCGAGTCTTGCTGTCTTTGCTCCTCGTCTTCTGCGGCACGTGGCGTGGTTGAAACGGTGCCGGGCAGCTCTCCTTCATACGGCCGACCACACTCTTTGCAGCGACCATCGGGGCCGATCACGCCGATACAGCTCTCGTCGCTGCACAATATCCGGTCTTCCCAATCTTGATCCATTCTGAACCCAGGCCTCCTTGTTTCATGAGATATAGGTGAGGGTCGGTTTTATATACCCTCAAGGAATGAAATTGTCTACCGCCCAGGTCGAACGGCAGGGATGCTAACTGAATGCTGTTCATCAAACCCGGCGTGGATGGGACAGGTGGCCGATGCCACACGCCAAGCGGTCAAGAGACAGCAAAATGCCGGCGGGCGGTCCAGAAACTCGCTGCGCTCAAACAGCCTGGGCCGGTTGTCCGCCGTTTGCATTTAACTGGCTCTAAGACTGCAGGCTCACGTGGCCCTGGCCACGTGCTCCACCCACGCCTGCCATGTCCGTTGCGATGCGAGATCTTGTATCACATATCTTTTTTCGACGCCGTCACCTGTTGTAAAGCATGCCCTTCAGGGTGAACATTTTCAGTTAGAATTGTTGGTCCAACGGGTCGTCGACCTTATTTCCCTGCACATTGACACCATGGGGGGATGGGTATAAGTTGGTTCGACGATCGGGATAACCTCCCAGAATGTCAAATAGACAACGATAGGTGAAACGTGAGGGTTAAGCAGCCGGTCAGAGGCGCAAAAATCGGACGAAACGATCCCTGCCCATGCGGTAGTGGAAAAAAATACAAACATTGTTGCCTGGGCAAGGAGGGGCCGTCGCGTCCCCGCACCCATCCTGAAATGCCGAAAATCAAATTGAAATCGGAAGCCGATGTGGCCGGTATCCGGCGTACCGGCAGACTGGTCGTAGAGACTCTGGACCTGGTGGAGAGCCGCCTGGAACCCGGCATCACCACCGATGACGTCAATACCTGGGTCCACGAGTTCACCCTTCAGCACAAGGGGATCCCGGCGCCCCTGAACTATCGGGGTTATCCCAAAAGCGTCTGCGTATCGGTCAACGAGGTGATCTGCCACGGTATCCCCGGACCGCGGGTTCTCAAAGACGGCGATATCGTCAATGTGGATGTGACCACCATACTGGACGGCTATTATGCCGATGCCAACAAAACGTTTTTCATCGGGACACCCAGCCATGAAGCGCACAGAATTGTAGAAACGGCACGCCAAAGCCTGAAAGAGGGGATCGGCATGGTGAAACCGGGCAACCAGATCGGCGATATCGGTTGGGCCATTCAAACCTACGCGGAGGCCCAGGGGTGTTCAGTGGTGCGAGATTTCGTGGGCCATGGCGTTGGCTTCGATTTCCACGAACCGCCGCAGATTGCTCACTTCGGCCAGCGCGGCCAGGGTGTACATCTGGTCCCGGGCATGGTGTTTACCATCGAACCCATGATTAATCTCGGCACCTTCGAATTGATCATCCTGGAGGATCAGTGGACGGCGGTGACCAAAGATGGTTCCCTGTCGGCCCAGTTCGAGCAGACCCTTCTCGTCACCTCCGACGGATGCGAGAGTTTGACGCCTTACCCGCTTTAAGAAGAGTCTCCAAGGGGTTAAGGGCCCCCTTTGGCATAGCCCCACCAGCAGCTTCCCAACAGAAGAGCGACGGTCAAAAAAAACGACCCGGTTTGCATCGGCCGGGACGTCGGCCGGTCGAGAACCCATAGGCAGAGGCCGCCAAAGCCGAACCCCGCTGTCAGCCCGAACAGATGCGCTGCCAGATCGCTGCGGGGTGAGCTGCCCAGCCAGCCCAGCAAGGCCAGCGCACCGGCCAGCGAGAGCCACGAACGTCCTCTTTGACCGTGGTGTTGGTAGCGCCGCCAGAACGCCATGACGGCGCAGATTCCCAAGGCCGCGAAGATGCCGGTCGAGGCGCCGATGGATAGGTGTTGGTCGCCATACCAAAGAGCGGTCAACCCATTGCCCAGCGCGCCGGAGAGCACGATCAGAAGCCATCCGATTCCCCAGCCACAGTAGCCGGACACCAAGGTGCCGAAGAGAAGCGTGCCAACCAGATTGGCCAGCAGGTGGGAAATGTCGTTATGCAGCAGCAGCGCCGTCACGCAGCGATAGACATCACCATCCACGATCTGGCGGGCATCGGCGCCAAAGGTCGAAATCAAGGTATCCTTTTGCCGGCTGGTCGTCACGGCCACATAAACGACAACCAACAACAGGCCGACATAAAGGGCGGAAATGGACCGCGGTGACGCCGGCGGATGCGGGGCATCATGATCAGGTGCCATTGGGTTTTCGGCCCGATACATGGATATGGCGCGTAGTGCCCCCGCACGGTCCTGACGCGCCACGCCGATCGACCAGCGTCCATTCCGATGAAACAGGCCATGCGCGATGCCTGAAGCGGCCAGGACCAGACTGTAGGTCCGGGCTTGCTCGGCATCTAAATGGGCGAATACCGGTGTGGGCGCGTCGCTGTGTTCTGTGGGATTTTGAATCAGTGGCGTTGTTGTCGATCGGGCGGGGCTGGTGTTATCGGCCCGGCTCTCCGGCTTGGGGGGCATGACGGCCATTAGAAGAGGCGGCGGAAACCGGACGACGACCTAATAGCCGTCATTGTCCGGATCATCAGTTTCACTATTGTTTTCGGCGCCTTCCTCTTCCTCTTCATCGTCATCGTCGTCGTTTTCATTTTCCATCTGCTTGGCGAGCAGGGTCTCTTCGAGCCGCAGCTTCTGATCGGCGGCATCCTGGAGCCGGTGGGTCTGATTGTAGGCGTCGATGGCTATTCTGGCGAGCCTTTCTCCGCCAAGTTTCAAATAGAGTGCGATGGCCTCGATGCTCTGTTGATCGTTTCGCAACCTGGCCGACATATAGGGCATAATTCTTTGAAATGACGTCTGCAACTCTTGGGGCAGGGTGAAACTCTGTTCCATGGGTGGCTCCTTGTTTTTCCAGTCGGTCGACCGCGCAAAAATATAATCAAGTCGAGCCAAATGTAAAGCGCTATTTCCCATTCCCTGTGAAACCGATGGTGTAGGCAGACCGGTCTTTCGGAGCCGATGGCGTGGAAAAAATGACCTGGCTGGACGCCTATCCCTGTTCTTGACAGGTGATGGCCGCATTCTCTATATAAGGCCAGATTTACGACACGTTTTGATCACTAGACAAGGGTGTTGGATGCCGTTGCCGTTCCTCGGTTATCCATGAACAAAGCGAGCCCATCCAGGAAATGACCCATTGGCCATTTGTGGATGGGCACCCAATAAGACCACCGTCAGGGACATCCGCTATGGACACGACGATCGATCCCCATGCCTGGGTTTATGTGGCTGTACAGAATCCGGGCAATAACGAAACCATCATCGGCCAGTATGATGCCGAACACGATATCCATTTTATCCCGCTGTTCAAAGATAGGGATGCCGCCATGCAAGGGATCCTGCACCTGGCCAAAAATCGGGGGCAGACCATGGAGATCCAGGCCATCATCTTCGAAGATCTGATCAATTACGCAATGCAGGCGGGCCATTTGCTTTTTGTTCTCGACGGCAGCGGTCAAATATTGTCGAAAAGAGCACCGAATGGCGAGCCTCTGTAGGCATGGTTTCGGAGTGTTGCGTTTTCAGCGGTGCTCTCTCTTTCTGAATGCCGTTCAGACATTTGCAAATGGCGATCTTTATTGCTACGTTGACACTTCTTGGAAATCGTAGTCGGTACACCCTAGAACTTCCGGCCAGGCCGGACCAGGTCAATAACCGTGCGAATCATTTCTCGGCCCGATTTTGATGGCGTTGTCTGTGCGGTGCTGCTCAAAGAAGCATTGGGCGGGGATCTGCTCCTGCGCTGGACACAACCCAGCGATATTCAAAATGGCCGCTTCCGGCTGTTGCCCGGCGATGTTTTGGCCAATCTGCCCTTGGCCGGTGATGACGACCTCGCCATGTGGTTCGATCACCATGTATCCAACGTGTCCGAAAAGAATTACCCCGGCATTTTTCGTATCGCGCCATCGGCTGCAGGTTTGGTGTACGAATTTTTTCAAGACCGATGGAACGGGCGCTTCAAGGAGCTGGTGCGCCAGGCCGATCGAATCGATTCCGCCCAACTGACCCTGGACGAGATTCTCCATCCCCAGCACTATCCTTATGTATTGCTTTCCATGTCGATTGCCACACGGCGTTCCCTTGAGGATGCGATCTATTGCGACCACCTGGTGTCGTTGCTCAGAGCACATGACGACATCGAAACGGTCATGCGGGATGCGACGGTGCGCCGGCGATGTGATAACGCCGTGGTGGCCAATCGGGAGTACGAGAGGTCCTTGCGCGACTATACCGAGTTGGAAGGCCACGTCTCCATCACCGATTTCCGTGGGCTCTCACCGGCACCGGATGGCAACCGCTTTCTAGTGTACTCGCTTTTTCCGGATGCCGTGGTCAACGTCAAATTATATGATGAAGGGCCGTTTGTCGTCGTCAAGCTCGGTCACAGTATTTTAAACCGCGGCTGCAGAGTGAACGTGGGCAAACTGTTGAGTCGCTACGGCGGCGGGGGGCATCGCGGCGCCGGGGCCTGCCGCTTGGAACGCGACCACGTCCGGTCCCAGGTGGCCGACATCATCGCCCTGCTGAGGAAAAACGCGGCCGAAGGCGATTGATATCGTCGTGGCGCAATCGATTTAAACCCTTCCTTGCGCTTGAAATCCTGGAAAGCGTGCTGATGCTTTGAAATCATGCAGTGCATGTGATACGTTGAAACTGACTTACAAAAAATCGGCATTGCACATAAAGAGAGGAGGGGCCCATGGCACATCTTATACACCTTAAAAAGAACCAGTGTCGGAGGACAGAGGCGTGGGACCCGGATCAAAAGCTCGCCGAAGCCCTTGAACAGCGGGCGCGCTTTTTGGATCAGTATCCCCAATACCAACCTTTTCAGAACGAAATCGATACGATTCTGGACAAAGCCGGTAGTCCGGAAAATAGAATGACGGTGCTGGCGCTACTCATCGAAGCCAAACTCATCGAGCTGAACACAGAGTTGAAACATCTCAACAGAATCCTGCTCAGCATGCCGGCCGAAGGTTCCGGCGTCTCTTAAACGGCGGATTGAAGTATCCCTGAGCGTTTTGCCTGAGCGTTTTGATCGATAAGTCGCCTGCTGACGGTCGTGGAGGCCCGGGTAGGGCACCTGGTTCTGGCCATCTGTCTCACCCGGGCCGGTTTTAATCAATAGCCTTCATTCAGAATGGCTGTTTTGGGCGTGCACTATCAGTGTCCGTCCACAAATAGGCAAATTTGGTTGAGATCAAGGCGTGCGAAAAATTTCACCGCAGGCATGTAGTTGATATTCCGAGGATAAAATTTTGAGCAGAACGCAGATATCGGGCCAATTGGCCATTTGTGGATGGGCACTATTTAATGGACATCAGAAACGTTCGCAGGTTCACGTTTTTGTTTTTGATATGAAGCTTGCTGCGGATACTGTGGCGGTAGGTATCAATGGTACGGGGCGACAACCCCAGCAGCTGGGCTATCTGGCGCGTGTTTTTGCCCTGGCGGATGAAATTGGCCACCTTCAATTCGGCGGCTGATAAGCCATAAAACCCCAGTGACAACCGCCGGGAAAAATTGCCGGTAATATCGTTGAGGTTTGATTCGATGATGCTGACATAATCCTTGTGGCGTGAATCGGTGCTCTCCTTTGCAATTTTTTTCAAATAGGGGAGCACCATGCGACTGATATTGAACATCACCTGTTCCTCGAGCGCACGCTTGTCCAGCTCGCGTCGTTTCAACAATACTTTCAATGCGGTATTGGCTTCCTGGAGATTGGCCTTTTCCATCTCCAGGCTTTTTTCACGATCCCGTTTCCGGCCTCTTATCTTCGCCGGCGAATCCATTCCCCGCAGCCATTCGTTGCCGGCAGGCAGGGAGTCATCGCCCGCGTCCTGGGCGTTGGCATCCTGTCCTTCGTTGATTGTGGCCGATGGTCGGTCACCACGAAAATTGTCGGTAATATCGCGGCACATCCCCTCGTGCATGATAAATTGCCCCTGGGGGTCGAACGCGATGATCGCGTTCGCCTCCAGCCATCGAATCTCGCCGGTTTTGGTCAGGACGCGAAATTGGAGTGATTGAGCACGCGTTTGGCGATTTGCAAGCGCACCGATATATGCCCTGGCCATGCGGTTTCGGTCGTCTTTATAGATGAATTCGAGAAAAAAGTGGCCGATCAACTCCTCCTGGGTATAGCCCAAGGTGCTGATGGCCCTGTTCACCATTGTAATCCCCCCTTTATCATCCATGGCATAGATGACATCGGTTGCATAGTCGGCACGAGTTGGTTTTTTGGGGTTTGGGGTTTGTTCGGGTGTTGCCGGCGTCACAGGATGCGACGTATGGCGCGGCAGGCGTTGATCGCCCCTTGACAGGTCGGTTCCGGGTTGCCTCCCGGCAGATGTTTCGTGCGGTTCGATGTGTTTACCCGTGGATCCCATGATGCCTGGTGCCGGTAAGGCGTGATAACGATGTCCAATAGTGGACCAAAAGAGGGTGACCCCATGCCAACCCATGTGCCCCTACCGAAATTGGTTTCTGATGTCAAATCATTCTCCGGCTTTGTCCTTGCCTTGATGCCGGATCGGCGTTACAAGTACCCCCGTTTTAATCATATAAAAAAGCAGCCGGGGATGCTGGAACGGGCGCAGGGGTTCGCCGTTTCGGGCATTGGCCGGCAAATCAGATATGGGGAGAGAATTATGAAGTTGGGGTTGATCGGACGAACCGGGGCAGGCAAGACTACCCTTTTCGAAGCGTTGACCAAGTCGCGTCTCGACCCGGCCCAGCGCAAAGAGAGCCGCATCGGGACGGTAAAGGTGCCCGATGAGAGGGTGGACCGGCTGTCGGCCATGTATCAACCCCGCAAGACCATCTTTGCCCAGGTGGAGTATTTACTACCGGCACCGGCCGAGCATGTAAAGGAGAAGGCCAGGGAGCAGAGCATCTGGACCCAGGTTCGCGATTGCGATGCCCTGCTGCACGTCATCCGCAATTTCAGCGGGTACGGTCTGGCGGCGCCCACGCCCCAGGACGACTTCCAGGCGGTGGACCAGGAGTTGATCCTGTCCGATCTCGTGGTGGTCGAAAAACGTCTCGAGCGCTTTGTCCTGGATCAGAAGAGAGGGAAGAAACCCAATCCCGAAGAACAGCAATTGATCCAACGCTGCGCGGATATCCTGAACCAGGAAAAGCCGCTCCGCCACTTTCCCGAAGTGGCCGGCGCCCATGTTTTGCGCGGGTATGCCTTCTTGTCGGGTAAGCCCTGCCTGGTGCTCGTCAACAACGAGGACGAGGACGAATCGCTGCCGGACCTGGGGCCATGGGTCGACCAGGAAACCTGTTTGGCCGTTCGTGGCAAGCTGGAACAGGAGTTGGGGCAAATGGACCCGGAAGAGGCCCGGGAGTTCATGGCCGAATTCGACATTCGTGACCTGGCCATGGATCGGATGATTACAGCGTCCTATGCGCGGCTGGGGTTGATGTCGTTCTTCACCGTGGGCGAAGACGAGGTGCGGGCCTGGACCATCAGGAAGGGAACCGCTGCTGTCGATGCCGCGGAGGTCATCCATTCGGATATCAAAAAGGGATTTATCCGTGCGGAAGTATTGGCCTACGAGGATTTGATGGCCGCCGGCTCGTATGCCGAGGCCCGTAAACTCGGCACCGTGCGCCTGGAAGGCAAGACCTACGAAGTCAAAGACGGCGACATTATCAATTTCAGGTTCAACGTCTAAAAGATGGCATCGATCGAGAGTATTTCACCGTTGCGTCATCCGGCCCCTGACATTGCCGACACGACCGCGGCCCCATGGAAAAGCATCCTTGATAAAAGCATGGTACATCTGCGGGACCTTCCTGTCCACCTGATGGCCGGTGGTGATGCCTTGGATGCCGTGACGGACTATTTCCCCATGCGCATCAATCCCTATATGTTGGGGTTGATCGATACGCCGGACGGCCCCATTGGGCGCCAACTGCTTCCCCGGGCCGAAGAGCTCGACGATCTGGATCGGGAAGGCGACCCCTTGGCCGAAGAGCATCAGTCTCCGGCCCCTCAAATCATTCACCGTTACCCTGGCCGCGTGGTGTTTCTCGTCTCCAATCAATGTGCCGTGCACTGCCGTTTCTGCATGCGCAAGCGGCGCGTGGCCGACGGCCGCCAGGTCCCCCGGGAATCCATCGACCTGGGTATCGACTACATCCGGAATCATCCCCAGGTGAACGAGGTCGTGCTGTCCGGCGGCGATCCGTTGATGCGCAGCGATTCGCAACTGGTTCGGATTCTGGAGACCCTGAAAGAAATTCCCCATGTGAGACTGCTGCGCATCCACACCAGGATGCCGGTGGTTTTGCCCCAGCGGATCACCCCGGCCCTGGCCGGCGAATTGTCACGATGTCATCCGTTGTATTTGAATCTTCACTGCAACCATCCTGCCGAAATCACAACGGAAGTTGCTTCCGCCAGCCGCCTGTTGGCCGATGCCGGCATACCGCTGGGCAGCCAGACCGTTCTGCTCAAGGGCGTGAACGACGATGCCCGCGTCCTTCAGGAGTTGTTCGAGGCACTGCTCCAGATCCGTGTCCGACCGTACTACTTGCACCAGCTCGACCGGGTGCCCGGCACGGCTCATTTCAGGGTGCCCGTGGAAAGAAGTATCGGATTGCTGCGGGAGTTGCGCGGTCGTCTTTCCGGCATGGGCATGCCCCATCTGATGGTCGATCTGCCCGGAGGGGGCGGAAAAGTGGCGCTCGGCGAGGCGTCCGTCGTAGACAGAAGTGAAGACTTCTGGAAAATCAGGAATTGGCAGGGGCAGATCTACGATTATACGGTCAGGCAGTGAACGCGCGACCTTCGATGGCGACAACAGCGGATGGGCAATTTGCGCAAACTGCGGCTGAGCAAGGGCGCGTTCCTTGATCAGTCGCCGCAATGGGCGCCTTGCGGCGGGGCACGATTGATCCCCACGTCATGGTCAATGATTAAATTTTGAACTGATCGACCATTCGTTTCAGTTGGTCGGAAAGCTCGGAAAGTGCCTGGGCGTTCAGGTCTATTTTCGAACCATTGCTGGCCATCTCATCCATGGCACCGCTCACACCGGCAATGCCCTGGGAAATTTCAGCGGATACCGCAGCACTCTGATTTGCGTTCTGGTTCATTTCCTGGATCCCCTGGGATGCCTGGGATACATTGGCTCCGATTTCGACGCCGGTTAACGGGGCGTGGTTACCGCCGCTGATTGTGACGATGGTGGGCCTGAAGGAGACCAGGTCATCGCTTTTATTTTGATTATTTTTCCAAAGCCGCAACAGGCTCCTGACCGGGGGCAGATGGAAATGGATTCGCAGGGATTTGCCGTCGTGCATGTCCTTGTATCCCTGTTCAATGGACGAAAGGGGGCGCCGAAGTTGCTGGCGGGCTGATTCCAGCTGGGGGTCGCCGGCATCGTTCAGGTTCCCCTGATAGGCGGTGGCATACGCTGCCATTACGGGTTCAGCCCGGCTGAACAGAGCTGCCTGGGCCAGTTTTTTCGTCGGCAATGCGGGTGATGTTGGATGTAATGTCGGTGACTTTGGATCTTGCGTTGTTTTCGAGATTTTTACCCAGCAACTGGGTGACCGTCGATCCTGCCACGACATACAAGGCGATCGAGAATAGAAGCGTTGCCAAAATCCCCGGAAACAGGATTTTTGTGCTGATTTTGTTCCATTTCAACATGATTTAGGGTCCTTTCGTGACAGTCCCATCGCAGCTCGGTGACCAGAAGGCGATATCGGCTGTTTCAAAAGGATCTTATTAAATCATATCGTCAAGAGCGATGGCTTACAGGCCCGAGACTCTGTTCCGTCCGGCTTTTTTGGAGTGATACAGCGCCTCATCGGCGCGTTGCAGGAAGCGTTCGACCGTATCGTCCTTTCTGAAAGCGGTGACGCCGAATGAGAGGCTGATCTTTCCCAGGCTCTCCCGGTTGTTCTTTCTTTTCAGGTCGATACATTCGAAGGTGTGCTGCAGATTCTTGGCCACCTTAAGGCCTCCCTCAAAGGGCGTGTCCGGCAATAGCATGGCAAATTCTTCGCCGCCGATGCGCGCGACCAGGTCTTTGCCCCTGATGGCGTTCTTTATGGTGGCGGCCACCACCCGCAGTACATTGTCTCCCACGAGGTGTCCATGGGTGTCGTTGATCTGTTTGAAGTGATCGATATCGGCCATGATCAAACACAGCGGCGTTTTATCTGACTTGGATTCGTCGATGACACTTTCCAGTTTTTCTTCAAATCCCCTGCGGTTGTCGATTCGCGTCAAGGGGTCCAGGAATGCCTCGTTACGGTATTGCGCCATTTTGGTTTTCAGCTGATCGATTTCCCGGGTGGCCTGTTGGAGTTGCTCCTTGAGCGAGCTGCTCGTCGATTCCAGGCGTTTGATTTCGTGTTTGATCTGTTCGACGAGCAAGTCCACATCCGCTTCGGTCAGATTGGGCAACAGCGCCTGGTTTATATTCTCCAGTTGATTTTCGGATTCGGAAAAATGCTGGCTCGTGGCTTTGATGGCCTCGATGATCTCGGCAAACAGCTTCTTGAGTTCTTCCCTTACCACTTCTGTCAATCTGATTTGAGATTCGGCGATGTATTGATTGAAAAGCTTTTGAATCACTTCTTCCGTGAAGCTCTTTTTGTTTTCCAGATGCCGGTCAATGGCCGCATTGAGAGCCGCGTTTTTTCCGGAGGCATATTCATACCAGATGCTGTAGGTCAACGGTTCCGCAGTAAGACCATGCTGGCTGATCAATTCGAGCGTCAGACGCAGGTTTTTACGTGAATCCTCGATTGTCTCTTCGAGTGGCATCCTGTTTTCCCTTGGTGAACGGATAAATCTTCGATATGCGTCCGAGGCCCGCGACTTGAAGCATGATGACGCGACTTGAAACCAAAACCCGCTTGTTGAAATGCTTTGTAGAGGGGCTAGGGGGAGCTGTCAAATGAATTTTTCAACGCGTCGGCTCCTGCTGGAAAGGGCTGATCGGCGTTCGAAACGGTTGCCAGCCCCATCGCTTTGTGCCATCATCCGCGTTTCGCGACGAGCGGTTTTATACAAGCCTTTTGCCGGATAGCTGCGCATGCATATTCTCACCACCATTATTCCGATCTTCATCATTGTCATGTTGGGTTGGGTCGTTCATCGGCATGGTTTTTTGCCCGACGAATTTCTGGGGCCGGCCAACCGGCTGGTTTTTTACGTGGCGATCCCGGCGATGATTTTTCAATCCATCGCCCAATCGACCTTCGGCGATTTTTTCAATCCACTGGTGATTGTCCTTACGCTGTCGGCCGCGGCCCTGATCTATGCGGCCGCCTGGCTGACGAGCCGCGGGATGGGTATGCAACGCTCCCTGGCCGGCACCTTTATCCAGTGTTCGGGGCACGGCAACCTGGGATATATCGGTCTGGCGGTGGCGTTCTATTTCCTGGGAGACGAAGGCCTCGTGCACGCCAGCGTGGTGGCCGGTTTTCTCATGATCCTTCAGAACATTCTATCGACCGTGGCCCTGCAGACCCATGCCACCCAAGCGGTCGCCGGGTCCAGCTATCGTCTGATCGTGGTCAAGGTCATGGGCAATCCGGTCATCGTGTCGGTATCGCTCGGCATGCTCTTTTCGGTCTTTTCGATTCCCCTGCCGCTCATCGTGGCGCGCAGTCTGACGATTCTGACCGGTTTGGCGCTTCCCACAGCCCTGCTGGTGATCGGCGCGTCGCTGTCGCTCGAACGCATGGCGGCCCAAGGCCTGACGGTCGCCGGCGCCGTGGCCTTCAAGCTGCTTGTGTTGCCGGGAGCGGGCTGGCTTTTGTTTCGCTGTTTCGGTCTGCAGACAATCGATATTTTGCCGGCCTTGATTCTGCTGGCATCACCAACGGCCACCATCTCTTTCGTCATGGCCAGGGAGATGCAGGGAGACGGGGACCTGGCCACCGCCGCGATTTCCGCGAGTACGCTGGGATCGGCACTGACCTATATCATGTGGCTGAAACTGGCTTCGTAACCATGCGTGTCCACCCACAGATGGCCAATCGGCCCGATATCGGTGTTGCACGATAAATTCAATCATCGGAAGAGGACGGGCCTCTGTCGGGTCAGGCTTTATCCAGTTCCGAGCGAACCGCCAGTCCGATCTGTTCGAGGGTATACGGCTTTTTCACATAGGTGCCGGCACCCAGTCGCTGCGTCTCGTGCACCTGATCCGTTTCGGCATATCCGCTGGCGATCACCGCTTTCTGGCATGGGTAGACGTTTATGATTTGCCGATAGGTTTCCTGGCCGTTCATGCCGTCGGGCATGATCATGTCCAGGATCAGCAGGTCATAGTTTTGTTTCCGGATCAGGCGCACGGCCTCCTCGCCGCTGGATGCGCTGTCGGCCCGATAGCCGAGCCGTTTGAGCATTTCGGTGGTCAGCTCGCGTTGTTCGGCGGCATCGTCGATGACGAGAATCGATTCTCCTTTGCCGAGATAGTCGTCGATATGGGCCGGCACCGACGCTTCCAATCTGAGGCGCGAGGCGGGGAAATAGAGGACGAAGGTGGTGCCCCGGCCCTCCTGGGTCCGAATGTCGATAAAGCCTTCATGATCTTTGATGGTGCCCCACACCACCGACATGCCCAGGCCCGTGCCGCTGCGGCCCATGGTCTTTTTCGTGTAGAAGGGTTCGAAAATATGCTGCAGGTCGGTGTCCGATATGCCGATGCCCGTGTCGGCCACCTCGAGGGTGCAGAATTCACCTTTCGGTATGACTTCGAACCCTTGCATGGGCTTGTCGATGTAGCAATCTCCGGTCGATATGGTGAGCCGGCCGCCGTTGGGCATGGCGTCCACGGCATTGGACACGAGATTCATGAGGGATTTGGAGATGTGCACCTCGGATCCGGTCACATGGAGTGTCTGATCGGCGATACGGGTTTCCACCTGCAGGTCGTTCTGGGAAGCGGTGATGTTCCGATATTCAGGAGAGGTCATGAACTCTTCGACGATTCGGTTGAGATCGATGGCCTTTTTGGTGGCAACGCCCCGGCGCGCCAGGGTCAAAAGATCTTGAACGATGCCGGCCGCCTTTTCGCCGGATCGTTTGATGGTCTGCAGCGGAACCCGCAGGGGGCTTTCTTGCGGCAGGTCGAGCAGAAGCAGCTCCGGGTAGGTGACGATGCCGCTGAGAATGTTGTTCAGGTCATGGGCCACACCACCGGCCAGTCTCCCCAGGGATTCCAGTTTCTGGGCGTTGTGGAGCTTGATTTCGAGTTCCCGCTTTTCCGCTTCGGCCCGTCTGATCTGGGTCAGGTCGTGGACCACGGCCATGGCACGCTTGGGCACGCCCTCTT